>CALUNI010000103.1 GCA_944321905.1 uncultured Muribaculaceae bacterium | reverse complement strand
TACTTGAGCAACAAAAAAGGCGCCCGTAAAGAGCGCCATATTAATTGATTATAATCAATTTAACTATTTGATAATCAGGTATTTACTTGCCGATGCAGAAGTGGGAGAAGATTTGGGTGAGGATGTCGGTGGTGGTAATTTCGCCGGTAATTTCGCCCAAGTAGTGCATGCATTCCCGGATGTCTTGACTTATGAAATCTCCACTTATTCCTTGTTGCAGCCCGTCGATGGCTCGGGTGATGGCTTGTCCGGCATTGTACAATGCTTCATAGTGTCTGGCATTGGTTACGACTACTTCGTTTGTGTCGTTTTCGGGCAGCGATGCTGCTTGACGTAATAAGTTGAGCAGGTTGCCAATATTGGTATGCTGCCGGGCCGAAATGTTTATTATGTGCCCGTTGCCCGGTATTAGCTTTTGTAGCTCGTGCGTGATGGTGGCGCGTTGTGACTCGTCTAACGAGTCGTCTTTGTTTATCACAGCGATGAGCGACTTGCCGGTGCAGCGTGGAATAATCTTGCCCGATATGGCTGCCATGTCGGAAACGGGCGCAGTCCCGTCGATTATCCATAACACTATAGCCGCGTCGTCGAGTTTGCGGAATGTGCGTTCGATTCCGAGCGATTCAATGTGGTCGGTTGTGTCGCGTATGCCTGCCGTGTCGATGAAGCGGTACAGCACGCCGTCGATTGTAATGGTGTCTTCAATCACGTCGCGAGTGGTCCCGTGAATGTCGCTTACGATGGCTCGGTCGTCTCCGAGCAGCAGGTTCAGCAATGTAGATTTTCCCGCATTCGTTTCCCCTACTATGGCCACCGGCACGCCATTTTTAATGGCGTTGCCCATGGCAAATGAATCGGCGAGATGCATTATCACGTTGCGAATGTTCGTGGCAAGTTTCAACAGGTGAGAACGGTCGGCAAATTCCACTTCTTCTTCGCTGAAATCGAGTTCGAGTTCCATTAATGAAACAAATTCGAGCAGGCTGTCGCGCAATTCGCCGATTTTACGGCTGAATGCGCCACGCATCTGGCTCATGGCTATGCGGTGTGCCGCACGCGAAGAAGATGCTATGACATCGGCAACGGCCTCGGCTTGCGACAGGTCCATCCGGCCGTTGGCAAAAGCCCGCCGGGTAAATTCGCCTGCTGTCGCTATGCGGCAGCCGCATGATATGAGTACGTTTAACAGCTCTTGCTGAATCCACGTCGAGCCGTGGCATGAAATTTCAATCACGTCCTCTCCCGTAAACGAGCGAGGCGCACGAAAAGGAATCAGTACCACTTCGTCGAGTATCGTTCCGTCGGTGTCTATGATGTGGCCTAAGTGGGCTGTGTGGCTCGTCATCTTGTCGATGTCGGCACCTTTCCAACAGCGAGCCACTATTGCCATGGCATCGCGCCCGCTGACGCGCACCACGGCTATTCCTCCGCATCCCGGAGCCGTGGAGATGGCACAGATAGTATCTTCAAAAAGTCGGTTGTCGAAATCCATATTTTATTTCAATATAAGCGTCACGGCAAAATTACTAAGAGACTGCTTAAATCTTGCAAAGTTTTAGAAACTTCAATTAAAAATTATTATGCGCCGAGACTGAATGCCACTTTGCCCCGGCGCATTGAAACATATTCCGATGCATTATTTGCCGAGGATTTTTTTGTCGTGCTCAGCCGTGTGAGGCATCTTGTGCATAGAGTCACGGTGGTCGATGTATTTTTCATAATAGGCGAGCAGTAGGGTGGTGAGTGGCACTGCGATTATCAGTCCCACAAATCCGAGTAATGCTCCCCATATGGAAAGCGACAAGAATATTATAGCCGGATTCAGTCCCATGTATTTGCCCATTATTTTGGGAATCAATATTAGGTCTTGAATGACTTGCGATATGCAATATACCAGTATCGCCAGGCCAAACATTTCCCAAAAATCGGCTCCCGACGATACAGTGCTTACGAGGCACAACATGGCTGCAATGGGAATGGAAATGAGCTGTAGGTATGGCACCATGTTGAGCAGTCCGATAAACATTCCTAAGACAATTGCCATGGGCAGGTCAATCAGCCAAAAGCCGATGCAGAATGATATGCCTACAAAAAACGATACCAAGGCTTGGCCGCGGAAGTAGCGGTTCATGCTTGATTTGACATCGCCGAATATTTTGAAAACCCTGCTTTTATATTGAGGCGGCACTATGCTCTTGAAGCTTGTCACCATCTTGTCGTAGTCGATGAGGATAAACACCACGTATAGCAGTACTATGAACCAACTTGCTATGCCCACTATCAAGCTCAGCGTGTCGCCAAGAAACGACCATGCGTTGCTTGCCGCGCTCTTGAACAGGTTAATCCATTCTTCACGGGTGAATAGCGAAGTCAGTTGATTGATGTTTTCAATTATAAAGTCGTGAATGGCCTTGGGCAGGTATGGAACGTCGAATTTTGCCTCGGCATAAGCCTTGAACATGCCCACCATGGCTTCGCACTCGGCATACACGTATGGAATCAGAAGCCATAATGCCAAACCAATAACAACCGACACCTCGACTATAGTAAGTATCGTTGCCAACGCCCGGCCTTTGAGCTTAAGCAATCTGCAATTCCATTCGACGAAGGGGTTGAGCATATAAGCAATGAAGCATGCCACAAGGAAAGGAATCAGCACACCGCGCAAATAATTGAACAGCCATAAAGCAGCGACTACGCACGCAATGGTAATGACGAGTCTTACCACCCGGTCGAATGTATATGGCCTTTTTGCATTTTCTTCCATAAACGACATTTTATTCATATACAAAAATAAGCCATGCCTGCCGATTTTGCAAGCGATAACGTGCAACGGCTTGTGCAAAATATACTTATTGGCATGTGTCGCCTATATTATTGGCATTTTGTAGTCGTGTGTCGTAATCCGTTTGTGTATGAGTAGAATTAAGCAGGTTGCATTGTCTCATTCATTGTTGTCGTCTTCAAAATAGTCTGAGTCTATGCGTTTTACTTCATATGCTCGTTTCAAACTTACTCCCACATTATACTCAATCATGTATCTTGCAAGCTCCCGTCCATCGATTAAGACAATCTTCTTGCTTGCTTTTTCTTCGGCGTACTTACGCGCTTCTGAGCTGTAGGAACTTGTGGTTATAAAGACCCCTTTATTTGCCTTCTGCTCATCAAGAGCACCTACGAATTGCTGTATTTGGGGCTTGCCTATCATATTCGATGTGGCATAACGTTTTGCTTGAATGTAAATTTTGTCCAATCCAAGTTTGTCTTCTTTGATTATGCCGTCTATGCCATCGTCGTGAGAGAATTTGGTAACCATGCCGGCATCGGATAAAGAATCTCCATACCCCATTTTAAGCAGCAAGTCTAACACCAAGCGTTCGAAGAACTGGGGCGTTTTTTCTAAAACTCTTTGCAGCAAGTCGGCAGCCAAGTCTTTAACGATAATCTGATACGCATTTTCCAATTGTTCGGTTGGCGTTTGTCCTGTTATGTCGATATTCTCGTCGTTTTTAGATTTCGGTTTTTTATTGGTGCATGTTGATGAATTAGCGTATTCGGCATATTCGGGATATTTCATTAAATCTGATTGTCGCAGGGTGGTATGACTTTTTAGGTAATCATACCCCCGTTGTGTAATCTTATAGAAGCCCCTTTGTGGAATTTCTATAAATAAAGCACGGCGCAGCCATTGGCGCGACCAACCAATTCGGTCGCTGAGTTGCGAAACGGCTCCACTTTTTGTCTTGAGCGTACAGTCTTCATCAGAAAGATTGAAATGTTCTATGAAGAACTCTTTCATCTCTTGTGTGCTAACCAGATCCTTGTCTTTTAGCTTGTAAAGAAACGGGTACAGAAAATCTTCAAACTTGGGTATGGCCATGTATTGTCATTTGAAATTAGTGTGTGCATCATCAAGAGCTTGTATTAGTTCTGCAATATTTAGGCTTATCGTTTAGTGTGAAGTTAAAAACAGACTCTTGACACTGGCAAAATTACACAATTTTTTGCAACGCAGTAATTTATCAGACACTCTTTTGACGGGTAAGTTAAAGCATGTGTGTGGCTGATTATTTTCATGGCGATTTCAATGGCGAGATTCACGAGTATTTGTTAAATTTGTAGAGATATGAAATATGGTATGACTATGGAAGATAATGCATATGTAGGTCGGTTGTTTGACTTCTTAGGCAGATTGGCCATGAATAACAATCGCGAGTGGTTTCACGGCAACAAGGCTGAATTTGACGAGTTGCGGGCTTTATGGCTTAACGACATACAGAGACTGATAAATTTGATGTCGGAATATGACGAAACGCTAAAAGGCGTGGATGCCAAAGAGTGTGCGTATCGCATATATCGCGACATACGTTTCAGCCCCAATAAACAGCCTTATAAAATATATTTCTCGGCAGTTATTGCCAAGGGAGGCCGCAAGACGCTTAAGGGTTGCTATTATTTGCACATGCAGCCGGGCGACAGCGGCTTGCACGGCGGGATATGGTGTCCCGATATGCCGTTGCTAACGAGGCTGCGCCATGAAGTGGAAGACAACATCGACGAATTCCTGTCGGTGGTCAACAATGTGGAATTTAAGAAGCGTTACCGATTGACCGGCGACAGCCTGAAGTCGATGCCCAAGGGCTTTGACAAGAACAGCCCTTATGGCGAATATTTAAAGATGAAAGAATATCTTGTGTCCATGCCTGTTGATGACGATTACTTTACAGCCGGCGACTGGGTGGCGCGCGCCGCCGAAGATTTCAAGTATATGAAACCCTTCAACGATTTCCTTAATTATGTGTTTGATGATTAAAAGATTACGTCGTATTCGGCACAATTACGCATGAATTGTGCCAAAGGTTAATCTTTAGTTAACCAAGTTGCGGAGATTAAATTATTTTTTAAATTTGTCATAAACTAAATGACATAATTACTATGGCAAAGATAAGAGGAGCAGTAACTGTAAACACCGAGCGGTGCAAGGGTTGCAACCTGTGCGTCGTGGCGTGTCCTGCAAAGGTATTATCACTCCAACCAAAGGAAGTAAATAACCGTGGATATCACTTTGCATATATGAGTGCGCCCGATAAATGCATAGGGTGCAGCAGCTGTGCGTTGGTGTGTCCCGATGCCTGCATCGAGGTGTATAGAGTTAAAGTTGATGAATAGTTAATAACTAACAAAAACAAGGGCTTACATTAAGATATGGAAGAAGTAAGGTTAATGAAAGGCAACGAGGCACTGGCTCATGCCGCGATACGTTATGGGGCAGACGGCTACTTTGGATACCCGATTACTCCGCAGTCGGAAGTGCTTGAGGTGCTTGAAGAACAGAGGCCATGGGAAACGACAGGCATGGTCGTTTTGCAGGCCGAGAGCGAGTTGGCCGCAATCAACATGGTGTATGGCGGTGCGGCATGTGGCAAGGTAGTGTTCACGTCGTCGTCAAGTCCGGGCATAAGCCTCATGCAAGAAGGTATTTCATATATAGCGGCAAGCGAGGTGCCGGCACTTATTGTCAATGTGATGAGAGGCGGCCCCGGACTCGGTACGATTCATCCGTCGCAAGCCGATTATTTTCAAGCTGTCAAAGGTGGCGGGCATGGCGATTACCATCTCATAGTGCTTGCCCCGAGCAGCGTGCAGGAGATGTGCGACTTCATGTGGCTTGGTTGGGATCTGGCTTTCAAGTATCGGACTCCCGCAATGTTGCTTGCCGACGGGCTTGTAGGCCAGATGATGGAGAAAGTGGTGCTCCCCGAGCCTCGTCCTCGCAGAACCGAGGAACAGGTGCGCCTGCAGTGTCCGTGGGCGATCAATGGCAGGAAAGATATGCGCAAACGCAATGTCGTAACCTCGCTTGAACTCGTTGACGAAATCATGGAACAAAACAACTTGCGATTCCAGAGGACTTACCGCGAAATAGAAAAAAACGAGGTGCGTTACGAGGCTATCAACACCGATGGGTGTGACTATCTGTTTGTGGCATTTGGCAGTATGGCTCGCATTTGTCAGAAGGTGATGGAAATGGCCGAGGAGGAAGGCATTAAAATAGGCCTGTTGCGCCCCATTACGCTGTGGCCGTTCCCGGCAGAGCAGATTAAGGAAGCTGCAAAAGGTGCCAAGGGAATAATGGTGGTGGAACTGTCGGCTGGCCAAATGATAGAGGATGTCAAGCTCGCGGTCGAGTGTAACGTTGAGGTGAAGCATTATGGGCGGCTTGGCGGCATTGTTCCCACTCCCGAGGAAGTGCTTGATGCCTTGAAGAACCAATTTGCAATCGTGAAATAACAAGATTATGGAGGATAAACATATGGATGTTCAAGATATAATTAAGCCCGAGAATCGGGTTTACAAGAAACCGGCACTTCTCAACGACACGCATATGCACTATTGCCCCGGTTGCAGCCATGGCGTGGTTCATAAACTGGTTGCCGAGGTTATTGAAGAAATGGGAGCCGCCGAGATTGCGATAGGCATAGCACCGGTGGGGTGTGCAGTCTTCGCATACAACTATATCGACGTGGACTGGATTGAAGCTCCCCACGGCAGGGCTCCGGCTCTTGCCACGGCAGCCAAGCGGCTTCAGCCCGACAAGCTCGTGTTCACATATCAGGGCGACGGCGACATGGCGGCCATAGGCACGGCCGAATCGCTTCATGCTGCAAACCGCGGCGAGAACATTGCAATGATATTTATCAATAATGCAATATATGGAATGACCGGCGGCCAAATGGCTCCAACCACGTTGCTCGGCATGAAGACTTCGACAACGCCTTATGGGCGGCGTGCCGATTTAAACGGTTATCCGTTGGCAATAACAGGTCTCATGGCGCAGCTCGACGGCACATGCTATGTTACACGCCAAAGCGTGGAGACTCCGGCAGCCGTGCGGAAGGCCAAGGCTGCCATACGCAAGGCATTTGAAAACAGCATGCATGGAAAAGGCACTTCGGTTGTGGAAATCGTGAGCACTTGCAACTCGGGGTGGAAGATGACGCCGGCCGATGCCAACAAGTGGATGGAAGAAAACATGTTTAAGAAATATCCCATTGGAGACCTAAAGAACGAATAAAAGACACAGATTATGAAAGAAGAAATAGTAATAGCAGGCTTTGGCGGACAAGGTGTCCTCTCTATGGGTAAGATACTGGCTTATTCCGGGTTAATGGAAGACAAGGAGGTCACTTGGATGCCTTCTTACGGACCGGAGCAGCGTGGCGGCACGGCCAACGTGACGGTAATATTGAGCGATACGCGCATCAGTTCGCCGGTATTGAACACTTATGATGTGGCAGTGGTGCTAAATCAGCAAAGTCTCGACAAGTTTGCCGACAAAGTAAAGCCCGGCGGCGTGCTGATATATGACAATTACGGCATACACACGCCATCAACCCGCACCGACATACGCATTTACAAAATCGAGGCTATGGAAGCAACTTTTGAATTGAAAAATGCCAAGGCGTTCAACATGATAGTGCTTGGGGCACTGCTCAAGGTGAAACCGATGGTTTCGGTTGAGAGCGTACTCAAGGCCTTGAAGAAGACGCTTCCCGAGCGTCATCATCACTTGATACCGATGAACGAAGAGGCTTTGCGCATTGGTATGAGCCTTATCAAGGAATAATTTTATCCGACACGTGGGAAGCGGGCGACTTGAACTGTAAGATGATTCAAGTCGCCCGCTTCCTATGCACATGAGTTGATTGTATCACGCAAGTTTTTTTAGGGTCTGTTTTGAAAAAACTTGCTGTAGTGCAAATACAGTGATGGCTTCGGAGATGCTGCACTAAACAGTGATTGCAGGTCACAGACTCTTGTTCGGCATCTCCGAAGCCGTGTGCTGCGAGGTGAGGTGTTGTCCTCGGGTTTCGCTCCCTGTCGGCAGCTCCACCGCGAGGTTAAGCATGGTTCGGCAGCTCTGCAGCCGCAATCTTACTTTTTAACTTCGGTAGCAGTTGCCTAAAGATAGTAAAATATTTGTCATAAATCTGTATAAGGGATATACCTCTTTGAAATCAAGAGAGTTAGAAGAATTACCTCATTTTCGGGTAATGAGTTGGCAACCGTCTTAATTGCCGTGGTCTGCATCGCTTTGCTTGTTTAGGTAACTCTTTATTGTCCGAGGCAAAGATATAAAAAGGAAAGAATTTTCAAAACGTTCTTTTAAGCATGTAGCCAATCCGATTTATTAAAAAACATTAATTGTACATTAAATATGCAGTCTTTCTGATTTAATCATATCATATATAAATATGAAATCATCAATGTGACATGAATAATAAGGAACTTGTAGAGGTATGCAAAAAAGGAAATGAGCAGGCTTTGGGTTTGCTCTACAAGACCTATGCCGATAAAATGCTGAAGATTTGCTCATATTATGTTACAAACAGACAGGCAGCTCAGGACATCTTACATGACGGTTTTATTGTTATCATGTCATCTATCCATTCATTACGGTCTCCTAACAAGCTAGAAAGTTGGATGGGGAAAATAATGCGTAATCTATCGTTACGTTATTTGGAGCAATATAATACGACAACCATAATTTC
>CALUNI010000102.1 GCA_944321905.1 uncultured Muribaculaceae bacterium | reverse complement strand
TTAGTTCTAACTATCACAGCTTTCGATACAGTACCTTTCTTCACGTCCGACGAGGGGATTGCGCTCTTCACTGTAACGACAATCACATCTCCGAGCGAGGCGTAACGGCGTCCCGTGCCACCAAGAACCCTGATGCACAGTACTTCCTTAGCTCCACTGTTATCTGCAACTGTTAATCGGCTTTCAGTCTGTATCATAATTACTTAACTTTTTCGATTATTTCTACTAATCTCCATCTCTTGGTTTTGCTCAGCGGACGAGTTTCCATCAAGCGCACCTTGTCGCCGATGCTGCATTCGTTCTTCTCGTCATGGGCATGGTACTTCTTCGACTTGTTAACGAATTTACCATATATAGGGTGCTTCTCCTTCCACTTGACAGTCACCGTGATGGTCTTCTCTGCCTTGTTGCTGGTTACGATGCCGACCCTTTCCTTTCTTAAATTTCTCTTCTTTTCTTCCATAACCTCACTTACGATTACTTAATCTTTAGCTCGCGGGCGCGTAATTCGGTTTTAATTCTCGCAATCATCTTCCTCTGGTGAGTAATCTTTGCAGGACTGTCAAGAGGGCTGATAGAATGGTTCATCTTCATTTGGAGATATTCGCGCTCCATTGCATCCAAGCGATCCTTCAGTTCCTTGTCGCTCAGTTCCTTTATTTCTTCCTTCTTCATAACCTAAATACTGCAAAAATTACACGTTTTGAGATTCATCATAATCACGACGAACGACAAACTTGGTGGTCACAGGCAGCTTTTGTGCCGCAAGGCGCAAAGCTTCCTTTGCCACGTCGTAGCTTACGCCGTCAACCTCGATGAGGATGCGACCCGGGGTGACAGGTGCCACGAAGCCTTCGGGCGCACCTTTACCTTTACCCATACGCACGTCGGCAGGCTTCCTTGTGATTGGCTTGTCGGGGAAAATCCTAATCCATATTTGACCTTCACGCTGCATGTAACGAGTAACGGCCACACGGGCAGCCTCGATTTGGCGAGCGGTAATCCACTTCGTCTGAAGCGTCTTTATTCCGAACGACCCGTGGGCAAGCTCGTAGCCGCGGTGCGCGAAACCCTTGCTCACCCCCTTTTGGGGTCTCCTGTATTTAACTTTCTTAGGCTGTAACATTGTTGTCTCTTACAATTTCAAATGGCGTTTAACGATTGTTCTTCTTGTTACGGAACCCGCCACGGCGCTGCCCACCGGCGTTGCCGCCATTGCGGTTTTCCTTGGCATTCGAGGTGAACTGCGGAGCCAGGTCGCGCTTGCCGTAAACTTCGCCACGGCATATCCACACCTTAACGCCGACCACGCCCACCTTGGTGTGAGCCTCCACGAGCGCATAGTCGATGTCGGCACGGAACGTGTGCAGCGGCGTGCGGCCTTCCTTGAACATCTCGGAGCGAGCCATCTCGGCGCCGTTGAGGCGGCCGCTAACCTGCACCTTGATACCCTCTGCCCCGGCCCTCATGGTGCCGGCCACTGCCATCTTCACGGCGCGGCGGTAGGCAATCTTGCCTTCGATTTGGCGGGCGATGTTGGTTGCCACGATTTCGGCATCGAGTTCGGGACGCTTCACCTCGTGGATGTTGATTTGAACATCCTTGTCGGTGACTTTCTTCAATTCTTCTTTGAGCTTATCGACTTCGGCACCGCCCTTGCCGATGATGATACCCGGGCGCGAGGTGCACACGGTGATTGTCACCAACTTCAAGGTGCGCTCGATGACGATGCGCGACACGCTGGCTTTGGCCAGGCGAGTGTTCAGGTAGTTCCTTATCTTGCTGTCTTCAAGCAAGGTGTCGCCGTAATTCCTTCCGAAGTACCAGTTTGAGTCCCAACCGCGGATAATACCCAAGCGGTTGCTGATAGGATTAACTTTTTGTCCCATATTAAGCGTTCTCTACTGCGTTAGTTTTTTGGATAGTATCTACGTACAATGTCACATGGTTAGAGCGTTTGCGGATACGGTATCCACGACCTTGCGGTGCAGTGCGCAAACGTTTCAACATGGGAGCACAATCAACAAAGATTGTCTTTATGTACAACTCGTTATTCTCTGCCTTGCGTCCATTCTTCTGTTCCCAGTTGGCAATGGCCGAGCGGAGCAGTTTCTCCACTTTCAAGGCCGGAGCCTTCTTGGTGAAATGCAGGATACCTAAAGCCTTGAAGACTTCCACGCCGCGCACCAGGTCAACAACGTAGCGCATCTTGCGGGGCGAAGAGGGGACATTCCTCAATTTTGCGAAGCACTGAGTGCTGCGTTCTGCCTTGATTGCTTCGGCTGCTATTCTTTTTCTTTTACCCATTGTTCTTAATTCTTTTTCAATTTATTGCTTCCCGTTAGGCCCTTGCTTATTTCTTCTTGTTGCCTGAGTGTCCGCGGAAGGTGCGGGTGAGCGCAAACTCGCCCAACTTGTGACCTACCATGTTTTCAGTAACATACACGGGAATAAACTTGTTACCATTGTGAACTGCGAAAGTGTGTCCCACGAAATCGGGAGAAATCATAGAGGCGCGCGACCAAGTCTTTATAACCTGCTTCTTGCCGCTCTTTTCCATTTCGGCGACTTTCTTTTCCAGCTTTACACTGATATATGGGCCTTTTTTTAATGATCGACTCATAATTACTTAATTAATCAAATTACTTTTTCCTTCTTTCGATAATGTATTTAGAAGACAGCTTCTTCGGCGAGCGAGTCTTCAAGCCCTTTGCATACAAGCCCTTGCGTGAACGAGGATGACCTCCCGATTGACGGCCTTCACCACCACCCATTGGGTGATCGACAGGGTTCATTACCACGCCGCGGTTGTGCGGACGACGACCGAGCCAACGGCTGCGGCCTGCCTTGCCCGAACGCTCAAGCGCGTGGTCGCTGTTTCCTACTACGCCTACCGTAGCCTTGCATGCAGCAAGAATCTTGCGAGTTTCGCCCGAAGGTAATTTGACAATTGCATAGTCGCCTTCGCGTGACACGAGTTGGGCGAACGTTCCGGCACTGCGTGCCATCGACGCACCCTGCCCGGGTCGCAATTCGATGTTGTGAATTAAAGTACCAACAGGTATGCTGCTAAGAGGAAGGGCGTTGCCGATTTCGGGTGCCACGTCCTTGCCACTTACTACCGTAGCGCCAACTTCCAGACCGTTGGGTGCGATTATGTAAGCCTTTGCTCCGTCAACATAATAAAGCAATGCGATGCGAGCCGAGCGGTTGGGGTCGTACTCGATTTGCTTTACCTTTGCCGGCACACCGTCCTTGTTCCTCTTAAAGTCGATGATGCGGTATTTGCGCTTGTGGCCCCCGCCCATGTAGCGCATCGTGCGGTGGCCTTCGTTGTTGCGGCCACCCGTCGATTTCTTTCCGACCGTAAGAGATTTCTCTGGTGTACGTGTAGTAATGTCGCTGAATACACCAATAACCTTGTGTCTCTGCCCCGGTGTTGTGGGCTTAAATTTCCTTACTGCCATTTTTTATTGTATGTTGCTATAAAAATCAATAGTGTCGCCCTCGGCAAGTGTCACAATAGCCTTCTTGAAAGAGTTAGTGCGACCCTTGATAAGGCCACCCTTAGTGTAGCGATTCTTCCTCTTGCCTCTGTAAATCATCGTGTTGACCGAAACGACTTTAACCCCGTAAAGGTCTTCCACAAGGCTCTTGATTTGTGCCTTATCGGCCTTGGGAGAAACCTTAAACGTAAACTGGTTTCTCTTTGCACTGAGGTTGTTGGCCTTTTCAGTGACTACCGGTAATATCATTATGTCCATTGTCTATGCCTCCCGTAAGTTAAAATTCGTTCACAACCGGAACTGCACTCTCGCTCAATACCAGTACCTTGTTGTCAAGGATTACATAAGTATTTAAGTCAGATGCAGTTGCTATTTTCACACCCTCGATGTTTCGAGCCGACAAATATACGTTTTTATTCTGGTCTGCTAAAACCCAAGTTGACTTCTTGCCGCTAATTTTGAGATTATTAGCAATATTTATGAAATCTTTTGTCTTGGGTGCTTCGAATGCGAAGTCCTCGATTACCAGAATCTCGTTGTCGGCAGCCTTGAGCGTAAGAGCCGAACGACGAGCCAACGCCTTGGTCTTCTTGTTAAGCTTGAAACGATAGTCGCGAGGACGCGGACCAAACACGCGGCCACCACCGGTCAACAGCGGCGAGTTGATATCGCCTCGGCGGGCACCGCCGCCACCCTTTTGGCGACCGAGCTTGCGAGTACTACCCGACACTTCGCTTCTCTCCTTTGCCTTGTGCGTACCTTGACGCTTGTTGGCAAGATACTGCTTCACAGCAAGGTAGATAACGTGCTGATTGGGGTTCTCGATGGCGAAAACTTCATCGTTGAGCGTCACCTTCTTGCCGGTATCTTCTCCTTTTATATTATATACTGCGAGTTCCATTATTTCTCAATTAATACGATTGAACCTTTATAGCCCGGAACAGACCCCTTGATTACCAAAAGGTTGGTTTCCGGCATAACCTTTACAACTTGTAGATTTTGCACCGTCACACGCTCGTTACCCATTTGTCCTGCCATGCGCATGCCCTTGAACACCTTTGCAGGGTAAGAACAAGCACCGATAGAACCCGGAGCGCGCAAGCGGTCGTCCTGTCCGTGAGTCGATTGGCCGACACCGCCGAAGCCGTGACGCTTAACGACACCTTGGAAACCGTGTCCTTTGGACGTGCCTATGACGTCCACGAATTCTGCACCGGCAAACAAATCTACGGTTATCTTATCGCCTAATTTGTACTCGCCTTCGAAACCTTTGAACTCGGCCAAGTGTCGTTGCGGAGCCACGCCGGCTTTCTTGAAGTGCCCTTGCATGGGCTTGGTGGTGTGCTTCTCCTTCTTATCGACGAAACCGAGCTGGAGAGCCTCATAACCATCCTTCTCCAAAGTCTTAACCTGAGTAACTACACAAGGACCTACTTCGATAACAGTGCACGGTATGCATTTACCGTCGGCACTGAACACGGATGTCATTCCGATTTTCTTTCCTAATAATCCTGGCATTTCTCTTAATTTAAATGTTTCTCTTAATGTTTTAATCTCTAAAGTGAGCCGTCGCCGGTATTACACCTTTATTTCCACAGCCACGCCACTCGGCAATTCGAGCTTCATGAGAGCGTCCACGGTCTTGGCGGTGCTGTTGTAAATGTCGATAAGGCGCTTGAACGACGACAATTGGAACTGTTCGCGCGATTTCTTGTTAACGAAAGTCGAACGGTTAACGGTGAAAATCCTCTTATGCGTTGGCAATGGAATCGGACCGCTAACAACAGCTCCGGTTGCTTTCACAGTCTTAACGATACGCTCGGCCGACTTATCAACCAAGTTGTGATCGTAAGATTTCAATTTGATTCTGATTTTTTGATTCATATCTTTATATGATGATAATTTTATTTCAATAGGTCAACACGCCCGTTGCACTCGGTCAACACTTGTTTTGCTATGGAAGTGCTGACTTCGGCATAGTGAGAGAACGACATCGTAGAAGTTGCACGACCCGAAGTAATGGTACGCAACGCAGTAACGTAACCAAACATCTCGGCAAGCGGAGCCTTGGCCTTAACGATGCGGGCACCGCTGCGGCTCGATTCCATAGCTTCTACCTGTCCGCGACGCTTGTTAAGGTCGCCAATCACATCACCCATGCTTTCTTCGGGAGTCACTACTTCAACCTTCATGATAGGTTCGAGCAACACCGGCCTTGCCTGTTCGCAAGCCTTCTTGAACGCCTGGATGGCGCAGAGCTCGAACGACAACTGGTCAGAGTCAACAGGGTGGAACGAACCGTCGAGTACCGTCACCTTGAGATGCTCAACCGGGAAACCGGCAAGCACGCCGTTCTTCATAGCCGAAGTGAAACCTTTCTGGATGGCAGGGATGAATTCCTTTGGAATGTTACCGCCCTTCACTTCGTCAACGAACTGCAAGCCGCCTTCGAAGCCCTCGTCAACCGGCTCAACGCGCACGATGATGTCGGCAAACTTACCGCGACCACCGGTCTGCTTCTTGAACACTTCGCGCAATTCAACCGGCTTGGTGATTGCTTCCTTATATGTTACTTGAGGACGGCCTTGGTTGCACTCAACCTTGAATTCACGACGCAAGCGGTCGATGATGATATCCAAGTGAAGCTCGCCCATACCGCTGATTACGGTTTGGCCGGTCTCTTCGTTGGTGGCAACACGGAAAGTCGGGTCTTCTTCTGCAAGCTTCTGCAAGCCTACGCCGAGCTTGTCGAGGTCTTTCTGAGTCTTCGGCTCTACGGCAATACCGATAACCGGCTCGGGGAAGTCCATAGCCTCAAGCACGATCGGGTGGTTTTCGTCGCACAAAGTATCACCGGTGCGGATATCCTTGAAACCAACGCCTGCGCCTATATCGCCGCAACCGATAGTTTCCATCGGGTTCTGCTTATTGGAGTGCATCTGGAACAAGCGAGAGATACGCTCTTTCTTGCCCGAACGCGAATTGAGCACGTAGCTGCCTGCGTCGATTTTGCCCGAATATACGCGGAAGAATACGAGACGGCCTACGTAGGGGTCGGTCGCAATCTTGAATGCAAGGGCGCACATGGGCTCTTCAAACAAAGGCTTGCGAGTCACCACAGTATCGGGATCATCGATTGCGTGACCTACCACTTCGGAAGTATCCTCGGGACTCGGCAAGTAAGCACAAACTGCATCGAGCAGCGTCTGCACACCCTTGTTCTTGAACGAGCTACCGCAAAGCATCGGCACGATGCTCATCTTCAGCGTGGCAGCACGCAAGGCGCGCTTTATCTCTTCGGGAGTAATGGTCGATGGGTCGTCGAAATACTTTGTCATCAAGTCGTCGTCGAATTCGGCGATGCTTTCAAGCATCTTGTCGCGCCATTCCTCGCACTCGGCAAGCATGTTTTCGGGGATGGGGCCACGGGTATATTCGGCACCCATAGTCTCATCGTGCCAGATGAGCGATTCCATCGAAATCAAGTCAACAACGCCCTTGAAAGTCTCCTCTGCGCCGATTGGCACTTGGATAGGACACGGATTAGCGCCAAGTATCTCCTTCATCTGGCGCACTACCTCAAAGAAGTTTGCGCCCGAACGGTCCATCTTGTTGACATAACCGATACGAGGCACGTTATATTTGTCGGCTTGGCGCCAAACAGTCTCAGACTGCGGTTCTACGCCACCAACGGCGCAGAAAGTAGCAATGGCACCGTCAAGCACACGCAGCGAACGCTCCACTTCCACGGTGAAGTCAACGTGTCCCGGGGTGTCAATCAAGTTAATCTTATACCTTTTCCCGCCATAGTTCCAGAATGTAGTGGTAGCGGCCGAAGTAATTGTGATACCGCGTTCCTGCTCCTGCTCCATCCAGTCCATTGTTGCTGCACCGTCGTGAACCTCGCCAATCTTGTGGGTCAGACCGGTGTAGAACAAAATACGCTCGGAAGTAGTGGTCTTACCGGCATCGATGTGAGCCATGATGCCGATGTTACGTGTTAAAACTAATTGTGCGTCAGTTGTAGCCATCTTTTATTGTCTAAATTCTCGATTATTAAAACCTAAAGTGAGCGAATGCACGGTTAGCCTCGGCCATGCGGTGCATGTCCTCCTTGCGCTTGAATGCGCCGCCTTGCTCGTTATAAGCATCGACGATTTCCGACGCCAACTTGTCGGCCATGGTCTTGCCGCCACGTTTGCGCGCATATGCAATAAGATTCTTCATTGACAACGACTCTTTGCGGTCGGGACGAATTTCGGTAGGAACCTGGAAAGTTGCACCGCCCACACGGCGAGACTTAACTTCCACTTGAGGCGTGATGTTTTCCAAAGCCTTGTTCCAAATCTCGAGGGCGCTCTTTTCCTCGTTAGGCATCTTTTTCTTTACTATATCGAGCGCGGTATAGAAAATCTTATACGACGTGTTCTTTTTACCGTCATACATCAAGTGATTAACGAATTTAGAAACTCTTACATCACTGAACACAGGATCTGGCAATACGATCCTCTTCTTTGGTTTTGCCTTTCTCATTTCAATTAAAAAAATTGCGTTTTTGTTCGCTTGGCTGTTTGTTGTCTTACATCTTCAACGGGCATTCTCCAATGCTCCATTTACTCAACCGTAATTACCAATTCCAATAAACCAAAAACTAAGTTTGATACTTGTTCTAATCGTTGTCGCGCTCCCGTTCGTTTCAGCCGACGCGGCGCAACGTTTTTGTTTGTTTTTTAAGTAAGCGGCAGTGTCACTTTTCTACTTGAGGCCGAGCTAATTACTTCTTAGCTGCCTTAGGACGCTTTGCACCATACTTGGAGCGACGCTGAGTGCGGCTTGCCACACCTGCGGTATCAAGAGTTCCGCGGACGATGTGATAACGTACACCCGGAAGATCCTTCACACGACCACCTCTAACCAAAACGATAGAGTGCTCTTGCAGGTTGTGACCTTCGCCCGGGATATAAGAGTTAACCTCTTTTCCGTTGGTCAATCTCACACGAGCCACCTTGCGCATTGCCGAGTTAGGCTTCTTAGGCGTAGTGGTGTAAACGCGCACGCACACGCCACGGCGTTGCGGGCATGAATCCAATGCGGGCGACTTGCTCTTGTCAACAAGCGATACACGGCCTTTTCTTACTAATTGCTGAATTGTAGGCATCTTAGTTCTTTTTGCTTATTAAAAATTACTTTT
>CALUNI010000101.1 GCA_944321905.1 uncultured Muribaculaceae bacterium | reverse complement strand
TCGAGAACCTTGTTAGAGTAACCGATTTCGTTGTCGTACCAAGATACAACCTTAACGAAAGTGTCGGTCAAGTAAACGCCTGCGTTAGCGTCGAAGATAGAAGTAAGAGTGCAACCCAAGAAGTCAGAAGAAACAACTGCATCTTCGGTATAGCCAAGTACACCCTTCAATTCGCCTTCAGAAGCTTCCTTCATTGCAGCGCAGATGTCGGCCTTAGTAGCGGGCTTAGCCAAGTTTACAGTCAAGTCAACAACTGATACGTCGAGGGTAGGAACGCGCATCGAGATACCAGTCAACTTGCCGTTCAGTTCAGGAATAACCTTGCCTACAGCCTTAGCAGCACCTGTAGAAGACGGGATGATGTTGCCGCTGGCAGCACGACCGCCGCGCCAGTCTTTCATAGAAGGACCGTCAACAGTCTTTTGAGTAGCAGTAGTAGAGTGAACGGTGGTCATCAAACCGTTAACGATTCCGAACTTGTCGTTAAGAACCTTAGCAATAGGAGCCAAGCAGTTGGTTGTGCAAGATGCGTTAGAAACGAATTGGGTACCCTTTACGTAAGCGTCTTGGTTAACACCGCAAACAAACATCGGGGTGTCGTCCTTAGAAGGTGCAGACATAACTACGTATTTTGCACCGGCATCGATGTGAGCTTGAGCTTTTTCCTTTGTCAAGAAAAGACCTGTAGATTCAACTACGTATTCAGCTTCAACTTCGTTCCACTTCAAGTCGGCCGGGTTACGTTCTGCAGTCACGCGAATCTTTTGGCCGTTAACGATCAATTGGCTGTTTTCAACGTCAGCTTCGATAGTGCCGTCGAATGCGCCGTGCATTGTGTCATACTTAAGCATGTAAGCCAAGTAGTCAACCGGGCACAAGTCGTTAATACCTACGATTTGGATATCGTCTCTTTTTTGAGCTGCACGGAAAACGAATCTACCGATACGTCCGAAACCATTAATACCTACTTTAGTCATAATTGTTTATAAATTAGTTTGGTTAAAATATATTTCATTCCAATTGACGGGGCTTCGCCTCATGTATTATTGGGTCTAACGTGCCGTTTCTCAGTCCTTTTCTTAACTGCGTGCGGCACTGAAAGATGTAGGCGACACGCCCTTGTTTGTTCACCGCAAAAGTAATATATTTTTTGGAAAAAATATATGCGGCATAGTGAAATAATGGAAAAATTTCCTTAATTTTGATTTACAG
This sequence comes from uncultured Muribaculaceae bacterium, assembly GCA_944321905.1. Lineage (GTDB taxonomy): Bacteria > Bacteroidota > Bacteroidia > Bacteroidales > Muribaculaceae > Avimuribaculum. The sequence goes on along the minus strand of CALUNI010000101.1, from coordinate 7,489 downwards.
TTTTGGCAACTTGTGTTAACAACAGATTTTAATAGCAGATGAATTGTAAATTGTTAAAGGATTTTAAGGCGTTTGCCATGCGTGGAAACGTGATTGACATGGCTGTCGGCGTGATTATAGGCGGTGCATTTGGTAAAATTGTGACATCACTTGTTAATAATGTGGTGATGCCGTTGCTCGGCATGCTTGTGGGCGGCATAGATTTTACTTCTCTTAAATGGGTGTTGTCGCCTGCCCGGCTTGATGCCGACGGGAACGTGGTTAAAGACGCGGTGGAGCTTCAATATGGCATCTTCATCCAGAACACTTTCGACTTTGTTATAATAGCCTTTTGCATATTTTTGTTTGTGAAGTTGTTTGCCAAGCTCTCGCAGCGCAAGAAGGCCGAAGAAGCGCCTGCTGCGCCGCCCGAGCCAAGCGACGAGGCTAAGCTGCTTGCCGAGATACGCGACTTGCTGCGTGACCGCAAGTGACGCTCGCCGGCACATCTTCTGCTGCCAAGCGTGTTAAATGCGTGGTGGCGATTTTGTGCTTTGGAATTTAATTCGTTACTTTGCGTTTCCATAATCATAAAATAACTTGCGAGTATGGCCGGTAATGCAGGTAATGGTGGTAGCCCCATGTGGTTGAGGGTGCTGTGCAATCTGCCGCTGTTGGTGATAGTGGTAGCTATAACGGTTTCTATAATATGGGGAGATAACAGCTACGTCAAGCGACTTGGCTACAAGGAGCGTATCGCCCAACTTGAAAAAGAGATAAAGCTCAACAACGATTCGGCCGCTTATTACGCCCGCAAGGCGGCAGAGTTGAATACCGACCCCGAAAGCCTTGAGAAGATAGCTCGCGAGCAGTATGGTATGAAACGAGACAACGAAGAAGTGTTTATAACCGATATAAAATAAGAATCTACAATCTTTTTTATGGAGCAGAAAACAAAAATCCTTGGGTTGGTACTCTCGGTGGCGATGTTGATGATAATGATGCCCGTGTTGCTAAACCTGTTGCTGTTTGACTGGCCGTGGCTCAATTATGTGTTTGCGGTCGGAGCCGTGGCTGCGTTGGTGGTGCGCATCCTCGACAAGTACCCCGGAAGCAACCTGCGTATAAAGAGGCTTTATCGCATATCCACAGTCTCGGCTGTTTGCTACTGCCTGGCTGCATACTTCAAGTTTTCCCATGACATGTATCTTTTCCCTTATGCTTCGGGCTATGACTGGCTCGGATTCTTGACTGCCGGTGCCGCATTGCAAATATACGCGGCATTCGTGATAGGCTATGAGGAAAAGAAAGAACTCAAAAAGAAATTGAAAAAGTGACGAGGCCTTGTGCTTAATGTGAGGCATGTCGTCAAAAAACGATTATTGCACTTCGCAGAATGCTAAAAAATAGCAAAGGCTTGCTGCAATATGCGGTGTAATTTGTAATTTTGCCCCCGTATGTCGCTTATGCCGCGCTTTAGAAGTGTGCGTTAAGGGCTGCTTCAAGAGAAACAAATTTATGAATCTCACTATTGATCAAGGGAATTCTTCGGCCAAGGTGTCGGTGTTTGACGGCAACGACATTGTTGCGGTTGCGCGGTTTGACTTGTTGTCGATATCGGCTTTGGCAAGGATTATAAAGGCTTATGATGTCAAGGCGGCCGCCTATTCGTCGGTGCGCCGTCCCGATGGCCGTATCATAGACTTGCTGAAGAAAAAGGTGAAAAGGTTCGTTTATTTGGACGAGAACACACCGCTGCCGGTAGTCATCGACTATGACACGCCTCACACTCTCGGACATGACCGAATAGCCGCCGCCGTGGGGGCCGCAACGTGTGCGCCTGGCAAAAATGTGCTTATCGTGGATGCGGGTACGGCTGTAACGCTTGACATAGTATCTTCCGACGGCCATTTCTTGGGCGGCAACATTTCGCCGGGATTGCACATGCGCTTTGAGGCATTAAATAATTACACCAGTCGCTTGCCGTTGGTGGATTACACCGGCGAGGTGCCATTGATTGGCCACGACACGGTAACGGCCATCAGGGCCGGCGTAGTCGGTGGGCTGGTTTCGGAGATTGAGAGCTATATCGACAGGATTGCTACAAAGCTCGGCAGTGTGGTAGTGCTCTTTACCGGAGGCGACTGCAAGTTCCTTGCGTCGTTGCTTAGTCGAGAGGTAAGGGTCGTGGATAATTTGCTTTCTATAGGATTGAATAGAATATTATCATATAATGAAAACATATAAATTATTATTTGTTGCCATCGCCGTGATGCTGTGTTGTGGCATTGCCGATGCTCAAAACGGAGAAACAAGTCCATACTCGATGTTCGGTTACGGTTCGTTGAGCGACTATTCGTCGAGTACCCAGCGTTCTATGGGTGGAGTAGGGTATGCAATGAACAACGGGCGGCAGATTAACGTTAAGAATCCGGCATCTTATGCGCATTGCGATTCGCTTACTTTCCTGCTCGACTTCGGCCTTGACTTCACGGGGCTTAAGACTACCGAAAACGGGATTTCGGGTAAAAGTTTCGGAGGCGGACTCGATTATGTGACCATGCAGTTCCCGCTTAGCAAGAAAGTTGGCGGCAGCATAGGTCTTGTACCTTATTCTTCGGTGGGATATTCATTCGGAGCAGTTTCTGAGAACGACAATAGCGGAGGCGATTCGCGCAGCGGGTCGGGAGGCATAAACATGCTGTATCTGGGGCTTTCGTATATGCCGTTCGACAATTTTTCCATAGGAGCCAACGTGTCGTATAATTTCGGAACGATAACCCACGACACTTATGCCACTTATACGAGCGGAACCACTACCCAGTCGCTATACGAGCGAAGCCTCGAAATCCGTGACTGGGGCATTCAACTGGGTGCGCAATATACAATCGACCTTGACGAGCGCAACAGTTTGACGCTTGGTGTCGTATATGTACCCGAGAAGTCGTTCCACGGCAACTCGTTGGCAATCAAGTATGATGTGCAGAACGATGTTACATCCGACGTTGATACCATAAGCAATGCGTCGATGAAAGACAAGTTCACTTCGCCTTCGACCTACGGTGGCGGTATAGCTTATAATTTCAACAACCGTTTGACGGTTGCGGCTGATTATACATTTCAAAATTGGGCTGATGCAAAGTATGAGAATCTTGAAAACTTTGAGTCGGTGACTTTTGCCAATCGTTGGAAAGTGGCTGCCGGAGCGTCATATACGCCTAACCCTCGTGGCAATTATCTGCAAAGGATGACATACCGCATAGGTTGCCACTATAACAGGGACTATGTGGTGGTGCGTGGCAACAATGTCCGCGATTACGGCATCTCGGTCGGATTCGGCCTTCCTGCTCCATCGAGCAAGACCATTATTAACATAGGTTTTGAATACAAGCATCGCGAGACATATCCGACGAATTTGATTGCCGAGAATTATTTTAACATAACGCTCGGAATAAATTTCAACGAGATGTGGTTCTGGCAGAATAAGATTAGATAATGCGCAAAACGCAGTCGTCATCTCTGCAAAAGGCTCGGAACTTACTTTTCGGCTTTGTGGCCTGCATGGTGCTTGTCGCCTGTCGCGACGAGGTAAAAAGCATGGTAGAGCATCCCACCGATCCCGAGACGACACCGACGATGACTACCGACGATGTACGGACGTTGGTCAGCGACTCGGGAATCACCAAGTATCGCGTTACAGCAAAGTTGTGGCTAATGTATGAAGAGGCTGAGAAGCCATTCTGGCGTTTCCCCGAGGGCTTGCTTCTCGAACAGTTTGACTCGGTGTTCAACGTCGTTGCGTCAATCATATGCGATTCGGCAACATATTTTAAAAGCGAGGAATTGTGGAGACTCGACGGTAATGTTAATATAGAGACCTCAAGGCGGGAGCTAATCCTTACCAACCAATTGTTTTACTCCCAACGGAAAAACGAGATTTATTCCGACTCGTTTGTGCATATTGAAAAGTCTGACCGTATAATAGAGGGGTATGGCTTCGTGTCGAACGACCGCATGACTACTTACAGCCTCGACAGCGTGAGCGGAATATTCCCCATCGAGCAACAGGCATCGCATAACCGTGCCGCTGAGGAAGATTCGGCCGGATTGCCGGGCGACTCGGTGCAAACGGTTTTGCATGACACGTTGCCGGCCATCACCACGCAGCAGCGTCGTGTCGGCAGCTATAGTGACGGAGGCAGGCGATAATGCTTGATGTGTGTCGATGGATTCAAAGTTAGTAGAAGAAATAGTGAGCGCGGCCATTGCAGCCCCGTCGGGGCATAACGCTCAACCGTGGCTTTTTAAGTCGCTGCAAGGCGACTGCATACTTGTCATGCCCGACAAGTCGCGCAGGCTTCCCGTTCTCGACCCTTTTGACAGGGAACTGTTCATTTCACTCGGATGTGCCGTGGAAAACATGTGCATTGCAGCCACAATTCATGGAATGCAAGCATCGGTGGTTTACGAAGTGGATAAAGGCGTGTCGGTGTCTTTTGCCCATTCAAAGTCGGTGGTCGCTTCTCCTTTGTTAGGAGCCATATACAAGCGTCACACAAATCGAAACGTTTTTGACGGCACAGAATTGCCAAAGGCCGATATCGACAGGCTTGCCGCCTGTGACGGCGTAAGATTGTATGCCCGCGGTACGGCGCAGTTCGATGCCGTGGCCGACGGCATAGTCGCTGCAAATAAGGATATATATGGTGACCGTTCAAAACGAAGCGAGTTGGGCAAATGGATTCGTTACAATCGCCGTGAGGCCGACGAGGAGCGGGATGGAATCGGCTATGATGTGATAGGTGTCCCCAATATGCCCGCATGGGTGTCTAAGGCTGCAACGTCGTTCGCCTTGAATGCTTCTTTACAAAGCCGGACCGATGTGAAGAAATTGCAGTCGTCTCCATTCGTGGCAGCTTTTGCTTCGGCGCATGACATTGAAGGGTGGATTCAATGTGGCCGTCGTCTGCAGCGTTTTTTGCTTACTGCCGCGTTGCTCGATGTCGCCTGTGCTTTTATTGGTGCGCCTTGCGAGGTGGATTCGGTTGCGGCAGGACTCACGGCGGCATTGCGATTGCCATTGCGAATTCAAGTGCTGCTGCGCGTCGGTCACGCATTGCCCCCACCGGCCTTTTCGCGCCGCCGCAGCTTATACGATTTTATTCTCGTGTAGCTCCTATCTAATGGAGCGGAAATTGTGCCACCGCATAGATGAAAAATCGCCGCCGCTCCACCTGTGGCAGGTGCGTAATGCGGCGGCGACGATGCCATGTAAAACGCATGTTGGCGGTGGCGTTATTTATATCCCTCGGCTATGGCTTGTACGGCCATGAATATTTCTTTGTCGATGTCGCTCAGCTCTACATGGCGGCGGGCCATGACGCGCTTGGCGATATCGAAGAACTTGGGCATTGACACGTCGGTGAATCCTGCCGTTGACCCTTCGGAGAATGAGGCCACGAAATTACGAGGGAATCCTGCGCCATGAATATTGACTCCCACGCCTATCACTGTTGCTGTGTTGAACATGCAGTTTATGCCTGCTTTTGAGTGGTCTCCCATTATCAATCCGCAAAATTGGAGTCCGGTCTTTAGGAAACGGTGGGCAGGGTAGTTCCACAGTTTTATTTCGGTGTAATCGTTTTTCAAGTTAGAAGCGGTGGTTCCGCCTCCGATATTGCACCATTCACCGATGACGGCATTGCCAAGGAAGCCGTCGTGAGCCTTGTTGCTGTAGCCTATCATCACCACATTGTTTAGCTCTCCGCCTACTTTGCAGTAAGGGCCGAGCGTGGTGGCTCCATATATCTTTGCGCCCATATTTACCTGGCTGTGTTCGCATGCGGCAAACGGAGCCCGTATGCATGAGCCTTCCATGATCGTGGCATCCTTCCCGATGTATATCGGGCCGTTGGTGACGTTGATTGTCGCGCCTTCTATGCTGGCACCCTCTTCGATAAAATATTTTGATGTGCCGTCGTCAAATTCGTGGTCGCCGATTAGCCTGTTTGTGGGGCTTAGCGATTGGGATTTACGTCCCGATGCCACGCGCCTGAAGTCGAGGCACAATTGCTCGTCGTTATGCAAGAATATGTCATATAGCCAGTAAAGCTGCTTTGGCTCTTCGGGGTAAGGCTTGGTTGAGGCGAAATGCTTCTTGTCAAAGTCTTCCATAGTGCCGCGGAAGGCAATCAGTTGCCCCGACGGTGCGGTGAGAGCTTCGCCTTTTGCAAGGTTTAGGATTGCCTCGGTGAGCGCGTCAGACGGATAAATGTGTCCGGCTATGAAATAGTTCTCGTCGGTTATGGTGGTAGGGAATTTTTTCATAAGGTAAGGATCGACAAGCGAGCTGAATTCTGCGTCCTTAATGAAATATTGCCATTTTTCGTAAATTGTGGTTATGCCTACCCTGATGTATGATATCGGTCGCGTGTAGGTGATGGGCAGCAGGTTCATGTGTACTGCCGGGTCGTCAAAAATAATTACATTCTTCATAATGAACACATAGTTATGTTATAAATATAATGTGTTGCCGTGCCAAGTCGGCTTTGGGCGGATGCTGGCCACCCTTGATGCAAAGTTAATGGAAAAAACAGTAACAAGTTGCGTTTGTGGCTGAAAGTTTACTACCTTTGTGCTGGTAATTATGTGAAATAGTTATGAATTTCGTAGAACAGTATATTAAAGGCGTGTGGCTGATTGAGCCCGAGAGGCATGGCGATGCGCGTGGGTATTTTTGCGAAACCTTCAAGATGTGCGAGTTTGAGGGCAAGGTTGGAAAGATTGAATTTGTGCAAGACAATGAGTCGGTGTCGGCCTGCGGTGTGCTACGCGGGTTGCACTTTCAGCGAGGCGAGTTCAGCCAGGCCAAGCTTGTGAGGGTGTCTCGGGGCAAGGTGCTTGATGTAGTGGTCGATTTGCGCAAAGGTTCTTCGACCTTTGGAAAGCATCTGGCCGTGGAAATCAGTCAGGAAAACGGCAGGCAGCTATTTGTGCCAAGGCATTTCGCCCACGGTTTTTTGGTGCTGAGCGACGTGGCGCAGTTCCAGTACAAGGTCGATAATGTGTATGCGCCCCAAGCCGAAGTCACATTGCGCTATGACGACCCTGCACTCGGGATAGATTGGCCTGTGGATGGCATGGAACTCAATTTGTCGGCCAAAGACAAAAAAGGACTGTCGTTTGATGAAATTAAAAAGATTTTAAATTATTAGAAAAATATTTAAAACAAGACAATTGCCATTTTTCCTAAAAGACTTTGAAATCGAAGTTTTGCCGTGGCTGCATTAAAATGCATGCATAAAAACATTTGGTAATTAGAATATTAGTGCTTATCTTTGCAAAGTTTTTCAGCCAATGTTGTGAAAATGGGTGCTAAATCGCTGATTTAGTGGCTCAAAAGCATGATGTAGAGGCAAGAAATGGACAAATAAGATAAAACAAAAACAAAAGTAATTTTTAATAAGCAAAAAGAACTAAGATGCCTACAATTCAGCAATTAGTAAGAAAA
>CALUNI010000100.1 GCA_944321905.1 uncultured Muribaculaceae bacterium | reverse complement strand
TCTTGAACCGCTTTTAGCGGCAGCAATAAAACAATACAAATAAAATCAATTATTGTGATAATGGCAAGAATTAATTAAGGGAAAATATAGGTTAAGCTAATAATTTGTTGAGATAGGATAGGGGTGTGCAATATTTGGAAATTATTTAAAGGCGGTTTTTGCATTGCTGCTAAGAACTTTTTTGAGGCGGAATAAAAAATAGGGCTATGTTTCTTAATTGACACTTAGCCCTATTTGCTCCTTTATTTCTGCGACAAAATTAGCAGAAAATATAAATGCGGTTCATGTGTGTTGCTTGAAAAATGGAACTAACGGTTCCGGGACATTTACGCCTTTTTCTTTTAACCTTGCCAGACGGGCTTTCCCTTCTTCGGTCAAGGTAAAACACATCGTGCGCTTGTCGTTGCATCCGAGTTGGCGCATAACCAGTCTGCGTTTTTCAATCGTGGCAATTACTTTTGAGGCGTGTGAGGGTTTTAATCCGCATCTTGAAGCCACCAATCCTGCCGTTACCGTTTCATTGCCTATGCTGCACAGTGCCATGGCTTCGTTGAGCGACACGCCATGTTCCTCAATCAGGTTCTCTTCTAATTGTGCAAGTGCCATGCATAATTCACGCATGGCACATATGCAGGGAATTTTTTCCATCGTCGGTTGTCGTGTAAGATGTATTGTCAGATGAACAGGTTGACTTTTGATGCTTCGGCACGTTCCATATATGTGGCCACGCCTCCTATGGTCACGTTATCCAATAGCTCCTCGCGTTGTACGCCCATCACATCCATCGACATTTGGCAGGCTATGAATTCCACTCCGTTGTCGATGGCCTGTTGCCGCAGGGCTTCTAACGAGTCAATGCCTTTCTTTCGCATGATGTGGCGCATCATTTTAGCGCCCATGCCTAACATGTTCAGCTTAGACAAGCCGAGTCGCAAGGAATTAGACGGCAGCATCTTGCCAAACATCTTGCCAAGCAAATCTTTCTTGACGCGTGGCTTGTGCTGCTTTTTTATTACGTTCAGTCCCCAGAATGTGAAGAAGATGGTGACGTGCTTGCTCGTTGCCGCGGCACCGTTGGCCAACACGAATGTCGCCAGAGCCTTGTCTAAGTCGTCGCTGAACATTATGAATGTCTTGCTATCGCTGTCCGAGGTTTGGTTTTGGGCGACTTGAGGCGCGATGCAGGATTCGGCCTTTTCTACCGTTACCTTGTATGTGCCACTGTCCGACGCTTTGGATATGAACCGGTTGCCGGTGCTTTTGCACCAAGCTTCGGCATCGCGCGGGAAACCTGCATCGGTGGCGGTGATTTCTAATTGTTCGCCGGGTTTCAAGCTTTCCATGCTCTTCTTTAGCTTCAAGATGGGGCCGGGGCATGAAAGTCCGCAGGCATCTACTTTAAGAGAGAGAGCCGGTGGCTGTGGCGCACGGTTGGCGTGCTTGGTTTCGGTTTTGGCGGCAACGGCCTTGGAATTATCGATTGTGGCCGTAGCGGCCTTGTAGGTCTTTAAGCCGCCTATCAAGTTGCGCACGTCGGTGTATCCGTTGGCTTTCAAGATGTTTGATGCCAGATATCCGCGCAGACCTACGCCACAGTATAATATTACCGGCTTGTCTGTGGGGATTTCATTAAGTCGTTCGCGCAAGTCGTCCAATGGTATGTTTGTTGAACCGGGGATGTTGCCAAGTGCATGTTCGTCGGCAGTGCGCACATCTATTAAGGAAGCTCCTTTTATCCCCGATGCAAGTTCTCTCCAATATACAGGCGACATTTTCCCGCACAGTATGTTCCCTGCAACGTATCCGGCTATGGCAACGGGGTCTTTGGCCGATGAGAATGGCGGAGCGTAGGCGTGTTCTATCGATGTCAAGTCATGAACGGTGCCATTCCTTTTTATGGTCAATGCAAATTCGTCGATGCGTTTGTCCACGCCTTCGTGTCCCACAATTTGTGCGCCGTAAAGTTTGCCAGTTTCGGGGGCAAATGTTATTTTAATCGACATTTGCAACGCTCCCGGGTAATATCCGGCATGTGACGATGGGTGAATGGTGGCCGACAGGTATGGGATGTTCATTTGCTTGAGCCGTTTTGCCGGTAGTCCGGTCGATGCCACCGTGAGGTCGAACACTTTGGCTATCGATGTGCCGATTGAGCCTTCGTAGCGCGTCTTGTTGCCAAACGCCATGTTGTCGGCCACGATGCGGGCTTGTCGGTTGGCCGGGCCGGCTAAGAAGTTAAGCCAGGGCTTGCCGGTCAACGGGTGCGGGTATTCGATGGCGTCGCCGACGGCATATATCGAGTCGTCGGAGGTTTGCAGGTATTCGTTTACCCATATGCCGCGCATTTCGCCAATCTTCAGCCCGGCTTCGGCAGCAAGCTTGGTCTGTGCGCGTACTCCGATCGAAAGCAGAACCATGTCGGTTTCCAGTTTCAGTCCCGATTGGAAATTTACGGTTATGCCGTTTTCTGTACGTTTAAAGCTGCTGACGGCTTCGTTGAGATACAGCTTTATGCCGTGGTTGATCAGTTCTTCGTGTACAAACGATGCCATGGAATAGTCGATTGGTCCCATCACTTGATTGGCCATTTCTACTATTGATATCTCTAACCCGGCTTGGTGCAGGTTTTCGGCCATTTCAAGCCCTATAAACCCTCCGCCCACCACCACGGCACGGCGTATGTCGCAACGTTGGATGTAAGCTTTTATGCGGTCGGTGTCTTCGACGTTTCGCAGCGTGAATATGCCCTCTTCGTCAATCCCGGGCAGTGGCGGGCGCACCGGTGTCGAACCCGGCGACAGCAACAGCTTGTCGTAGGTTTCGGAGTATTCCGAGCCGTCGGCTCGTCGCACGGTTACCTTGCGGCTTGCCGGGTCGATTTTTACGACCTCTTGCCGAGTCCTCACGTCGATGCGGAAACGGCGGGCGAAAGCCTCGGGTGTCTGTACGAATAATTTGTCGCGGTCTGAAATTACTCCTCCGATGTAATAAGGCAGTCCGCAATTGGCATAAGAGATGTGTTCGCCTTTTTCAAACAGTATGATTTCGTCTCGTTCGCTGTTTCTGCGGATTCTGGCCGCGGCGGTGGCCCCTCCGGCCACGCCGCCTATGATCAAATGTTTCATAATAGTATATTGTTTGTATTTGTTTTCCTGTGGAAAATATTTGCAAAGAAAAACATTTCTTGCGAGCAATGAAAACGCAAGCAGCGAAAAAGATGATATTTAACGTTTGTTATATGTGTTTTGTGCAAGAACCGCAATGCTATTTCCCGGGCATGCGTTCTTTGAGGCGGGTGATGGAGCAGAGTGCGCCGCATATGGTCAAGCATCCGGCAAGTAGCATTGCGTCATGTGGGGCGGTGTCGCCGAAAAGGTGGAACATCAGTGCCACGAGTGCTGCACCGAGCGTCTGTCCGGTGAGTCGAGCCGATGCAAGCATCCCACTTGCGCTGCCTGCGCGTTGCGGTGGTGCCGAGCTGAGCAGCAGGTGGTTGTTTGGAGACTGGAACATGCCGAATCCGGCTCCGCACAGCATCAGTCGCCATACGAGTCCGAAGTGGCTCTCGTCGGGTGATATGAATGAAAGGGAGAAGCAGCCTATGCTCATGATTGTAAGCCCTATTCCGCCGAGTATGCCGGGATGAATCTTGTTGATGAGCCAACCTGCCATGGGAGCAACGAATATGATGACGAGCGGCCACGATGTCATCAGTAGGCCGGTACCTACGGCGTCATATCCGAATGTGTTGACAAGCAGGAATGGCATTGCCACCATGCCTAGCATTTGTGCCGTGAACGATATTATGCTTGTGGCCACCGACATTGTGAAGATGGGAATCTTAAGCAGGTCGAACGGCAGCATGGGATAGCGTCGCCCAAGTTGTGAGCGGACGTATATGAAGCCTATCACGAGCAGGAGTATTATGCCTGTGGCTATGGCATGAGGCGGCGCGTCGTGTGAATAGGCTTCGATACAACCAATGAACAGGCCGAACGTGGCTGCATTGAGAATGGCATCGCGCCAGTTGTATTTGCGCCCGATTACACGCACCGGGTTGTCGGGCAGGTATTTGCGGACCATGAGGAAAGTGACTATGCCGACGGGAACGTTAATCGCGAACAGCCATGGCCATGGCGCGACGGCAAGTATGGCGGCCGACAGTGACGGCCCGGCCACCGATGCTATTGCCACCACCGTGGCGTTGAGTCCTACGCCCTCGCCAAGGTGACGCTTGGGATATATCAGCTTCACTATCGATGTGTTGACGCTCATGAGCATCGCGGCACCGAGGCCTTGTATCACACGGGAAATCACAAGCGTCGGCAATGTCCCCGACAGTGCGCATAATAGCGAGCCGGTAGAGAACACTACTATGCCGTATAGGTAAACACGCTTGTATCCCCACAATTCACCCATTGAGGCAAATGGTAGCAGCATCATCATGACCGCAAGCTGGAAGGAATTGACTATCCAGATTGAGTCGGACGATGGAATGTCGAGTTGGGCTGCGATGCTTGGCAATGCCACGTTGCATATGGTGCCGTCGATGACCGAAAGAAAAAGGCCACAGAATGTTGCGGCCATAGCGTAATATATGCGTGGGCGGTGCAGGCCGTCCCAATTGAGGTCTCCCACTAATCGTGGATTTTCCTCATCGTTGGTTTGCTTTGTTTCCACAATGAGTATCTGTCAAAAAAAGGTGGTGCAAAATTACAAAAAATCATTGCTGACGGATACAAGAAAACGCAGGAATCGAGGCTTCCTGCTTTTGGTGGCAGGCAGAACAGAAACATATGGGAGCTGAAGTGTGCGTTCCTCAGCCCCCATTATGCTAGTTATTGCAGGTTTATTCTTTGATTTTTACGGCCATTGCCGATGCAAGGGCGCGGGCTTGCTCGATGTCGGCGGGCGTTTCGGCGCACTTCATGTCGAACGGAGTTCCTACGGCCTCGACTTTTAAACTGTCGATACATGCTTTTATGTTCTTGCTTGACACCGGAGCCCATGTGCCGGCACCGAAGCATCCTACATATCGATTGCGCAGTTCACGTCCTTTCAATGCGCTCAACAGCCGTTCAACTTCGGGAAACAGTCCGTTGTTGTAGGTGGGACCGCCTATTATCAGGCCGTTATATCGCATGATATCGGCAAGGACAAACGACAAGTGAGTCTTCGACAAGTTGTGAACACGTATGTTACGCACGCCGTTGCGGCTTAATTCTGCGGCAATGGTGTCGGCAAGTTCTTCGGTGTTTCCATACATCGAGGCATATGCGATTACCACGCCCGGCTCTCCCTCGTATCTGCTCAGCCGGTCGTATATGCCCACTACTTGGCTTATCTCGTCGTGCCATACAGGCCCGTGAGTGCTGCATACATAGTCGATTTTGATGTCATTGAATCGTGCAATGGCTTTTTGTACGAATGTGCCGTATTTGGCAACTATGTTTGAATAATAGCGGTACATTTCGGGATAATATTGCGATGTGTCGATTGTTGAATCTATAACACCGCCATTTAATGCGCCGAAGCATCCAAAGGCATCACCGCTAAACAGAATGCCGTCGTTCTCGACATAGGTCATCATCGTCTCGGGCCAATGAACCATCGGCGTGAGGTAGAATTTGAGTACTTTCCCTCCGCCAAGGTCGAGTGTGTCGCCATCGGCAATGGTGATTACATTCTCGCTTATGCCATAATAACCTTTAATCATTGCAGCTGTCTTGCTGTTGCCGATTATCTTTAACGACGGGTAAGCCGACATTATGGCCTGTATCGAGCCACTGTGGTCGGGTTCCATGTGGTTGATTATGAGGTAATCGATAGGATTGTTGCCGGTTATCTCCTTGACTCTTTCAATGAATCTTGAACTATGGGCAACGTGTACCGTGTCGATTAGTGCCACTTTCTCGCCTTTTACGATGTAGGAATTGTAGCTCACGCCTTGTGGTAACGGCCACAGTCCCTCAAATCGGTATGTGGTGCGGTCATTGACCCCCACATAATAAGTGCCATTGTAAATTTCTTGAATATTCATAATCTTCTAAAAATATAAACAGGCTTTTATTGTTCTGGTTTGTAAATAAGATGCATCTTTTAGGCTTGCAAAAAATATGCAAGCTTTATTCCATGCTTAGATGCTTGCAATTAAAAAATGTAAAATTAGGACAGGCTTTCAACTCATGCGCGACTTGTAATCGGCATAGGTGAATTCGCGCAGCACTTCCACATCGCCGTTGCGATGCACGTAAAGCATGGCAGGATGCTGTATGCCGTTGAACATGTTGGTCTTCACTGTCGTGTAGTGGTTCATGTCTTCAAATGTGAGGCGGTCGCCCTCTTTCAAAGGACGGTCGAAGCTCCAGTCGCCCACGAAGTCTCCGCTGAGGCACGAGTTTCCGCCCATGCGGTAGTTGTATTTGCCATTAGGCACGACCTTGGGCAATGCCTCGGTGATTGTCGGCTTATATGGCATTTCAAGGCAGTCGGGCATGTGGCAGGCAAATGACACGTCAACTATCGCCGTCTTTATGCCACTGTTTTCCACCACGTCCACAACCGATGCTATCAAGTCGCCTGTGCGCCAAGTAAACGCGCTGCCAGGTTCCATGATTATCTCAAGATTGGGGTGTCGCTGCTTGAAGCCGCGCAGAAGCTTAATCAAGTGCCGCGTATCATATCCCTCGCGAGTCATGAGATGCCCGCCACCCATGTTTATCCATTTAAGTAGCGGCAGGTATTTGCCAAATTGTTCCTCGACGGCTGTGATTACCTTTTCAAGGTCGTGTGATGATGATTCGCACAATGCATGGAAGTGGAAGCCTTCTATGAAGTCGGGCAGTTCGGCCAGCTCGTCGGCCGTCACTCCAAATCTCGACCCCGGGCAACAAGGATTGTAGATGTCGGTCTCGATGACCGAACACATGGGATTTATGCGCAATCCGCAACTCACACGATGGTCGCCAGTGGCATTGAACTGTTCCACATCAGGCTTGAATCGCAGGCTTTGTGCCACGCTGTTGAATGTTATGTGTGAACTGCCTGCAAGGTATCGCCATATTGTCTCGGACGTATATGCCGGGCAGTAGGTATGTGCAAGTTTGCCAAGTTCCTCGTTGGCAAGCTGCATTTCGTTGAGGGAGCTTGCCGTTGACGCAACGTCATATTCGCGCATCACGCCAAATGTGCGCCATAATGCATTTGCCTTAAAAGCCATTATTATTTTTACGCCGGCTTCGGCTGCCACATTGGTTATGATGTCGAGGTTGTGCCGCAGGCGTTCCTCGTAAACTATGTAGTAAGGCGTGGGATAATCTCGAAGATTTATATGATGTCTGTCCATATTATTCCAGTATCTTAAAGCGTGCGAATTTGAGTATTAACGTTTTTCTTCCTATGTCGCCGAAGTCAACCGTAATTTTGGCATCGGTAGTGCCTGTGGTCTCTATATCGTCGATAGTGCCGCATCCGAAGCGTGAATGTTCGATACGCATGTTGGGTTGTAGTTCCGACGCATCGTGTAGCTTGAATTCTGCATCGTTGTTGACAGGTATCGGCCTACTTGTGGCGCGTTGTCCTGTCGGTCGTTCTTGAGAGCTTGAATGACTGCTTCGGCTTTTTGTCAGACGGTTGCCATCCCATGAGAATTGTGGCTTGCGGTCTTCGTTGGCCGACAGTGAAGAAGAGGATGATATCGACAGGTAACGGCGGTCGATATCGTTTATGAAGCGGCTTGCCGTGCATGTCTGGGTTTGTCCGTTGCGGTATCGCGAGCGTGCATAGGTTATCGTGCATGTTGCCTTGGCTCGTGTTATTGCAACGTATAGCAGTCGGCGTTCTTCTTCGACACCGGCTATCGAGTCGCTGCTCATTGACGACGGGAACAAGTTCTCTTCCACACCGACGATTATTACATTCTTGAATTCAAGTCCCTTTGCCGCATGGACGGTCATCAGCGTGACGGCGGCTTCATTGTCGTTGCCGTCGTCGCGGTCTTGGTCGGTGAGCAACGACACCTCGGCAAGGAAATTGGTCATTGATGTCTCTTCGCTGTTTTCTTCTTCCTCTTTTGTGCGAACAAAGTCATCAAGGCTGTTAAGCAGTTCGGTGAGATTCTCCTTGCGGCTGATGTTCTCCGGGGTGTTGTCGCTTTCCATTATGGAGATGAGCCTTGTCGCTTTTATTATCTCTTTTCCTAATTCGTCGGCAGGCATGCCTGTTGCATTCATGTCGATGAAACTCTGCATCATTTCATGAAATGCTTCGAGCTTGCGTCTTGTACCCGAATTTATCTCCACACTGAGGCTTGTCAAGTCGCACAAAACCTGCCAGATGCTTCTCCCGCTGCTAATCGAGGCTTTAATCAGCTTGCCGACCGTGGTTTCGCCTATGCCGCGTGCAGGGTAATTGATTATGCGCCGCAAAGCCTCGTCGTCGTCGGGATTGACGGCAAGCCTAAAGTAGGAAATGGCATCTTTCACTTCCTTGCGTTGGTAGAATGATTGCCCGCCGTATATCCTGTATGGTATGTTGCGCTTGCGCAATGCTTCTTCGAGAACGCGAGACTGCGCATTTGTGCGGTAAAGGACAGCAAACTGGTCGAAACCGTCGCCTTGGGTCGCTTTAAGCGTGATTATGCGGTTGGCGACTATATAGCTTTCCTCGAAGTCGGAATACGCCTCCAGTATTTGCACCTTTGTTCCCCGGTTGTTGTCGGAGAAGATGTGTTTCTTGATTTGTTCGGTGTTTTTTTCTATAAGACTGTTGGCCGCGTCAAGTATGTTCTGAGTGGAACGGTAATTCTGCTCCAACTTGAAGATGCGCAGGTTGTCGTA
>CALUNI010000099.1 GCA_944321905.1 uncultured Muribaculaceae bacterium | reverse complement strand
CCTGTCGCATCATTTTAGGCTACTGAAAACTTGGACCATAAAATATAGTTGTTTCATTAGCAACGTCAAACAATCTGGATGCTTCACTCGCTACTTGTTCAGTGGTTATTTGGCGATATTTAGATATTTCATTATTCACTTCATTTGCATCACCGTAAATAAGTTGGTAATAGCACAATTTAGAGGCCTTGTCGGCATAACTTATGTTCTCGAAACATTCTTTTGACTCAAGTTTATTCACATATTTCTCAATCTCGTACCGAGAAACATTCCCTTTAGCCAAGCTATCCACCTCGTTTTTAATCAACCTTTCAGCCTCGTCGATACTTGCGCCACTCGACAGCTTTCCTTTAACCACCAACAGCCCCGGGTCGATAGAACCCCACACAGCCGCGTCGAGATCGGTAAACACGTCGCTTTTCATTAGAACATTTTTAAAGAAACGAGCCGAACTGCCATTAGCAAGGATGTCGCTGATTATGTCACAAACCGGGAAACCCGCCTTGTTTCTGCCACAAGTGTGATATGCCTTTATAATCATATCTTGTGGCACATCGCGATGTACACAAGCACGCTTCGGGGCATTAGACTTAGGTTCAACTGGCAGATTGCGAATTGTACGACCGTGATTAGGCAAGCACCCAAGCCACTTTTCGCTCAACCGCACAGCTTGCTCAAAATCGACATTGCCGGTCACACACAATATGGCATTACACGGAGAATAATGACAAGCGAAGAAATCCCGAACTTCGTCTAACGTGACATTCTCTATATCCTCAAAACGCTCGCCTATTACCGGCCATCTGTAAGGATGCACAACGAATGCAGTGGAACGCAACAAGTGATCAAGGTCTCCGTAAGGCACATTCACACATCGCTGCTTGAACTCTTCCACGACCACTCCCTTTTGGACATCGAGCGATTGCTGCGAAAAAGCCATGTTTGCCATTCGGTCACTCTCAAGCCAAAAAGCTGTCTCTATATTTTGCGCCGGAAGAATCTCATAGAAATTAGTCAAGTCACTGGATGTCCACGCATTACTTTCGCCGCCGGCTTCCTGCAGGGGGGAATCGAAGTTTGGTATGTTTCTTGTCCCCCCAAACATCAGATGCTCAAACAGATGCGCCATCCCTGTACGACCGGGCTTCTCGTCACGAGAGCCAACATCATACAATATATTAACGGCAGCCATCTTTGTCGTAGCGTCCCGGTGGTGCAACAACTGCAAACCGTTAGGCAGCCGATATGAATTGACTTCAATCATCAGCAGAATAATAACAATTATTCGATTATTTTAGCCGAGATAATTTTTATGTCTTCATTTGGCCTGTCGGCGCGGTTAGTTGGCGCAACTTCTATGGCTTCGATAGTTTCCATGCCTGCAACCACTTCGCCAAAAACGGTATATTGCCCATCCAAATGAGGTGTACCGCCGACCGTAGTATATGCTTTCACTTGTTCCTCGGTAAAACTAAAGGGAGACTTAGCATACTCAGCCTGTGCCTTAGCCAACAACTCCTCACTCAGCTTATTAAGTGCCACAGTATCCTTAGCCATACGCAGTTTCATGATTTCTTTTCGATATGGAACAACGAGAGTGTCAAGAATCTGCTGCATCCTCATATTTGAAATCTGGACTTGCATCTGGTTTAATTGATCTTTAGTATATCGGCGACCGGTAACTATATAAAATTGAGAACCCGACGATTCTCGATTAGGATTGACCTCATCCCCTTGTCGGGCTGCGGCAAGAGCTCCTTTTTTATGGAAATATCTCGGATAATCTATTTCAGCCTCAATATTGTATCCGGGTCCGCCGGCTCCAAGCATGGCATCTGGAGTTGCGTTTTTCGAGTCGGGATCGCCCGTTTGGACCATAAACTGACGTATTACCCTGTGGAACAACACATCATTATAAAAGCTGTCACGCACAAGCTTCAAGAAATTATCACGATGCTTAGGCGTCTCATTATAAAGTTCCACCGTAAAACCGCCCTTTGTGGTCATAAACTCCACTTTTGTACGTCCGTTGTCTGCCATTATACTATCTTGCTTCATATCAATATTAGTGTCATTATTAACTTCTTTGCCACCACATGCGACACATGCAACAGCTATAATCAAAAACAAATATCTATATTTTTTAAGGATGGTCATAGCAAATCAAATTATTGATGTCGGGTATAGACGTTTGTAAATACGGCGAAAGTTATCGTCACTTTTGCACAATTCATCGGCACGTTCGCGATAATCTTCACCCCATATTCCGGATATCAAATCTGCAAGATACATATGCTCCCTGTCCCTGCTAATGGCAGCTTTAATTAGCGTGTCGATTGCCGACGCATATTTTTCGGCATTTATGGCGTTGAGATATCGCGCCGTACTTGTTATAAATTGACCCGTGCGGTCAACCGATATTATGTTATCGACCAATTCCGGCAATATAGAATCAATTCGCTCAATGTTGTTTGCGATGTATTCGTAGGTCATCAATCCATTGGGATCTTTTGCAAGCTTCTTTTTCAGTTCTTCTTCCATTACACCTATTATATTTATTGACTCAAAGATAGTGCAAATCGAGTGCAAATCGTCCAAACTTGTTTGAGACGCTTTGCCGAGATGCAGCCTATTTTCTGCAAAGATAGCGCAAATCGAGCGCAAATCGTCCAAACTTGTTTGAGACGTTTTGCCGAGATGCAGCCTATTTTCTGCAAAGATAGTGCAAGTTAAGGAATATAAAAAACCAACTTAATTGTTTTAAATTGAAAAATCCAATCGATGGCAAGCATTTTACTACAAAAAAGCAGACAGACACTTTCTTGACGGTACATAGCCAGAAAGAGTCTGCCTTTGCTGTATGATTTCTAACGGAGACCGTTTATTCTACCAACCCGTAGCTGCGGAACACCTTATGAATCTTCTCAAGGGCTATAGTTACTTGCTCTTTTGTGTGAGTTGCCATTAGGCTGAAACGAATAAGGGTATCTTTTGATGCCACAGCCGGCGATACCACAGGATTGACGAAAATACCTTCATTCATCAAATCGCGGGTTATCGCAAATGTCTTATTGTTGTCACGGATAAACAACGGGATAATCGGCGTTGAAGTATTACCTATCTCACAGCCCATGGAACGGAACCCATCAAGAGCATAATGAGTCAAGTCCCACAAATGCTGTTGACGTTCTGGCTCATTCATCATTATATCAAGAGCTGCATTTGCCGCGGCAGTCGATGCAGGGGTTATGCTCGCAGTGAATATATATGAACGAGAATGGTGGCGCAAATAGTTGGTTATGGACTTGTCGCATGCTATAAACCCGCCCAACGAGGCAAAAGACTTGCTGAACGTACCCATTATCAAGTCAACATCGTCGCTTACACCGAAATGGTCACACGTACCACGACCCTGCTTGCCAAACACGCCTATACCATGAGCCTCATCAACCATGACAGTAGCATTATACTTCTTTGCAAGACGCACAATTTCGGGCAGATTGGCCACGTCACCTTCCATTGAGAACACGCCGTCGGTTACAATTAATTTCACTTTGTCGGCTGCGCATTTCTGCAATTGAGTCTCAAGCGACTCCATGTCGTTATGTTTATATTTATAAGCCGTTGAGAATGACAATCGGCGACCTTCTATAATAGAAGCATGATCCTGTTCGTCAAGCAAGATGTAATCCTCGCGGCCGGTCAAGCAAGAAACCACACCAAGGTTTACCTCAAACCCGGTGGAATAAATCATCGCATCTTCTTTCCCTACAAAGGCTGCAAGACGAGCCTCCAACTCTTTGTGAATGTCAAGTGTCCCATTAAGGAAAGGAGAACCGGCACAACCGGTGCCATATTTCTTTATGGCCTCAATAGCTGCTTCTTTTACTTTTGGATGATTGGTCAAACCCATATAACTGTTAGATCCAAACATCAGCACCTTCTTGCCTCCAATATACACCTCGGTGTCTTGTTCACTCTCAATCTTACGAAAATAAGGATAAACGCCCAACGCTTTAGCTTTTTGGGGTTCTTGGTATTGAGAGAGTTTAGCTTGTAATAGCTTCATAGTTTATCGATTATTGGCTTTTTATGTGTTATAAACTATCTGCAAAATCAAATCGTACTTTCTTGTCTGACATTCCATCATTGCAGGCTGCAAAAGTACAAAATATTTTTCAAAAACATTGCAAACCAATACAAATATTTACACTTCGCTTGTTTATTTCCATTATAACTTCACAGCCCGTTTAATTTTGCTCAATGAGATGTCAAGTTTACCACCCCCGAAAACCGGAATGGCTTAGCATATTTTTTTAACTTCTCAAAATTTAAACGAGTCAAGGATATATGTTGCCTTACAACAAGAATTACCAAGTTGCCTAAGTCATATCACTTAACCCTCATCCAACCGGCTTCGGTTCTCCGAGATTAGCAGCAGTTTGTCCCCAACGTGAAGTTCAAGTTGCCCGTTTGGTATCATAAATTCATTACCACGCTTCACCAACATTACAAGCGTACCCACAGGCAAATTCATATCGGCAAGCTTATTGCCCCCGATAAGGTCATCGGCGGTCAATGTCTTGTCACTAAGTTGCGTGTCTATTTCTTCGGGCATTTCAACGCCAAACTCGTTGCCCTCGCGAGGCAGAGGCAAGTCCAGCTTGAGCCACCGTGCAACGACCGAGATTGTCATCCCTTGCAACAACAACGAGAGCAACGTGATAAAAAACACTATATTAAACAACGAATCGGCTCCGGGAATGTTGGCCACTACAGGATATGTCGCAAATATAATTGGTACCGCACCTCGCAGCCCTACCCACGATACAAATAAGCGAGCTTTCCCGCTCATCTTCCTAAATGGCAGCAAACAAGCAAATACGCTTACCGGGCGTGCCACCAAAATCATAAACACGCCTATCAGCAGCGCGCTGCCTATCATACCGAGCATCTCGTGCGGATTGACAAGCAACCCAAGCGCAAGGAACATCACAATCTGCACAAGCCACGTAAGCCCGTTCATAAACGTGTTGATTTCTTTTCTGTTTACAAGCCTTGCATTTCCAATCACGACACCTGTTATATACACAGCCAGATACCCATTCCCTTTAACCAAGTCGGTAAGCGTAAAGGTTATAAATACAAGGCATAGCAACAATATGGGATATAATGCCGAATTTGGCAGGTTAATCCTATTAATCAGCCACACGCCAAATTTACCGGCGGCGTAACCAATCACACCGCCAAAAAGAAATTGCAACAGCAAGTCTCTGGCTATTATTCCAATACTCCAGTCCCCTCCGCTGTGTATAACTTCTATCAGCACAATCGTGAGCATATAAGCCATAGGGTCGTTGCTCCCGCTTTCAAGCTCCAACATTGGCCTTAAATTATCCTTCAAGTGCATACGCTGCGATCTGAGCAAATTAAACACCGACGCAGAATCTGTTGATGACATTGTGGCTGCCAACAGCATGGATGTAAGCAGTCCCAACTCTATGTTTGTGCTACTCCAACCGGAAATATAGAAAATAAAGAGGCCTGTCAATATTGTAGTCAACAGCACACCTACGGTTGACAGCAGTATGCCTTGAGCCAACACCGGCTTGACTTCCGATATCTTGGTATCCATACCCCCGGAAAACAAGATAATACTCAAAGCCATCATGCCTATAAATTGCGCATCGGATGCGCTATTGAACTGAATTCCGAGGCCATCACTGCCAAAAAACATTCCTATAAGCAAGAACAGGAACAACGTAGGGATACCAAACTTATACCCCGCCTTACTTATCAAAATACTGATGAATATCAGTACGGATCCAACCAACAAAAAATTCTCTGCTGTTATCATGACAAAAGACGCTTGAAATTAATCTTCTACAAATCCGTTACGCTTGTTAAGCATTTTGGCGTAAATGCGACATCCAAGCCCAACCATTTCTACACACGGGCGTTTGCGGTAATACTCGGCAGTACGCTCACTCGGCATTGGGCTCTCCTTTTGCTTTTTATTCAATCCCAATAATTCAGCGCAAATCAAAGAACCCGCTTCTTCCTTAAACTCGGCAGCGAGTTCCTGCACCAATCGATAATTTTCGCCACGCCCATTCAAATCGCCGGCAATTACCGACCCGTTCTCAAGACCTGCAAGCAAAAACATCCCATTCGCGCCTCCGCAAGTAATCCTCATGCGTCCGATTCCCGCGCCAAACGAAGCCGACACTCGCAATGCCATCTCATCGCTCAACCCATATACGTCGGCAAAAGCCAACACCACAGATTGGGCGCAGTTATACCCTTTTAGAAAATTTTCCTTGCCACGTCTTACACGTTCTTCGACATCCAATTTATCCATAATCTGAACACGTTATTATCTTATTATTTTTACTTGACTTATTTTTTCACAGACACCGCTGTCATTCGACATAAAAATGGTATATATCCCTGTTGGAACACGCTTTCCGTCGTTATAGCATCCATTCCAATACACTGCATCACCGTTTACCAACTTGGTATCATATATTCTGTTCCCTTCAGAATCTTCTACCGCCAGATATGTACCCGCGTTAGAATTTTTAATTTTAATCCAACCCGTATAATCGGGATACACCACAGTCGGATAAATCACTGCGTTGCCGTCCGACTGATGCATCGCATCATATTCCAATTGTAACAGACCGACATCGGTCCCGACATATAGTACATTCTTATTAGGGTTGGCACAAATACCCATTATTTTATTGGTAGTAATCTTACTATTGCTTGTATCGTAATGATTAAGCAATGATGTCCCATTGGCATTTGTATTATATATGCCATTTGATTCCGTTCCAAACCACATATTTCCATCCTTGTCCGACGTTATGGACGAAACTACCATGCCGTTAAGCAAATAATCCCCGACTCCGCTTTCTCCTGTTTCTACCTTCACATGCGTGACTTTAAAATCATCATCGAAAGCTTTTGACGGGTCGAAATAAAACACTCCGTTATTTGTTCCAACCCACACGTTTCCCAACTTATCTTCATACAGGCTATACACGTAACTCCATTCCACCCTACTGCCATCGGTAGAATTTATAAAACCATGATTATGACGTTCCTTGGCATCCCCACCAAGTGCGCTTCTACAGTCAAGCACATATAAATCGGAATTCCACCCTGAGCCGCATGCTACTATTATATCATGTTTCTTAGAAAGCACAGTTCTTGAAGCATATCCCGGAGTTAAAACACCCGTCACGCCAACATCAATCCAATCATCCTTGCTTACATTGTCAAGGCCAACCTTCTCGCTTGGCAATACAAAAAAATCACTATAACTGTCGTTGCCCTGCATTACCCACATATTACCCTCGCTGTCAAAGAGTACACCGGGGACAAAACAGTTGTAATTTTGAAAGAAAACAAACGGACTATTGTTTTGGTCATACTTCATCATAATCTTGCCTTCTGAAATTTTATAAATCCCGTCAAACCACGTTCCTATATAATAAGTGTCACGGTCATTGGGATCAAATACCGGCGAATATATGTCTCTTATATATCCTTTGCCGTATTGATCTGCCACATCTTGTGGGGTCACGTCACTTATTGTGCCGTCTTCACTTATCACATTTACATAGCCACGACTGCCGGTAATCTTGTATAACAAACTCACCCCTATACTCATGGCATATAGCTTATCATTTATTTCATCATACAAGAAATTCCCAACCAGCGACATCGTAGTTGCATTTAGATTGGTATGCTCACCCCCTGTTACCATTACAGTATCGCCACTCAACGATACCTTGCATATGCCATTGCTACCAATTCCCCAGCGAGAATTATCACTACACATGGCACTGACATTATTTATTCCCTTAGGCAACCCGACAGTTACAGGAGTACTGCCGTCTTGACCAAGTATTGTCAAATCCGAGCCACCACAATGCACCAAATATCGGCCATCTGCATCCTTCACCGGCATCGACACACCTTTTTTATTAAGTAACGTTTCGGCGACGACATTCATGCCAGATTGCACTGAAACACGTTGTAAGTTATTGTCATTCAGCAAAAAGAACGTCATATCGTCTATGGCTTTAATCTTCCCACTCGACTTTATTGACGATTTAATAAACGACATCAACGATGTGTGCTTTTTATCGGCATCACCATAATATAATGCACCATCCACTCCTACCCATAGCTTGTTTCCAACACGCGCTGCCGTTGTAACTTTCTTGCGTAACAGGCATGATTCCACGATCGCTTTTTTTGAATGGTCATATATGGCATATCCATAATCGGTAGAAACATAAACAGTATCGCCATAAAAAGTCACGTCGTTTATTTCACGGGATGATGCGATTTTTATATCCTTAAAGTTTGGTATATTGTAAATATTTCCGTCTGTATCGAGTATATCCAGGTTATTATCGCTATAACATACGGCAACCCAACCCCGGGATTCATTCTGATAAACGTTAGAAACTATGCTGCCATTATATCCGTTGCGCGTATTTATGCCCACGAGTCTTTCCGAATCTTTATCAAACCTATATGCAGAAGTTCCCGACTGGAAGCACACGAAATCAAGACAATTGGCCACAACATCAATATCGCCATCATATATCGAATATATAATCCAATTATCCCCAGCCTTGCATGGGATCATATGCGATAAGACTATTAATGTTATTAAAAACAACCTCTTGAAATTCATTCAAATACAAAATATTTAAATATTTGCAAAGTTAAACAAAATTCCGTCAAAAGAAAACAACTTTACTTAGCACAAAATTCACTCACCCAAGAAACAAAAAGTCCCGTACAATCACTGCAGGGGACTTTCTCATAAACGATATTTACAGAATGTAT
>CALUNI010000098.1 GCA_944321905.1 uncultured Muribaculaceae bacterium | reverse complement strand
TCACGCATAATCACCACATCGTCGATACCTGTCAAGTCCCTGTTACGCAACATATGGTTGAAAGAAACAAAAATATTGTCAACCTCGTCGTTAATCGTCTTCAAATCCATTATCTGACTCTCCGACAAGCTCTTGTGGTTATTGTTTATATGTTCGTAAGCCGGACGCGTACAATGCAGCAACGCCTTAGACACTTCGCACAAGTAGTCAACAACCTGCACATAGAAGTACCCGGTGTCTATATTCTGCTCCTGCAGGCGTTTAAGCGTCGATGACATGTTGTATTTGCGCTTATTGGCCTCCTTATACATCGTCTCAGACTGTGCAACGGTCTCTTTCAGCACCTTGCGGTTCTCGGTATATAAAGCCACGAGCATGTGGTTGTAAATCGACGACACATCTTCCATTGTTTCTACCACAGTCTCGGTGCAAGTGTAAAGCACATCCTCGGCTTTTGCGCCTTCCTTGATCTGAAGTTTCTCCACTTCCTCGCCATCCTTTTTATTCGACTTGAATATCAGATTGTGGCACAACGCATACCCGCACACAATCAATACTACCACGAAAGCAATCCAGTCGCCCCACATCAAGAACAAGCCGATGAGGAATGAAAGAGAGAATCCAACTATGGCGGTCAAGAACCAACCCGAAATCACGACCATAACACCCGTGATGCGATATACGGCACTGTCGCGCCCCCATGCGCGGTCGGCAAGCGAAGAACCCATTGCCACCATGAACACTACATATGTAGTAGAAAGCGGCAACTGGAACGATGTGCCTATACAAATAAGGATGGCTGCTGCCGTCAGATTCACGACTGCCCTTATATGGTCATACGAAGCCGACCCTTGCTCTTCTTCCGACAATGGAGCAAAACGCTTGTTGATGCGCGTAAGCAGGGCTTCAGGCATCATTCTCTTATAAAAGCTGTTAATGGCAAGAGCTGTGCGCACAAGGCCACGCGATGCGGGCGACGAGCCGAAACGCTCTTCCTCGTCGTGCTGCGACGACAGATTGAGCTGCGTCTCGGCAACACGCATTGCCGAGCGAGAGAAAAACAACGTCAATATCATCACCGCACCCGATGCCACAAGGAACCATATATTGGCCTGCGCCGGTTCGGCAAGCTGCCCCATCATCATGTTCTCGTTGGCACCGTTGTTCATCGCAATCATGTAAGAATCCAAGCCGGCAAGAGGAACACCGATGAAGTTAACAAGGTCGTTGCCGGCAAAAGCCAACGCAAGTGCCATGGTTCCGGCCAAGATGGTTATCTTCATTATATTCACCTTCATCAGTTGCAGAATCCACATGATTAACGAAGAAACCACCCACACAACGAGCAGCACTATGACAATATGTTCGTTGATATATCCTAACACTTCGTCCGAGAAGAGTCCCGAACTTTTCATGCCTTGGAATATCGCAAAATACAGAATACCCACAATAGATATGCCGCACCACACAGCTCCGTAACGCTTCAACGCCTTGGCATAACGGAAAGTAAACAATATGCGACTGAAATACATGACAACCGCGCCCACGGTAAACGCTATCACAACCGATAGCAATATGCCCGAGATGATAACGA
Organism: uncultured Muribaculaceae bacterium; assembly: GCA_944321905.1. GTDB lineage: Bacteria > Bacteroidota > Bacteroidia > Bacteroidales > Muribaculaceae > Avimuribaculum. The sequence goes on along the minus strand of CALUNI010000098.1, from coordinate 7,365 downwards.
GAGCCTTGCCACTATTGATAAACGTTCCAAGGTCGGAGATGCTCAGCTGCGGGTCGGCAAAAATCTTGAACGTGGCGACAGCCACGGCACTACCCAGCAACTCCGAAATCAGCGACACGGTGGTCGATGTCGGCAATCCCAAAGAATTAAACGTGTTAAGCAGAATCACGTCGGTAAGCATCACGCCCACAAACAAGAACATGATTTCATGGAAACTGAACATCGCAGGGTGGATTACGCCGCTGCGCGCAACTTCCATCATGCCGTTAGATGTCAACACGCCAATCAAAATACCCACCGAAGCCACCGTCAAGATGACTTTCATGGGGGCTACCTTGGCTCCCAATGCCGAATTCAAGAAATTTACGGCATCGTTAGACACTCCCACTATCAAATCCAAGATAGCAAGCAAAGCCAAAACAATAATAATAATCGTGAAAATAGGACTCATAATATATAATTTGTCTATACTGTTATACTTTATTTGTGAATTGTGAACGTGAACTCAAGTCCGCCGGTAGGCCTGTTGCGCACAGTTACCGTTCCTTGATGGAACAAGATGGCATTTTTCACGATTGCAAGCCCCAGGCCTGTGCCTCCCAACTTGCGCGACCGTCCTTCGTCAACACGGTAAAAACGCTCAAACAGGTGATTAAGGTGTTCGCGAGCCACACCGACACCGTTGTCGGCAAAACGGAACTTATAATAATCGGGAGTTTCTTCTATCATATCGATGAAAATATCCCGCCCGCCCGAATAAGAAAGGGCATTAATAAGCAGGTTGTGGAATATTGCCTCTATAAGCGTGTCGTTGCCATGAACCACCATGCCGTCGGGCACGTTAAGATTCACGCGCATCTGCTTCTCGGGCGGGAACTGAGCCACGTCGCCCACCACCACGTCGAGCACTTCATTGATGTTTACTTCAGATTTCTTGATTTGGTCGCCTGCTTCGGTTATACGAGTCAATACCGATATGTCGTGCAGCAACGAGCACAACCGCTGCACGTTCTGGTAAGCCTTGTCGATAAGCGACATTATCGTTTCCTTGTCAAACGAGTCACGGTTGTTTACCACAGTCTCAAGGCAGGCCTGTATTGCGTGTACCGGTGTCTTTATCTCATGATTTATGTTACTGGTTAACTGCTGCTTGATACGCACTTTTTCCTGCTCCTCGAATATCGCACTGCGCAGGTTGTTGTCGCGCTCCTGTATGGTCTGCTTTAATTTTTTGTACAGGCTGATTATCTGCTTCGATATCTCGCCAAGCTCGTCTTGGGGGAAGCTCGAAGTATCATAAGTGAGTATGTTGCCCTGCTCGGCCTGCGTGGCAAAGTCGCTCAAGTTCTGAATGCTCTGCCCGAGGCGGCGAGTCGCAAAATATGCTATGATACTTATTATTATTGCGAATAATATAATTACCCACATATACACCGAGTCGATTTGGAAATAATTAACAAGAGCCTTGCTATACGGCAATGCCGTGCGCACGACAATCGAGTCGCCGCGCGTCGCCGAATAAAAATATTCGTTCTTGTCGGTTTCCGACACCCGGCGTATGGTGTATCCCGCACCGTTGTCGATAGCCTCCTTTATTTCCATGCGCCCTTTATGGTTCTCCATCGAACCGTCGTGCGAATTGTCATACAGCACGTCGCCATTAAGGCCGATTACGGTCACGCGCACCGAGTCGGCGGCAGCAATAGTGTTGATATACTCCTCGTCGATCTTGTTGCCGTGGCTCTCTATGTTATGCAGCAACTTTATGTTCATCATCTGCAACTCGGTGTTAAGCACGTCCACCTTGTACTCGCGCTCGCGAGTATATTGCAGCATGAAAAAGGCAAAAGTCAGAATCCACGTAAATACGATGATAAGGAAAAAAAGTCTTGTCTGATAATTAAATTTAGTCTTTAAACCCGTATCCATATCCAAGTTTCGTTATTATGTTATTCCCGTATTGTTTAAGTTTCTTTCTTAACCGGTTTATGTTGACATCGATAGTGCGGTCGATGACAAGCACGTCGTCTTCCCACACCTTGCTCAGTATTTCCTCTCGCGAGAATATGCGACCCTTGTTTTGCAGGAACAGCCGCAATATCTCAAATTCCTTCTTCGTCAGCGACACTTCCTCGCCATCGATGGTACAAGACTTCTTGTCGGCATCGAGCGACAACGTGCCGCAACTGAGCGACACCGCCTCCTCGTCACCTCCGGCCTTGGCTCGACGCAACACGCTTTTTATGCGCACGACAAGCTCCCGTATCGAGAACGGCTTCTTAACATAGTCGTCGATGCCGCGGCTGAATCCGTCAAGCAAGTCTTCCTCGCTGTCTTTGGCCGTGCATATTATTATAGGAATATCCCTAAGCGGCTCAGAGGCCCTTATCTTCGACGCAAAGTCGAAACCGTTCATCTCGCCCATCATCACGTCGATAATAAACAAGTCATAGTCGGTCAACTGCATTTTCATCGCCGACTCGGCCGAATTGGCTGTATCCACGTCATATCCGGCAATTTCAAGGTTCAGCTTCAATACTTCACAAATAGTATCTTCGTCGTCAACGACCAAGATTCTGCTTTTGGCTGCCATAATATATATTATGAATATTTACAATGTGCAAATATAGTATATTTATTGTAAATAAGATGTTACAATCCTGTAACATTCCACGCCGGCATCAACCATAGGCGCATGAATAATCCATGCCAATCGACATGCCGCACATACGTATTCGCCTGCCATGCCACCGTTTGTTGACGCAATTGACGTGTAAATATGCAGGTAACATTTTGAGTATCTCAAAATAATGGTTAATTTTGTCATATTAAAATCGAAACTTAGCCGACAGTGAAAAAAATATTGATACGAGCCGCATCGGGTAGCATATATGTGGCACTCATAGTCGCCGCGTTGTTGCTGCAGTGGCCTTATATGTTCATATGCCTGTTTGCGCTTTTCATCGTCCTCGGGGTGATCGAGCTGCACAAATTGGTTGACAACGACATGGCTCCCTCACACAGGCGGACAGTCATAGCACTCGATTGCATTGGCGGGATAATAATGTTCCTGCTCTTTTCCTGCCTGGGCTTAGAAGCCGTAAACTGCATTACGGGGCTGCTGCTATCGGGCTATCTTGCATACTTGGCCGCACGCATGATAATGCAGCTATATGTCAAGAACGAAAACGCCTTGCGCTCGTTCGCGCACTCATGCCTGACGCAGGTCTATGTGGCCTTGCCGCTGTCACTGCTCAATATCCTGTATTTCCGGCACGGCGGCGGCATTCTGCTTGCCATATTCATACTCATATGGCTCAACGACACCGGGGCATTCTGCGTCGGAAGCCTCATCGGGCGGCACAAGCTGTTTGAACGCATATCGCCCAAGAAGTCGTGGGAAGGATTCTGGGGCGGTCTCGCATTCTGCGTCATCGCCGGCGTTATATTCCACTATGCCGGCGGCGGATTGTTTGAAAAGGCATCACTTGCAGCATGGATAGCACTCGGCATCACAGTTTCGGTATTTTCCACGTGGGGCGATTTAATCGAATCCTTGCTAAAGCGCACGCTCAACATCAAGGACTCGGGTCACCTCATTCCGGGGCATGGCGGCATACTCGACCGCATCGACAGCCTGCTGCTTGTCTCACCGATATCGGTAATATTTTTCACCTTGATTAAGATTATATCATAAAACCACACATATAATTATGAGCGACCAACGTTATGACCTGCGTGGCGTATCGGCTTCGAAAGAAGATGTCCACAACGCCATCAAGAATGTCGATAAAGGACTGTATCCAAAGGCTTTCTGCAAAATAATCCCCGACCTGCTCGGAGGCGACCCCGAATATTGCAACATCATGCATGCCGACGGCGCAGGCACGAAGTCGTCGCTTGCGTATGCCTATTGGCGCGAGACAGGCGACTTGAGCGTGTGGAAAGGCATAGCGCAAGATGCCCTAATCATGAACATCGACGACCTGCTATGCGTGGGTGCGACCGACAACATATTGCTTTCATCGACCATCGGGCGCAACAAGATGCTCATCCCCGGAGAAGTGATTGCCGCCATCATAAACGGCACCGAGGAACTGCTGCAAGAATTGCGCGGTCTGGGGGTAAACATTATCTCGACCGGCGGAGAAACAGCCGACGTGGGCGACCTGGTCCGCACGATAATAGTAGATAGCACCGTAACTTGCCGCATGAAGCGCAGCGACGTTATCGACAACGCCAACATTGCCGCCGGCGATGTCATAGTGGGACTTGCTTCTTTCGGACAAGCTTCTTATGAAAAACAATACAACGGCGGAATGGGAAGCAACGGACTGACATCGGCCCGCCACGACGTGTTCTCGAAAGAAATCGCCGAGAAATATCCCGAGACCTACGACCACAGCGTCCCACAGGAACTTGTTTACTCGGGGCAAATAGATTTGACCGATACCATACCCGGCGTACCTGTCGATGCGGGCAAACTTGTACTGTCGCCTACCCGCACATATGCTCCCGTCGTAAAGAAGATGCTCGACGTGATGCGGCATAAGATACACGGCATGGTACACTGCTCGGGCGGCGCACAGACCAAGGTTATGCACTTCGTCACCGGCAAGCATGTGATTAAAGACAACCTGTTCCCGATTCCACCATTGTTCAAACTCATACAAGAGCAATCGGGCACCGACTGGAAAGAAATGTACAAGGTATTCAACATGGGACACCGAATGGAAATATACGTCAGTCCCGAAGATGCCGAAGCATTGATTGAAATCTCGCGCGGTTTCAATATCGATGCCCAAATCGTCGGCAGGGTGGAAGATGCCCCAGAGAACCGCTTGACGATAAAGAGCGAAATGGGTACATTCGAGTATTGAGACCGACTTACCCCCAATCGCGTAATTATTTTTTTCATTACACAGACAAGGCAAGCATTATGCCCGTATGCTTGAATGCCGAAAAAATTTGATTTTATCTGATAGATGTCGCGCCGGAACCGGCTCTAAAATTGTAGAATCAAAAAAACGAACAAGACAATGAAAAAATTAATTACGACATTGACATCGGTACTGATTTGTACCATTGCCGCATATTCGGCACCTATTGAATACTCTGTGAAAGTGGGTGAAACGGTAAGGCTTGAAATCCCCGATGGCGGGCGCGCCATCTTGAGTGGAGCTACCGGCAAGTTGGGACAATGGGATGTCAACGACCTGTACCTTGAGTTAGAATCCTACTCGTGGGATTATGCCGTGGTGCGAGGGAAGGCTGCAACCAACTCGACTCCCGTGCAGCTCACCGTAACTTTCAATAAAAACGGGCACTATGGAGACCATTACTATGCGGCATACCTTGTAACAGTGCTGCCTGACGACGAAGGGCAAAGCGGCGGAACAATGGATGCAAGGCTATCGCAGCATGAAGTCACCATCGAAGTGGGCGAAACATGCAACTTGAGCGCGACCCTCATCGGCACCATGGACGACTACGGCTTCGACTGGTGGACATACGACCGCGACATCGTGGAAGTAAAGGGCAACGGTTTCGACTGCGAAGTGACGGGAATAAAATTAGGAACGGCAACAGTGGTTGTGGGTTCAATGTTCGGCTACACGTTCGACACCTGCACAGTTACCGTGACAGCGACAACAGACATAGGCGAGGCCAAGGTCACCGAAACCGGGGAATTTGAAATAACAGGCAACAGCCTGCGTTTCGCGTCGCCATGCATGGTACAAGTCTTTGACGTTACCGGACGCTGCGAATATTCCGGCAAAACGCAATGCGTGGAATTTCTGCAAAAGGGAATATACATAGTAAAAACCCCGCATGGCACTAAAAAAATCATAATATAACCGTGGGAAATCACCCTTTACTAATGAATAAAAACATATTTCCGACATTCACAAAGGCTGCGGCAATCGTCTCGATGGCGGTTACGGCAGCCTTCGCGTCTTGCAGCCACGGCACACACTCGCACTTGACTGCAACGCAATTGCCCGACACGCTTATCGTCGGCACCTTATACAGCCCGACTTCATATTTCTACTACAAAGAGGACACTATGGGATATGAATATGAACGCATCTGCAACTTTGCCCGCGATAAGAAGATTGCCACACGTTTTGTCATAGCACACAACATGGAATCGGCCATCGAGATGCTCGATTCGGGTCTGATTGACGTCATTGCCTACGAAATACCCATCACTGCCGAATATAAAGACCGCGTGCTGAGCTGCGGTACAGAAAACATAACGCACCAAATTCTGGTGCAACCCAAAAGCGACACATTGATAACGGATGTCACACAGCTCATAGGCCGCGACATATATGTCGAGAAAAACTCGAAATACGAAGCTCGGCTGCATAACCTCGACAACGAAGTTGGCGGCGGAATAAACATACACACCATCGACGAAGACTCTATCATAACCGACGACCTCATAGAAATGGTAGCCGACGGAAAATTGCCACTCACGGTGGTCGATAGCGACATCGCAAAGCTCAACCGCACCTATTACAGCAACATCGACATATCGCTCGAAATCAGCTTCCCGCAACGCGCGGCATGGGCCGTAAAAAAAGGCAACCGATGGCTTGCCGACAGCATATCGGAATGGGCAAAAGGCGAGCAAAGCCGTTCGGCCTACAAGCTGATACTTAAGCGATACTTTGAACTCAGCAAAATGGGCATTACCGACGGCAGCGATACCCAAACGATATTGTCGGTGAGCGAAAACCTAAGCCGCGGCTTCATATCCCCGTATGATGAGATATTCCGTCGGCACGCAGCCACAATCGGTTGGGACTGGCGAATACTTGCCGCACAGGCCTGGGTAGAATCGAAGTTCAACAACGATGTCGTATCATGGGCAGGAGCAAGAGGCCTCATGCAACTCATGCCACGCACCGCCAGGGCATATGGAATCACCCTCGAAGAAACAACCGACCCCGACAAGAACGTGGGAGCTGCCGTGCGCAGCATACGCGACCTTGACCGTTCGCTTGCAAAGTATGTCCCCGACCCCGGCGAACGCATGAATTTCATTATAGCCGCCTACAACTCGGGCATAGGCCACATATACGATGCAATAGCACTGGCAAAAAAATACGGGAAAGATCCGGCCATATGGCACGACAACGTGGAAGAAGCCTTCTTGTGGAAAGCCAACCCCGAATTCTACAACGACGAAGTGTGCCGATTTGGCTATTTCCGTGGCAGACAAACGGTTAATTACGTTCGCGAGGTAAATAAATATTACACCCTTTACAAGTCGCACATCCCATTGTGATACAACTTGCCGATGCATAAAAATTTTGATTTTTTACCGGGTCACGGCGATAAACCCAAATCGGTCAT
>CALUNI010000097.1 GCA_944321905.1 uncultured Muribaculaceae bacterium | reverse complement strand
TTTTGTATTTTTGCAATCGACAAAGGGGTGCCGAAATAGGCTGAGATTATACCCTACGAACCTGAACCGGGTAATTCCGGCGTAGGAATTGTTCATCCTTAAATATAATTTCATCTATTGCCACAGCCCCGGTGTCCGATATTAATTTTGTAACAAATGGATACATACTGCAAGGTACTTTCTATTGCCGGGTCAGACTGTAGCGGTGGCGCGGGAATTCAAGCCGACATAAAGACATGCTCGGCCATAGGTGTTTACGCAATGACCGTGATTACGTCTGTCACGGCGCAAAACACCATTGGTATCACAGGGATAATGGACATATCTCCCGAAATGGTAGCAAGACAACTCGATGCCATTTTCTCAGACATCAGCCCCGATGCCGTCAAAATAGGCATGCTTTCAAGTAAAGCAATAATAGAAACAGTCGCCGAGCGCCTTTCCCGATATTCGCCAAGGCATATTATCCTCGACCCCGTCATGATTTCAACGTCCGGGCACAAACTAATCGACGACTCGGCCATAGACTCATTAATGTCACAATTATTGCCCATTGCAACACTTGTAACGCCCAACAGGCACGAGGCAGAACTATTGTCAAGCCAGACAATCGACAGCCGCAGCGACATATGCAATGCCGCACACAAGATTCTTAAAATGGGAGCCAAAGCAGTATTGATAAAAGGCGGACACTTCAATGATGCCGATATGACCGACTACCTTTTTTACCAGTCTTCCGACAAGCCAGTTGAATACAAAGCCCACATAATAAACTCGCCCAATACACATGGCACAGGCTGCACTTATTCTTCGGCCATTGCATCATACCTTGCTCTTGGCTTGGACTTGAATTGCGCAATATCAAAAGCAAAAAAATACTTGACCTATGCACTTGCAGCCGGAGCCGACAAATGTATCGGACACGGACACGGACCGGTAAATCATTTTTACGCACCATCACCATTAAAAATACACCAACTATGATTGTCTATATTAATAATAAAGATTTCTCCTTTGAAGGCGAGCCAAGCATAGCTCAAGCGATAAAACAAGTCGAAGGCATTCCCGATACTGGCATAGCAATAGCCTTAAACAACGATGTCATACCGGCTTCGCAATGGTCTTTGACAAAACTTTCGGATGGAGACCGAATAACCATAATAAAGGCATTTTATGGAGGATGATTTAGGGTATGAAACTCATTGCAATAACCCCGGAATTGCCACACCGACGTGAAATCGAGTTTATTACACATATTCTCGACAGTGGCTTTGATTACGTACACTTAAGGAAACCCGATTATGAAATATCACAATTGAGGAAATATATCGAATCAATCCCTTCTCAATACCACAACAGGCTCAAACTTCACAGCCATTTTGTTCTTGCGTCGGAATTCAATGTCGCCGGGCTACATCTGAACAGGCGTTTCAACGAAATACCAAACGGTTTGCCGCAAAAAATAAAACTAAGCCGTTCGTGCCACTTGGCAAATGAGCTTACAGGACTAAACCGATATGAATATGTATTGTTAAGCCCTATTTTCAATAGCATCTCAAAACGCGGATATTCAAGCAAATTTTCCCAAGGTGATTTAATTGAGATTTTTAAACGGCAGGAAACCTATGATAAAATTGTGGCATTAGGAGGCATTATTCCAAACCACCTCATACAACTCTCCCGACTTGGTTTTGCCGGTGCCGCATTCCTTGGCTACCTGTTCAACAGCGACGCTATCACCGATTTAGACAATAAATTAAACAACATACAAAATATAACAAAATGCTACAATTTATAACCAACTCAAGCATCCCTTCGGTTGCAATCAGCCAAGCTGTCGCAGCGATGGAAGGCGGCTGCAAATGGGTTCAATTACGCATGAAGGATTCTCCGCGTGACACAGTGGTTTCTACTGCCCGCGAATTAAAATCGATATGCGCAAAATATGACTGCATCCTCATTATCGACGACCTTGTAGATGTGGCAAAGGAATTGCAGCTCGACGGGGTGCACCTTGGGAAAAACGACATGCCACCGGCTCAAGCTCGATTGATACTTGGCATGGGTGCCATTATTGGAGGTACGGCCAACACTTTTAACGACATTCACAATCTCGCCCGTCAAGATATAGATTATATAGGACTTGGACCGTTTCGTTATACAACGACAAAAGCCAACTTAAGCCCCATAATCGGCATTGACGGTTACTCATCGATAATAACCCAATGCAGGGAAAATAAGATATACATTCCTACCGTTGCAATAGGCGGCATAACCTACGACGACATACCCGGCATAATGCATACAGGCGTAAACGGCGTTGCCGTCTCCGGCTACATCATAAATGCGACTGACCCAACGGCCGAAACACGCCGAATAATAGAATTATTGCAAGGAATAATCAATAAGCGATTAAAAAAATAATACACAAAACATAATACACACTTATGGACTTTTTAAAAATTGGTAATCGTGATTTCTCATCACGGTTATTCGTGGGAACGGGAAAGTTCTCGTCAAACGACATCATGGAACAAGCCATCGTGGCATCGGGTTCTGAAATGATTACTGTCGCAATGAAACGCATCAACATGGACAACGATGCCGACGACGAAATGCTAAAACATATAAACCGCGAGGCGGTACAATTCCTGCCAAACACTTCGGGCGTAAGGAATGCCGAAGAAGCAATATTCGCCGCCAAATTATCGCGAGAATGCTTTGGCACCAATTTCATCAAACTTGAAATACACCCCAATCCCAAATATCTGCTTCCCGACCCCATAGAGACACTTAAAGCAACCGAAGAGTTGGTTAAGCTCGGATTCATTGTCCTTCCTTATATCCAAGCCGACCCGGTATTGTGCAAAAGGCTTGAAGATGTAGGCACTGCGGCAGTCATGCCTTTAGGCGCACCCATAGGCACCAACAAGGGGCTAAAGACAAGAGACTTGATAGAAATCATCATAGCCGAGAGCCGTGTCCCGGTGGTTGTTGACGCAGGTTTAGGTGCTCCGTCACACGCTGCCGAGGCTATGGAAATGGGAGCCGACGCGGTTCTGGTAAACACAGCCATAGCAATGTCGAAGAATCCTGTCGAAATGGCTCGTGCGTTCAAGTTAGCCGTCGAAGCAGGCCGAATGGCATACTTGGCAGGGCTTGGGACTCAATCCAACTATGCCAATGCAAGCAGTCCGTTAACCGCTTTCTTAGATTAAAACAAATTATTAGTTATGGAAATAAATTATATGAAAGTAGATTCCTATCCGGGATCTGAAAAAATATATATCGACGGGCAATTGTTCCCTATCCGTGTGGGTATGCGTCGCATCAACCTCACGCCTACCGTTACAATCGACAACAAAGGCAACAAGGCATATACTCCAAACTCGCCTGTTAATGTATATGACACAAGTGGCGTTTACACCGACCCAAATGTAAAAATAGACATCAACAAGGGTATAAGTCGCATTCGAGAGCAATGGATTGCCGACCGTGGCGATACAGTCGAGCTTAACGGAATCACATCTGAATACGGCAACCGCCGTCTAAATGACCGCACACTCGACAATATCCGCTTCCCCATAAGGCACAACCCATTGAAGGCACGTGACGGAAAACACATTACCCAAATGGCATACGCCAAGGCCGGCATCATAACCGCAGAGATGGAATACGTCGCCATACGCGAAAATATGAACAACAAGGCTTGCGGAATCGATTCGTATATCACCCCCGAGTTTGTAAGGGAGGAAGTCGCAGCAGGACGGGCTATCATTCCGGCCAACGTAAACCATCCGGAAGCCGAGCCGATGATAATAGGCAGCAAATTCCTTGTCAAACTCAACACCAACATAGGCAACTCTGCCCTTTCCTCTTCGATTGAAGAAGAGGTCAACAAGGCCGTATGGAGTTGCTATTGGGGTGGCGACACATTAATGGACCTGTCAACAGGCGACAACATTCACGAAACGCGCGAATGGATCATACGCAACTGTCCGGTTCCGATGGGCACGGTTCCTATTTATCAAGCGTTGGAGAAAGTAAACGGACGAGTAAAAGACTTGACATGGGAAATTTATCGCGACACACTAATCGAGCAGTGCGAACAGGGAGTTGATTATTTTACAATTCATGCCGGTGTCTTACGCGCCCATGCCGACCTCATATCTTCACGCCTGACCGGCGTAGTTTCTCGCGGTGGCAGCATTATGTCGCAATGGTGTGTAATCCATAACCGTGAAAGCTTCCTTTATGAGCATTTCGCCGACATATGCGACATCTTGAATCAATATGACGTGGCAATTTCGTTAGGCGACGGGATGCGACCGGGATGCATACACGATGCAAACGACCGGGCACAATTCATGGAACTTGACGTACTCGGAGAATTGACAAAAATCGCTTGGGAAAAAGACGTTCAAGTAATCATTGAGGGCCCGGGGCACATCCCGATGCAGAAAATACGCGAAAATATGGACCGTCAACTTTCGGCATGTCATGGAGCGCCATTCTACACGCTTGGCCCGCTTACTACCGACATCGCGCCAGGATACGACCATATAACTTCGGCCATAGGCGCAGCTCAGATAGGTTGGTATGGCACGGCAATGATATGCTATGTCACACCTAAGGAACATTTGAGCCTGCCCAACCTCGAAGATGTGAGGAACGGCGTTATCGCATATAAAATAGCGGCACATGCTGCCGACCTCGCAAAAGGTTTCCCCGGTGCGCAAATCCGAGACGATGCCATGAGCAAGGCTCGTTATGAATTCCGGTGGAAAGACCAGTTCAACCTTTCGCTCGACCCCGCACGCGCCCGCCAATATTACGTTGAGACACACAACGACAGCGATAAATTCTGCACAATGTGCGGTCCCAACTTCTGTGCAATGCGCATATCGCAATCAGTTTCTAACGAAATATGTAAAGAACAGAAATAACAAAAATGTTTTCAGAAGAATTAAATAAAATCAGTTGGGACGAAACGTCAGAAAAAATCTTAAGCAAGACTCATGTCGATGTAGAAGAGGCTTTACATAAAGACCTGCTCAATGTTGACGATTTCATGGCTTTAGTGTCGCCTGCTGCTGTGCCATATCTTGAACCCATGGCGCGTCTGTCGCAATACTATACCCAAGAACGCTTCGGAAAGGTCATAAGCATGTACATTCCATTATACTTGAGCAATGCTTGTACCAACTTTTGCGTATATTGCGGGTTCCAATTCAACAACAAGTTCAAGCGAACCACTCTCACCGAAGACCAAATTAAGGCCGAATGTGAAGCAATCCGCAGACTCGGTCCGTTTGAGAATCTGTTGATAGTTACCGGCGAATTCCCTTCAATAGCAGGTGTTGATTATTTAGAACGAGCCTTGCAAATAGCCCGTCCGTATTTCAACAACCTGACAATAGAAGTTATGCCGTTAAAGCAACAAGATTACGAACGTCTGACACGTTCGGGACTGAACGGTTGCGTGTGCTTCCAAGAGACATACCATCGTGAACGATATAATGTATATCACCCCCACGGCATGAAGTCAAATTTTGAATGGAGGCTTAACGGATACGACAGAATGGGTGCAGCAAAACTGCATAAAATAGGCATGGGCGTATTGATTGGACTTGAAGACTGGCGTACCGACATAACAATGATGGCATACCACTTGCGCTACTTGCAGAAAATCTACTGGGAAACCCGATATTCGGTAAATTTCCCACGCATGAGACCTGCCGAAGGCCATTTTCAACCAAATGTCGTAATGACCGACAAAGAATTGGCTCAAGTGACTTTTGCGTTTCGCATATTCGATCATGATGTCGATATATCATACTCCACGCGTGAAAGCCCGTCCTTTAGGGAAAACATGATGAAGCTTGGCGTGACATCGATGAGTGCCGGCAGCCGTACAGAACCCGGCGGATACGTAAAAGCGCATCAAGCTCTTGAACAATTTGCCGTAAGCGACGAACGTACCCCACAAGCTGTAAGCGACGATATACACCAACTCGGCTATGAAGTGGTGTGGAAAGACTGGGACAAAATCTTCGATTGACGGAAATCGTATTTCGCACAAAAAGCCTCAAGGACTATTTCATCTTTGAGGCTTTTTTGGTTATCCGTATTACGCCAATACAGTTACACATCTTGGTTCAACATCCTGTTCCGTCAATATTGCAGGCCATTCCATCCTCAACCGGGCAAGATCGAAGCCCCACATCCTCGGGATTTAACGTCACAGTGCCATCTTCATTTACAAAGCAAGGGATACCGATTGCCCCTGCCTTTTTTGCCTCGTCAAAAACTTCATTGCAGTCTCGCAACATTAAAAATTCTTTTAAATTTCTTACATGACTACCTATATCTATCACCTCATACCTGCCATCTTCTTTAACTTGCTCTTCTACATAAGAGCAATCGGGGCAAGAACTCATTACATATATCTTTATCATAAACCGTTTGTTTCTCTTAAAAGCCTACACACTATGCGATGCCCAATAATTCAATTTCAAAAATCAATATGGAACCGCCAGGTATCCCGGGTTGGGAAAATTTGCCATATCCCATTTCTGCCGGAATATATACTTCCCACTTATCGCCAACGCACATCTGCTGCATGGCAATAATCCATCCTTCGATCAACGAGCATAACCTAATGGCTAACGGCGCACCACCAATGCTGCTGTCAAACTGTTTCCCGTCAATAGTTCTGCCGGTATAATGAGCTACTACCACGCTTCTGGGAGTCGGATGCTTTCCGTCATTCTTGCCTTCTGCCAGAACCTTATAATATACCCCCTTGGGCAAAGCGTTCACTCCTTCTTCTTGTGATTTTTGCTTAAGCCAGTCTTTATTTGCCCGTATATACGCATGTTTATCCATTTCCATTGTTTTTTAGGAATCCTATAATTTACACATCAGTCCCCACGCATGACCGTACATTAACCACAGGATTGGCGTATATTCCAAGAAATATGTCGCACAATACATTAATGTCGCAGTCATCATACCGATATATTTGCCTAAGATACTCAATAAAATCGTTTTTTTGGCTTTCTGTATAAAAAGAGCCAAATCGTCTTTGTCCATAAAGCAAATCATGGGCAATGTAATTATTCGCCATTAATCGGTATCCTTTGTATATGCGTTTGTCAATCAACATTGCCACATGCTTGTTAAACTCGTTGCCGGTACAATCATTATACACTTGCAACTCGTCTAACGACAACGGCTTGCAAAATTCAATATGCACGTCACCTTTTTGTTGTACGATCCCGGTCAGGATGCTATTAAGGTCTTCGCCAGGCTTCTTTATATATTTCACCGAGCGTGATTCATATAATTCGAGCATTTTCAACACGTCGCACGGTTCCCATTCATATGAGATTGCGACAGGAACCACATTTAACTCTGCTATAGACTTTACCCTATCTTGCGAACCGCTCATGCTAAGCATTTTAATTATGCCTTGGTCGGTTACGTCATTGCCATCTTTTGTGCGGCCGTTTCGTTGTGCTATCCACACCGATTGCTTCTTATCGATCAACGCATGGCGAATATATTCCGACAAATGAACCGAATTTCTGTAGAAATCTTTCATGTTTCCGCCACGCTCCACTTTGAACATTTTGTTACACTTACCGATATCCACAATCAACTGGTTCATCATCAAGTTTGAGCCAAACGTCACTTCGGTAGTGTCATAACCGTTTACATGCATCACATACTCAAGCAAACTGGCATCAAGCACAATATCCCGATGATTTGCCACAAACAGATATCTTTTTTGGGGATTTATATGCTGCAATCCTCCGTATGTGAATTTTTTTATGCTTCGCTTCAATACCTGCTTTGTGAAAGCAAGCATTACATTGCTTTGAAATTCGGCAACGGTCGTCAAGTCGGCAACCATCAGCCTGGAAGCTTCTATATCTTTATCGGGATACACATATGAAGCCAACAATGGGAACAGCTGACTCTCGGCTATCCGTCTGATTGCTGCCGGCACTTCATCACCTTGATAAGGTCTTAAATCATCAAACATGTCATTCATCATTCATGTTTTTTACGATTATCTATAAACTTAACCGGTTTCCGACTTTTTGCCGGGAAATTAAGAGCTTGAATCTCATCAACCGGGAGTACCTCCACCGACGGAGCTACACGTATGCGCGAACGGAAACGATCTTTCAAATCTTTTATCACATCGAAGTCGGGAACATACTTAAGCCCCACTTTAACCACAACGTCATCAGTTCCGGCATCGCTGCTGCGGACAATTATTATATAATTCTCCACATACTGGGTGTTATCAAGCACATCATTAATTGCCGGAGGGTAAAGCGTCGTACCCTTCAGTTTTATCATGTTGTTTTTTCGTCCCACCAAAGGTGTCAACCTGTAGGAGTTTCTTCCGCAACGACATTGCTCCACACACTTTGCCGCCATATCGCCTGTGCGGAACCTTAACAACGGCATTCCTTCAACTCCAAGCGTCGTAACCACAACTTCTCCTATCTCGCCATCGGGTACCGGCAAATTATCTTCACCTATTATCTCCACGATTATCAATTCGGGATGAACATGACCGCCCATTCCATATTCGCACTCCGAGAAGGTTGCTCCCATCTCGGTCGATGAATATGTAGCAAACATGTCCACGTCCCATTTCTCCTTTATGCGCCGACCGAGCAGGTTTAAACTGAAGTCTTGCTCTCTCAAGCCCTCGCCTATTCCTATTATTCGCTTTACGCTGCTGTTTTTATAATCAATACCGTGTTCTTCGGCATATTGGATAAGTCGTAAGATAAACGACGGCACACACATTATTGTATCTGGTTTTATCCTCTTGATGGTGTCCCACTGCAACTCGGGAATTCCGTTACCCACCCTTATTATACTTGCGCCCAAAGCTCGTATTCCGAGAAAATATGCAAGTCCGGCCATAAACCTCTTATCCATGGTGGTCATCAATTGTAATATATTTCCCGGCCGCAATCCGGCGCATTCAAACGACTTTTTTTCGTTGTATGCAAGTCGTTGCAAGTCTTTTTCGGTGCATCCGAATGTCACAGGCTCGCCCAGCGTCCCCGAC
>CALUNI010000096.1 GCA_944321905.1 uncultured Muribaculaceae bacterium | reverse complement strand
TTTTCAGCATAGGCGGAGGCGCGCTCGCCGAGGAAAAGGATGGACTCGGGTCGATAAACACGCCCGACGTGTATGAGTTGAACCATTTGTCGGAGATACTTGACTGGTGCGAGCATACCGGCAAGAGCTATTGGGAATATGTCCAAGAGCGAGAAGATAGCGACATTTGGGACTATCTGAACGAGGTGTGGAAAACTATGCAGGAATCGGTGCGCCGGGGAATAGATGCCGAGGGGGTATTGCCGGGGCCGTTGCATTTGCGCAGGAAGGCCTCTACATATTACATAAAAGCGAGTGGCTACCGGGCTTCGTTGCAATCGCGCGGACTGGTGTTTGCCTATGCCTTGGCAGTCAGTGAAGAAAATGCTGCCGGAGGCGTGATAGTGACAGCCCCCACATGTGGCTCGTGTGGAGTGGTTCCGGCCGTGCTTTACCACTTGCAGCGCAGCAGGGAATTTAGCGACACGCGCATATTGCGGGCATTGGCTACCGCAGGCTTGGTGGGCAACATAGTCAAGCAGAATGCTTCTATTTCAGGGGCCGAGGCCGGTTGCCAGGCCGAAGTGGGCACGGCTTGTTCTATGGCTTCGGCCGCTGCCAATCAATTGTTTGGGGGCAGCCCGTCGCAAATAGAGTATGCCGCCGAGATGGGGCTTGAGCATCACTTGGGCATGACTTGCGACCCTGTGTGTGGCTTGGTGCAGATACCGTGCATCGAGCGTAATGCTTATGCTGCGGCTCGTGCGCTTGACGCAAACTTGTATTCTTCGTTTACCGACGGGCAGCACCGGGTTTCGTTTGACAGGGTGGTTGAGGTTATGAAAGAGACCGGCAACGACCTTCCGTCGCTTTACAAAGAGACGAGCGAAGGGGGGCTTGCCAAGGATTATCATCCCCAATGAGGCGTTTTGACTTTTGACGATATAAAAGAATGCCCTGCGTGAGAAGATGGAATCATACTCATGCAGGGCATTCTTAAATTTGCAGGTTTATTAGTCTTCACGCTTGAATTTGTTGCCTTTTAGCTTGTAAACAATGCTGTCGGCAAGATATGGTTTTATGTAGTCATATGCTTCGATGCTCATGTGGCCTTTGACGGTGGGACGTGCCACAATCGATTTTGTTTGCGGGTCGATACTGTATAGGAATGTATCGAATCTGGCCGCGCTTGCCACGTCTTCGCGTTTTGACTTGTCTCCTTTTGGAATGTTTATGAAATCTTTAAGCTGAGGTTGCTTGAAGTACTTGTCGGTATCGAGCGTGTTCCAATTTCGGTCATATGCGGCTACTTGGCTGTCGGGTGCAGGCAGCGCATAAGTCGTCACTACGTAAATCACGGTGTCGCGCTTTGATGCGGCCATCAGCAGTTCGATGCTGCGGCTGTCCGACATCTTGATTTTCATGTAGTCGCCGGCAACGGTGTCGATTTCCGATTTGCCGCCGAAGTTATTGGGCATTGGCATCTTTTGCCCGGCATTGTAGTAATCGAGCATGTCGAGCCGGGTGTCATGTTTTATCGGCAAGAATATGTCGCCGCTCTCCGATGCGAAGAAATCGCCTACGTTACGGGCGTTTGCCTGCAATGCCATTAACGACGCAAGTATCGCTGCTATTATGAATTTCACATTTTCCATTGGCAATTCTATAAACTTCAAGCTGTGAAATTAAGAAAAAAAGGTAATTTTATTTCTTTTTCTTTATGAATTTATCATAATTGCCGTGCATTTCCTTCTTTTTCTCGCCGCCTTTTGCTGCTTTTCCTCGTTCGCTTCGAGCTTCACGCGACTTGAATCCACGTTCCTGGTCGCGGCGGGTGCGACGGTCTATGCCGCCTTTGCCGCGCCGGTCGCGGTGCCGTCCTTCAAATTTCGAAGCGTGTTTCCCCCCACCGTTTTCTGCGGCGTAGTTTTTGTTGAGGTCGGCAATTTCGCTATATATGCGTTTCCCGAAAAAGTCGGAGTTTCGCAATGCGCTTGCAACCCGTTGGCCGTCGCCCTTGCGCACGTCGAAGAGCGAGTATCCGGGCAGCAGGTCGATGCGACCCACCTCGATTCGCTGTCCTTCAACGTTTTCGTTGATAAGCCCAATGAGGTCGGCTGCGAAGAATCCATCAGATTTACCCACGTTTATATATACCCGGTCGTAGCCCGGTTCGCCTGTCCTGCGGTCTTTCTCGTCTTGCGACATTTCGGCACCGCTTTTGCGCTTCTTGCCGCCTTTCTCTTTGCCTTTCTTTTCAGAAACAATGTCGAGCTTCGGAGCATCTTTGTAGTAATCGAGCAGACGGTTGAATTCGAGAGAAAGCACACGCTTGATCAAGTCTTCGCCCGAGAGCCATTCAAGTTTTTTCTGTATGCCCGGTATGTAGTTGTTGATTACGTCTTCATCTACTTTGACCTTTTCGATGCGGTCGGCGAGGTTGTAGAGTTGGCGTTCGATGATTCGCTCGGGCGTGGGCACTTCGCGCAGCTCGAATTGCTTGCCTATGCGCTTTTCGATATCTTTGACCTTGCCTTTTTCACGAGAGTGTATTATCGATACCGACACGCCGGTCTTTCCGGCGCGGCCGGTGCGACCGCTGCGGTGAGTGTATGTTGCGATGTCGTCGGGCAGCCCGTAGTTGATGACGTGAGTGAGGTCATCTACGTCGAGACCGCGTGCCGCAACGTCGGTGGCAACGAGCAGTTGCAGGTTGCGTTCGCGGAATTTCTTCATCACGGCATCGCGTTGGGCCTGCGACAGGTCTCCGTGCAGCGAGTCGGCATTGTATCCGTCAACGATCAGCTTGTCGGCAATTTCTTGGGTCTCGCGGCGTGTGCGGCAGAAAATAATGCCGTATATGTTTGGATTGTAATCGGCCACGCGCTTTAGTGCCAAGTATTTGTCACGGGCGTGCACGAGGTAGTATATGTGCCTTACGTTTTCGGCACCTTCGTTGCGTGTGCCTATCACATATTCTACGGGGTCGTGCATGAATCTTGCGGCTATCTTGGCTATTTCGGGAGGCATTGTTGCCGAGAACATGAGCATCTTGCGTTCCTCTGGCACGTGTGTGAGTATGTCGTTTATGTCGTCAACAAATCCCATGTTGAGCATTTCGTCGGCTTCGTCGAGGATTACAGTGTGCACGTCTTCAAGGTTGACTGTTCCGCGCTTGATGAGGTCGAGCAGTCGGCCTGGAGTGGCGACTATGATTTGTACGCCCCCGCGCAAGGCGCGTATCTGGCTCTCGATGCTGGACCCACCATATACGGGAAGCACCTTCAGCCCGTCGATGTATTTTGAATAGTCGGCGAGGTCTCCGCCGATTTGCAAGCATAATTCGCGTGTGGGAGATATGATTAACGCTTGAGGCACCTTGCGGCCAACGTCGATGCGCTGCAGCACTGGCAACCCGAATGCTGCGGTCTTTCCCGTCCCGGTTTGCGCAAGAGCAACCACGTCGGTGTCTTCGTTCAACAAGTGTGGAATAACTTTTTCCTGTACAGGCATTGGTGTCTCAAACCCCAATTCTTTTATAGCCCTCAATAAATCCTCTCGGACTCCTAATTCTTCAAATGTCATAATATGTTATTAATCGTGTAAAAAGCTGAATAACTGATGAGTATGGGCGCGGTGAAATGTGATGCCCATATCGAGGTGCAAAGGTACGAATATTATGTAGTTTGACAAAATTTAAACGTGCCATATGTATTAAAAATCATGTATATTATGTTTTATAACACAAAAATAGTTTGAAATTGTACTATTTACGGATGAAATGCGTAACTTTGCGACGATAATTCAACTGACACGAGAGTAATATGGATGGTTCAGAAGCGAGAAAGCTTGCTCAGGTGGTCATTCGCACGCGCAGGGCGTTTAAGCGAGCCATATGCAAGTCGTTGCGCAGCCACGGGTTAAGCATAACGTTTGAGATGCTTCAAGTGATGAATTGCCTGTGGAATGAGGAAGGCGTGAGCCAACAGGCATTGGCCGAAAAGGTGTCGAAAAACAAGGCGAGCTTGACGAGCCTGTTGGTGAATTTAGAGAAGAAAGGGTTTGTGTTTAGAGCTGAATGCGTCGCCGACAGGCGGCACAAACATGTGTTCCTGACCGAGGAAGGCCGGCAATTGCAGGCAACGGTGCAGCCGGCCATCGACGACGTGTATATATATGTAGAAAAAACGTTGGGGTTGGAGAGTATAAGAGTTGACAGAAATTTGTTTACAAGGCTATATGGAGTTGTCGAAGATTATTAAATTGCTCTTGTTGTTGCCACTTATGGTGGCCTTTAGCGTTTCGGCTTTTACTGCAGAAACGTTGTATCTGACGGTCGATAGCTTGTTCAGTTTGGGCATTTCCGGCAGCTTGCAGGTAAAAGCCGGAATCATACAGGAGCGCATGGCCGTGGAGCGAGGAAAAACGGCACGAAAGGCTTTGTTGCCAGAGGTCTCGGTTAATGCTCAGGCCGGATACCTGGGGCAGCCCGTGGTGTTCAAGCGTGGGTTGTCGGGAGCAACCCGTCCCAAGTCTCCCAATTGGCTGCAAAATTATGCCGTTGACATAACGCAGCCGGTTTATCACGGTGGCAGGCTGAAAACTTCCATAGAGCGCGCAGACATCGAGCATAAAATAGCATTGTTGCAGACCGCCGGCAGTGAAGCCGATGTGAAACTCGTCTTGCTCGGGCAGTACATGGCACTGTTCAGCTATTACAAGCAAAAGGATGTGCTTGAGCGAAACATCGAAGAATCGGAGATAAGGTTGAAAGATATTAAAAAGATGAAAGAGGAGGGGCTGATAACCAACAACGACGTGTTGCGAAGCGAGTTGCAGCTTACTACCGACCGCCTTTCGCTCACCGAGGCCGAGAACAACATAGAGCTTTGTTCGTTGCAGCTCGACATATTGCTTGGGCTTGATGAAGACTTGCTGATTGTGCCCGACACGTCGTTGCTGTCGGTGCCTGTGGTTGTGGACGATTATGAAAGCTATGTCGGTGACGCTTATGCCAACAACCCGCGTATGCAGCTTGCCCGGCAGCAGACGGCTCTTGCCCGGAATGGGATACGTGCTGCCAAGAACGAGTACCTGCCACAGATATCATTGTATGCCGGCAACACGCTTGCCCGTCCCATAACGCGCACCATGGCCGACCAGTTTAGCAACAGTTGGAACATTGGCGTGAACGTTAGCTATTCGTTGTCATCGCTGTACAAGAATAAAAGCAACGTGGGGGAGGCGCGTGGCAACGAACTTTATTATCAGAACGAGGAAGAAAGACTGAAACAGTCGCTTAGGATGGCGATACGCGAGGCTTATTTAGACCATAAGGAAGCGGTGGAACGCGTCGAAGCGTTAAACCTGTCGGTGAAACAGGCGCGTGAGAATTACAGAATCGTGCAGAACCGTTACCTTGGCCAACTTGCCATACTGACCGACTTGCTCGATGCCAACAGCGTATTGCTTTCGGCCGAGTTGGAACTCACCGTTGCGCGTGTAACTGTGGTATATACATATTATGAACTTTTGAACGCCTGCGGGCGATTGTAAGTGCTTGTTGAATTTTTACACACAATAATAATTATATGAGTACGTGGGTAGAAAAAAGAAGGAAGATAAAGTTGCGTAACATCATTCTCAATACTGTGTGCATCGTGCTTGCAGTGATTGGTGCTTCGTGGACGGTAAATTATTTTTGGAAGTATTTCAATTATGAGATAACCAACGATGCTTATATCGACCAGTACATTTCTCCGGTAAACGTGCGAGTGGCCGGATATGTGAAAGAAATAAGGTTTAAGGAACACCAGTTAGTGCACAAGGGCGACACGCTGCTTGTGCTTGACGATAGCGAATACTTGATTAGGGTAAAGGAGGCCGAGGCCGCCTTGCTCGACGCGCAAGGTTCAAAGCGGGTGCTTAGTTCGGGCATAAATGCGTCAAAGGCCAATGTGGCCGTGCAAGAGGCCAATATAAGGGTGGCCGAGGCTCGGTTGTGGCAGGCTGAACAGGATTATCTGCGATATGAAAAGCTGTATCAGGAGGAGTCGGTTGCCAAGCAGCAGTTTGACCAGGTGAAATCTGATTACGATGCGGCCAAGGCGCGTTACAGTGCGTTGCTTGAGCAGCGTCGCGCGGTGGAATTGCAGTCGGACGAGACGCAGAGCAGACAGACCGGGGTGGAAGCCGACATATTGCGGTGTGAGGCGGGGCTCGACATGGCAAGGCTGAATCTGTCATATACGGTCGTCATTGCCCCGTTTGACGGCTATACGGGACGCAGGACGCTCGAAACGGGACAGTATGTGGCAGCAGGACAGACGATTACCAATCTCATACGCAGCCAAGACAAGTGGGTTACGGCCAATTACAGGGAAACGCAGATCGAAAACATATATATCGGGCAACGGGTGAGAATAACGGTAGATGCTATCAGTGGCCGCTCATTTGAGGGACGGGTGTCGGCGATATCTGAGGCTACCGGTTCGAAGTATTCGCTTGTCCCTACCGACAATTCGGCAGGAAACTTTGTGAAGGTACAGCAGCGCATACCGGTGAGGATAGACTTTGTGGACGTGGCTCCCGATGACATGGCCAAGTTTAGGGCAGGCATGATGGTGGTCACCGAGGCTTATAAGGAGTGACAGGTTATGGCAGGAAATTTGGCTGAGCGTTTGGACTTGCCGTTGAGACAGGGACTCCCGGGATGGGTTGGGGTGCTGACGATGTTCCTTGTGGGAATACCTGTGATGACGATAAACGGCACTTATACCGGCAGCATACAGGAAGAGTCGGGGACGCTTGGCGTGTTGTCTGAAGATATTACCATGGGCTATTATTCGGCTTCGGCGGGAATGGCAATCGTGTATCCTATTGTGAACAAGGTCATGGACAGGGTGACGCAGAAGACGATGTTGCTTGTCAGCTTGAGCATTCAAGTCGTGATAAGTTGGATGTGTGCCGTCACGCGCAGCATCGACCTGCTTATAGGTTACAGTTTTCTCCTCGGGTTTGTAAAGGGGTTCGTCATGCTGTGGTTTGTAAGGAATCTTAGCAAATTGGTAAGCCCCAAGAACGTGCGAAGCGAGTTTTATGCCTATTTCTACCCGTTGGTGTTCAGTGTGGGACAGGTGTCGATGATTGTGACCGCACAGCTTGCATACTATTACGATTGGAAGTATATGTATTACTTCGAGATAATATTGTTGCTGACGGCGATAATATTTGTGCTTGCCACGTTCAAGTATGCCAAGCGACCCATGCAATTCCCGTTCAAAGGGGTAGATTTCAAGAGTATCTTCATCGTGGCCGTGGCCATATTGATGATTATGTATGTGTTTACATACGGCAGGACGCTTGATTGGTTCCATTCGCCACGGTTGAGGTACTATCTGGTGGCATCGATATTGCTGATGTTCCTTTTTTTGTGGGTTCAATGGTCCAACCGCAGCCGTGACCCCTATGTGCATCTCATTCAGATTACGCGGGTCAAGTCTCTGTTGGGCTACCTGTATATGTTCATAACCATGTTTTTCTGTTCGTCGGGTACACTTATAACCAATTATGTTACCAACATAGTGCGTACCGACAGCGTACATTCCAATTGGCTGTATCTGTATGTCATTCCCGGGTTTGTCGTTGGCGCGTTTTTGTGTTTCTGGTGGTTTCGTTGGCAGCGGTGGAGGTTCCGCTATTTTGTTTCGGCGGGCATGTTTTGCTTTGTGGCATATTTCGCCATCATGTATTTCGGCATCTCGCCCGACAGTACTTATGAGATGCTCTATCTGCCAATGTTCTTGCGAGGCATAGGCATGATGATACTTTTTATATCTTTCGGTCTCTTTGTCGTGGAGGAATTGCCGCTGAAGTATATGTTGTCGAACGCGTTCTTTTTGATTTTGTCGCGTTCGGTGCTTGCACCGGTGATAGGGTCGTCGTTTTTCAGCAATATCTTGTATTACATGCAGCAGCGCGGGGGGCAACGTTTGTCTGAGACGATAGCCATGAGCAATCCCGTGGCCGCCGACCGGTTTGCAAGCGCGTTTAATTCGGCGGTCGCGCAAGGACACGGGTTTGCCGAGGCCGAGCAAGTGGCTACAAACACCATTTACACCACGTTGCAGCAACAAAGTTTGCTGCTGTCGATGAAGACAGTGCTAGGGTATATGCTGATAGTCGCACTTGTCATAGCGATTGCCTCGGCGTTTATTCCGTTTCATAAGACGGTGAAAGTGAAAATCGTGCATACCGGCGACGACATGGTGTGATTTTTTTGGTGCATGGTGCCGCGTGGGCTTTATTTGTTGGACAAATGTGTGGCAGTGTCGATGATTTTGTGTAAATTTGAATTTTAAATCATATACTGTGCATAAGTTCGGAAGGAATATGAAATATCTTGTTTCGGTCGTTGCCCTGTTGCTCGTCGTTTTTCTGGCTCGTGCCGAAAAGGCATATGTCATACCCATCGATGGGGAGATAGGCTCAACTTCGTGGCGGATAATGAAAAATGGAATGGCGTGCGCGGCCGAGGAAGGTGCCGACGTGATCATTCTGCGCATCAACACTTACGGAGGCGCGGTCGATGCGGCCGACTCCATGCGTACACGCATACTCAACAGTCCCATACCGGTGATGGCATTTATCGACAACACTGCGGCTTCGGCAGGTGCGCTGATATCGATCGCGTGCGACAGCATATACATGCGCCCGGGCGGCAGCATGGGGGCTGCGACGGTGGTGGATGGGGGCGGAGAGGTGCTGCCCGACAAGTATCAGTCGTTTATGCGTTCGATGATGCGGGCTACGGCCGAGAGCCACGGTAAGGTAACGTCGGTGAATGCCGACGGCGACACGGTAGAGGTGTGGCGGCGCGACCCTGTTATGGCAGAAGCAATGGTTGATGCCCGCACCGTGGCCTGTGTGGCCGGAGACGATTCCACGCGGGTTTTGTCGTTTACGGTCGATGAAGCCATCAAGTATGGCTATTGCGAGGGCAAGGCCGAAAGCGTGGAAGAGGTAGTGTATGACCGGCTCGGCCTTGGAGACGGATGCCGGATAAGCGAGTATCGCCCAACGGTCATGGATGGCGTGGTGGGATTCCTTTCCAATCCGGCTTTCCAAGCCTTGCTGATAATGTTCATAATCG
>CALUNI010000095.1 GCA_944321905.1 uncultured Muribaculaceae bacterium | reverse complement strand
CTTGTTCGGTGAGCGACCAACCCGATGTCTGGCAGTGGGTGCGCAAGGCGAGCGACTTGGGATTTGTCGGGCCAAATTCTTTCACAATCTTTGCCCACAGCATTCGGGCAGCCCTCATCTTGGCGATTTCCATGAAGAAGTTCATGCCTATTGCCCAGAAGAACGACAAGCGCGGAGCAAAAGCGTCGATCGACATGCCTGCATTGATACCGGCGCGGATGTATTCAAGTCCGTCGGCAAGGGTGTAGGCAAGTTCGATGTCGGCGGTTGCGCCGGCTTCCTGCATGTGGTAGCCCGAGATTGAGATTGAGTTGAACTTGGGCATGTTTTGCGACGTATATTCAAATATGTCGGCGATTATCTTCATCGAGAACTTGGGCGGATAGATATAGGTGTTGCGCACCATGAACTCTTTCAGGATATCGTTCTGGATGGTACCTGCCATTTCTTCGAGTTTTGCGCCTTGTTCAAGCCCTGCATTGATGTAGAATGCAAGGATTGGGAGCACAGCACCGTTCATGGTCATCGACACCGACATCTTGTTCAAAGGAATGCCGTCGAAAAGTACTTTCATGTCGTCGAGCGAGCAAATCGACACGCCGGCCTTTCCAACGTCGCCTACGACGCGAGGGTTGTCGGCATTGTAGCCGCGGTGGGTTGGCAAGTCGAATGCCACCGACAAGCCCTTCTGTCCCGATGCGAGGTTGCGGCGGTAGAACGCGTTAGACTCGGCGGCGGTGGAGAAGCCTGCATACTGGCGTATGGTCCAGGGACGCAGGGCATACATGCAGCTGTACGGGCCGCGCAGATAAGGAGGAATGCCCGAAACATAATTGAGGTGTTCAAGCCCTTCAAGGTCGTGCTTGGTGTATATGGGCTTAACGGGAATAAGTTCGGGAGTAATCCATTTTTCGCCTTCGGCAAGTTCGTTGTGCTTAACGTTGAAGGCTTCGTTGGCTATATCTATGTTTTTAAAATTAGGTCTCATGTGCAATTTACTTTAATAGTTTAGCGTTAAAAGCTTTCAATGTGTCGAGAACGTTGCTGCGAACGTGTATGAATTGGTCGATGCCTGCGGCCTTGAGGTCGTCGGCGCAAGCCGGATTGCCTGCAACCACAAATTCGGCACGGCCGTCGAGAGCCTTGAATGCCTCGGGTGCGTAAGTGGCATATTCGTCGTCGCTTGAGCAAAGTACCACGATGTCGGCCTTTTTCTCAATTGCTGCGTCGATGCCTTGTTGCACGGTGTCGAAGCCGAGGTTGTCGATTATTTCGTAACCGGCGCAGGCAAAGAAGTTGGACGAGAACTGCGAGCGGGCTATGCGCATGGCAAGGTTGCCGATGGTGAGCATGAACACGCGCGGACGCTTGCCCGAACGCTCGGTTTCAAGACGCAGAGCCTCGAAGTCGCTTGCGGCGCGGGTTCCGCGCAGAGCCTCTACGGCAGTTTCGCCGTTGCCCTCGTGGCTGCAGCCGCAACCATTGCCCGAGCAGCATCCCTCGGTCTCAATCTTGTCGGCAGCCATCTCGTTGAAGTTGGGGAATTGGTTGGTGCCGAGCAGCGACTCTTTGCGGCGGGCAACGTCGGTGTGGCGTTTGTCGCACGATTCGTTGACTGCCTTTTGCACGGCTCCTGTTTTAAGGCTGGCGTAGAAGCCGCCGTTATCTTCGACTTCAAGGAACAGCTTCCAGGCCTCGTTGGCTATCGACACGGTGAGCGTTTCTACGTAATAAGAACCGCCTGCCGGGTCAACGATGCGGTCGAGGTGGCTTTCTTCCTTCAACAACAGCTGCTGGTTGCGTGCAAGACGTTCCGAGAACTCGTCGGGAGTCTTGTATTGCTTGTCAAACGGTGTGACGGTGATTGAGTCAACGCCTGCTATGGCAGCCGACATCGATTCGGTCTGCGAGCGTAGCAGGTTGACGTAAGCGTCGTAGATTGTCTGGTTGAATTCCGATGTTGTGGCGTGTACGTTCATCTTGCAGGCGCAATCGCACTTAGGCCCGTATTGTTTTACGATTTGAGCCCACAGCATGCGTGCTGCGCGGAACTTGGCGATTTCCATGAAATAGTTGGAAGATATGCCCATGTCGAACTTGATGCGGCGTGCAGCCTCGTCGGCCTCAATGCCTGCGTCGGTGAGCATGCTCATCCATTCGTTGCCCCATGCGAGAGCGTAGCCGAGTTCTTGGTATATATACGCGCCGGCATTGTTGAGCATGGCCGAGTCAACGGCAAGCACGCGCAAGTTCTTCACGTCGGCAACGGCCTTTACCAGTTCGGCTGCCTCTTGCTTGATTTCTTTCGGGAAGTCGAGGCCGTGCTTGAGCAGGCGCTTGAACGGATTGAAAGCTATCGAGCCACGGAATGTGTCGGTTGCGTTGTTTGCCTTGATATAGGCTACAAGGGCGTTTGCCACCTCAAGTGCGCAAGATGGGCAGCAGGCGAAGTTGAGTTCTACGGCGCTTAGGTATATGCCGTCGAGCAGTTCGCTTAAGAAATTGTCGGTGATGACGTTCTTCTTCAGCTTGAAGCCGATAGAGTTGATTCCCTTGTTGAGGATTTCTTTTGCTTTGGCGTTAGCCTCTTTGCAGTCGGTGACAACTATTTCCTGGCGTATAGCCCAGTTGTTGTCGGTGCGAGTGCCTCTGATGTAAGGATATTCGCCCGGCAGTGAGTCGGTGGTCTTTAAGTCCTTGATGTCTTCGGCACGGTACATGGGTTGTACGTTGAAACCTTCGTTTGTTCGCCAAACCAGTTTTTTCTGGAAGTCGGCACCTTTCAAGTCGGTTTCGACTTTGGCTCTCCATTCCTCGGTTGAAACAGGAGGAAATTTGTCGAACAATTTTTCTTTGTTTTCTGCCATAATAAATTTATAATAACGTTTAGTATAGTTTAGTTTTTCAGCAAATTTTAAAGGCTCGTCATAGGCGCATGTAGCCTATTAATAATTATTACAAAGATAGCGATAAAAGCCGAATTTGAGAAATTTAAGCGTGATTAGTGACCGTGCGAATGTCAAAATTTCTAAAATGCCTGTGGGCTGCTGTCAAGCTGTTGTGTTTGAGTGAAATAGAGCTTGGGGTGGTGCTGAAAAACTTGAATGCGTGTTTGCATTGCACTCGACTTTCACTATATTTTGATAATACAGGATGCGCCTCGGCAATGCAAAAACAAATCGGGCTTTGTTTTTGCATTGCACTCGACTTTCACTGTATTTTGATAATACAGGATGCGTCTCGGCAAAGCAAAAACAAATCGGGCTTTGTTTTTGCATTGCACTCGACTTTCGCTATATTTTGATAATATAGGATGCGTCTCGGCAATGGCAAAAACAAATCGGGCTTTGTTTTTGCATTGCACTCGACTTTCACTATATTTGTTGATAGAAGCGGCATAAGGGACTAATGGCTTGCTGCATAGGTGTAAAGAATTATGAGCGGGAATGGATATGTAGTGGTGACTGGGGCTACAGGAAGCATCGGGAGGGCTATATGCCGCCGGATGGTTGCTGCCGGTCGCGGCGTGATTGTGGCATGCCGTAACGAAGTGCGTGGCATGGAGCTTGTCCGTGAGTTGGGTGGGGGTGTGGCCAATGTGAGATGCGAGCTGCTACGGCTTGACGACTGTGCTTCTATTTTCAGTTTCGCCGACAGGGTTTCGGGGTTGAAAATCGGCACGTTGATAAACAATGCCGGAGTGATGAACCGCGATTATGCGTTGACAGAGTGTGGATGGGAGCAGACGTTGGCTGTGAATTATCTGGGTACTGTGTTGCTTGCCCGGTTAATCGCGCCTGCCATTTGTGATGGTGGCAGCATGGTGTTTACGACATCTGTGACTCGCCGGTTGCATAGCTTGGCCGATAATATGCTGCATCCTAACGAGGCCGATTTCTCGCAGCTTGGCACATATGGGCGCAGCAAGCTTGCGCTTACTCACTATGCCATGCACCTTGCCGACGAGTGGCGGGGGCGGCTGCGTGTGAATTGTGCCGATCCGGGCGTGGTGAATACGGGGATGATAACCATGCACCGATGGTTTGACCCGCTTGCCAACTTGTTTTTCCGTCCATTGATAAGTTCGCCGGAGCGTGGGGCAGAGTCGGCGTTGCAGGCGGCGGCATCACCATATACCGGGATGGTATATCATCATTCACGATACCATCCGATAAAGAAAGAACTCTCTTGCGACGAGGCTCATCGTCGCTTGATAGCAGATACCGACGAATTGCTGGACCAGGTCGTCAGAAGTCGAGCGAGACGGTGACGGCAGCGACTTCGCACTTGAATGGCGGTGTGAGCTTGGATATGGAAACAGAGCCTCGCTCGATCAAGGGAAACCGTGATAGCAGAGACTTGACTATGCGCCCGGCCACATGTTCTAACAGGCATGAGGGCTGCGACATCTCTGCTGCCACTATGTCATAGACGGCTGCATAGTTAAGCGTGTCGGCGAGGTTGTCGCTTTCTAATGCTTTGTCGAACGGATAGCGTAGCCTCAGGCTTACTTCAAAATCGTTACCCACCTTGCGTTCCTGCTCCAAGACTCCGTGCCTGGCATGGAACTTCATTTTGTCGAGTGTGATGTATCCTGGCATTGTGTTAATTTTCTTCTTCAGCTTCTTCTTTTTGCTCTACCCACGTGTATGCGCCTATGTCGAGGCTGCCGTGAGAGAATCGGTTTACTCCGTATCGGTCGATGTTGGCTTCTTCGGGGCATAATGCCGGGTCGGCCATGCCTATTGCGCTGCTTTCATTCTTCAGCCTATAGTCAAATATGTATTCTTCCCGGACGGTGAAGAATAGGGGATCGCCGTCCCATACGCAATTCAAGAAGTTGTCGTCGTCGCTCCCTTGCGCTCCGAACAGGCAATTGCGAATAAGCACCGTAGAGCCGATGAGGTCTCCCGGAGATATTTCCGATGCATTGCCATAAAAGATGCAGTTGTCGAAATGGGCATCCATCAATGGTAGTGTTCCGTCGCTTTCGTCGGGCAGTAGGTACTGCAACGACAGGATTGAGCCGGTGATGACATCAAACAGGTAGTAATTGGCAAACGTGCATTGCGCAAAACGAGCATATCCGCCCGTTAGCGAGACCACGGCTCCTGCTGCGTCGGAAAATTCGCATCCCACGGCCTCGACCCATGCATGGCTTGCCGACAATACCGACGTGGACGAATTGTGCAGCACGCTGTTGAACAAGTATAGCTTGCGACGGTCGATGCAGGTAGAATCTATTTCCACTCCCGACGATGAGCCCCGCATGTTGACATACCGCATCTCGTTGCCAAAACTTGAAGCCGAGAAACGAATGCCGCCCCATTGTCCCGACATTATGTCGTAATCGGTGCCGCCCACCACGTTGTCGAGGCGGTCGCCACGCAGGTTGACTTCGTTGCCTTGTTCTCCGGCTGCGATGAGTGTGCCGTCAACCACCATTCCGCTCTTGTCGTGGAACATCACCGTTGAGCCGGCATCGAGCGACAGTGTCGCACCCTCGGCCACGCGCAGCGTGTCGTATATCAGATATGGCTTGACACCCGAGAAATGCGTGTCGGTGTCTATCGTCGGTGCGTACATGCGTGTCACATCTTGTCCCCAAGCGGTAAGCACTACTTCCTGCCCCACGCCGTTGGTGACGAAGTTTATCTTGTCTTTTATTTCGACAGGCAAGTCGTTACCTGTGGGGTCGATACGTGCTTCGACAAATACGAAAATGCTGTCTTCTCCCCGTATTTCTACGTTGCTGAGAGGCGAGCCGCTCACTCCGTCCACGTTGATGTAAAACGTGCCTCCGTCATTCCCCTCGACGCTTATCGACGATATGTTTATCATCTTCTTGTGCCGATTGTACACTACAAATCTGCGAGTGGCCGTGCCTTCTTCGGTAAGCACGGTGTCAAACGCCAGTGTGTCGGTCGAGAACTCAAGAGTGTCGTTGCTGCTTGTGGTGAACCCGTCCTCGATGCATGAAGTCAATGCCATCCCGGTGAAGACGGTTATGATGAATATGATGGTATGCAATCTTTTCATGCATATAATAACGCATGGCAGCGTAGTTTTATTACACTGCCATGCGTCTATGGTGTCGATTATTGAGTTTATTAGTCGATTTGTACCACGAGGAAGTTGGATAATTCCCAGAATTTTGTCTGGTTTGTGATGACCAGTGTTTTCACTCCGTCGTTGCTTACAATCTCGTAAGAGTCGGCCGGATGCTTGGTGAGCACCTTTGC
The DNA here is from genome assembly GCA_944321905.1 of uncultured Muribaculaceae bacterium. Taxonomy (GTDB): domain Bacteria; phylum Bacteroidota; class Bacteroidia; order Bacteroidales; family Muribaculaceae; genus Avimuribaculum. Next base: position 2,895 of record CALUNI010000095.1, on the reverse strand, counting down.
CTTCTTTGAGTGCAGAGGTATCTCGCTCAATGTGCGCTTGTCGCCTTTTGTGAAATAGTTGATTTCATAGTCGCCTTCAAGCACTTTGGTTTTGCGCAAGAAACCTGTTTCGATGATTTTGTTGTCTTTCAGTTCGCTTTTCGACCCTATGACATAGTAGCAGGTGTTAAGTTCGTTTACAAGCTGTTCCGACTTCACCTCGGCTTGCTCTTTCAGCTCCGTTATTTCTTGGTTTGCCGTATTGAGAGAATCGACTGCCGTGTTCAAGACTTTGATTTCGATGTGGGCTTTTTTCAGTTCTTCGGTCAGTCGGGTTATCGTGGCTGCTTGTTCGTCGAGTTGCTTCTTGAGCGAGTCGATGGTCTTTTGCAACTCAGAATTGTTGCCCGACGAGTTCTTAAGTCTGCGTTCGAGTGCGGCAAGCTTTTCGCGGCGGTCTTTGAGAGCCTGTTGTATAAGCATCATGTTGTCCATGATTTCCTGCTTCTTGTTGCGAGTCTCTCCGCTGAGGTTGGTGTTGGAGATTATCTTCTCCATGTCTCGTATTTGCATCATGCCGTCGTTGATGTCGTTGATGATGCTCAGCAAGCTGTCTTTTTCGGCATTGGCAACGAGCAGTGAGTCGTTAAGTTGGGCTACGATTTCGTCGTTTGCGGTATTTGTTTCGGTCTTAGTGCCGTTACAGGCGGCAAGGCACATGAGTGCCGAAGCCGCTAACATAAGGAATGTCTTTTTCATATTATTCCAAGTCTTTTTGATGGTTGTTTTTATTTTTGAATTGTGCGTATTTGTCTGTTTTATGAGTTTCGGCGGGTTCTTTCCCTGCGACTACGATTACGATTTCGCCCCTCGGCTCGTTGGCAGTGAAGTAATCTACAAGTTGGTCGATTGTGCCGTTGTGCGTTGAATTATGCAACTTTGATATTTCCCTGCTCACCGAGGCCTGTCGGTCGCCGCCAAATGTCTCGGAAAACTGTTTCAACGTCTTCAGCAACCGCATGGGCGACTCGTAAAATATTATGGTACGCTGCTCTTCGGCCAGTTGCGCGAGCCTTGTGGCGCGGCCTTTTTTCTGAGGGAGAAATCCTTCGAAGCAGAAGCGGTCGCATGGCAGCCCCGAGTTGACGAGAGCCGGGACAAATGCCGTGGCACCGGGCAATGTCTCTACCTCTATATCCGAGCGGCGGCATTCCCGCGCGAGCATGAATCCGGGGTCGGATATGGCCGGGGTGCCGGCATCGCTGACGAGTGCGATTGTTTCGCCTCCTTGCAGCCGCGAGATGAGAGCCGGCAGAGTGTCGTGTTCGTTAAACTTGTGGTGGCTCTGCATTCGAGTCTCAATGCCGAAGTGCTTCATAAGTATTCCCGAAGTGCGCGTGTCCTCGGCAAGTATGCAATCGGCCTTCTTAAGCACTTCTATGGCTCGCGGTGTCATGTCGCCAAGGTTACCCACGGGGGTCGGAACTATGTATAATTTGCCTGCCATGAACTGTTATTTTGAATAGAAGTGATTGCATATGATTGCCATGAAGTCGATTACGTCGGGCGACTGCTTGTCCCATTTAAGCGTGTCGTAGAAATATTCTTCGGCTTCGTCATATGATTGCATGGCCTCCACGAGGTTGAGGGCATCGTTCATTTCTACGTCGCTGTTGCTGAACAGTTCGCGGCGGAATCTGAAATGGTCGTTTATGGTAAATGCCTTTTTCAAGTCTCGGCTCATGTTGCGCTGCAGCAGTGTGTCAACAGTCATTGTTGCCGATGGCTCTTCAGTGTTGTTTGCGGCAAATGGTGGCGGCACTTGTTGCCCGGAATTGCCAGACAGGCTGCCGCCGTTGCCGGGAACGGTTGCCTTGTCGAGGTCTTCGGTCGTTTCTTGAAGTTCGTTGTGGCTGTCGCTTAGGGTGTCATTGACGGTTGGGGCGTGACTTTCTGTTGGCTGTTGATTGTGGGCATCGGTTGGCTCGTCGGCGGGCTCACTGTCTTCGTCGGGATCCGACACGTCGGCAATAATGCCGACAGGTGTGTTCTGTCCCGGCAGGAACGGTTCATCCTCGGCAATCCCGGCTACCGAGGTCGCATCATCGTCGGCTCGTTCTGTCAAGTCGGCTCTCATGCCGATCTCGGTGGGTATTGCGTTGGGCTGTGAGCCGTCGGTAGATTGATTGTTATCGTCTGACGCGTCCCGAATATAAAAAGTGTTTTCTTCTGCGACGAGTTCTTCTTGTGCCTCGGGCATTGCCATATTGTTGGTTTCGGTAGAGAGGCACGCGTTTATTTCGGCCATTTTTTCTTTCATCATATTGATGAGCATGTCGCGATTGCTGCCATCGCGTTGAGCCACCAGCACGAGTCCCTCTAATTCGTATATGTGCCTTAGTATGTCGTCAAATTTTTCCATGTATTCTCATAAATGATATATATGTTTTATTCCTGCAAGATTGCCGATGCGGCATCTTTTATTCAGAATGTTCGCAAACATATTAATAAAAATCCGAATAAGGTTAATATTATGCTTAAAAAAAGTTTCAAAGGCTCATATTTCCCGCAGTTTTAAGCTACATTTGTAGATATGTTTATATTCATTACAACATGAAATCGATAAAAGAACTATATAGGATAGGAACCGGCCCGTCGAGCAGCCATACCATGGGACCGCGCAAGGCGGCCGAAATTTATCTTAAGAGGCATCCTCATGCTGCCGGCTTCAGGGTCACTCTTTATGGCAGCCTTGCCGCGACAGGCAAGGGACATATGACCAACGTGGCGATAACCGACGTGTTGTGGCCCGTAGCTCCCGTGGAGCTGATATGGGAGCCTAAAGTGTTTCTGCCGTTCCATCCGAACGGGATGAAGTTTGTCACACTCGACCAAGACGGTAACGAGATTGACCCC
>CALUNI010000094.1 GCA_944321905.1 uncultured Muribaculaceae bacterium | reverse complement strand
CTCATGTGTGGAAGCCGCTGCTGTCCGCAAGCTGCGCTTCGCTTGCATGTCGGTTAAGCATGGTTCGGCAGCTCCGCTGCCGCAATCTTACTTTTTAACTTCGGTAGCAGTTGCCTAAAAATAGCCCAATTCCCATATTCGACATATTTTACTTCTACAGACTGCAACCGGTTTTTTCGGCCTGACTCCTTAGATTGCTGAAAGACCACACTGCTTAATAGATTGCCGCATACCAAAAGACCTTGTGTTTTGGTATGCGGTTCATTGTTGCTGCGTATATAAAGTTCGCTTAAGGGCGGAACTTCACGTTAGGATTGAAAGCGCGGATAAGGTCGCCATATTTTGCGATTTCTTCGTCGTTCATATAACGTGCATTGTCGGAATCCCTAACAGTGTTGCCGTTTTCATCTACCTTGTATGTTTGTACATGCACAATGCCCTTTTGAAAAGATTTACCGTCGCCTAAGGTGTTTATATGGGTATGCCCCCAATCAAAATCGATACATTGCTTACGGTTGATATACACCTTTCCTTGAATTACGCTGCCATTTTTATTTACGCGTAAGTACATATCAGATGTATTGGCATAATTGGGCAGGCCGGTATGGTCAATATCACCATCAGAAATGTAATGTATCACCTTACCTCGAATACCATTTATTGTTAGTGGAGAAAAACTTTTGTGATCCTCATATAGGTATTGCGAAAAACCTCCACTCGAAATATATTCACGTTGATTTCCCATAGTCTAAATGTTGTCATAATTGTGATCATATTCGACTCCGGCATAGTCCCTTTCGCGAAGCCATTGGAAAAGGGTTATGTCTCTATTCAACAAACCGGCTATTTTCAGATTAAGGTTCAAAGCGTCGTACAGACACATGACATGTTGTTCCTCTGTGACATATGCTTGGCCAACGATGTATTCCTCAAATTCGCACCTTACGATATAGAGTTTATCGTCATTATTCTGTTCCGACAATATCAAATCGTGTGATACTGTGAGTATATGCTCTTGTTTGTAACGGAGTTTCTCAAAAAACTCTTGCTCATTCTTTGATTGGTAATGAGTTTTCATATACTTGAAAAGTTCGTAGTCTTCTTTTACTAATTTTTTTGCTTTCATTTTCTAAATTTTTTGGTTATATAATCGTCAAAGTGAAGCACCAGGATCCCAAGGTCTGGGATGTCCTCTGATTTTCCGCCATAAATAATCAATTTGGTTGGGGCTTTTCTTGCGACTAATTCGTATAACGCATATTGCCACAGGTGTTTGGCCTGTTGGCAGTGGTCATGTCCTATCCCGCATACAGCCGTAACGCTATGTTCTGCCAATCCTTCAAAACAGTAGCTAAATGAATTGGCATTACCCCAACTTGCCGTTTGAATCACGTTGAAACCGCATGATTGCCAATATGCGGCAGCAAACCGTGAACGATACACGTTTTGTTTGTTGATGAATATCGGTGCATCAACATAAAGGCTGCAATCTGGCGCAAACACCACGTCGCAATTCACCAATGCCGATGTCGTGACTTCAAGATTGCGGGTGACTGCATTAAGAAAAGTGTAGTCGTTTTGAAAAAAATGTACAGCCCATTTGCCCCCATTGTGCTTGTTCCTGTCCTTATATGAGAATAGCGTGAAATCCAGACTGTCGGGATTGTACGGAGACAATATGGGAAAACCATTTTCCTCTGTGAATTTCATATTGCCTAAAAGGTGCATGTTGTCGCACATTAGGCGGCGTTGTACGCCTGCAGGGAGATTACTTAAAAGCTTATTTTTACCTCTTTTTGTATGGTCTAAGATATACATTATCTTCTGCGAAAATAGGGTTGGTGCGTATGACCATGACTTTTGAAGACAATTTTTCATCTTGATAATAGATTTTTTTGTTAAACATAAACTTTAATGAGTGCGATTATGGAGAAAAAATTGCCTATTCGCAGAATTATAATGTAATTTTGCAAAGCATATTAGGCTGATCTTCTCCTACCGTTTGTGAGACTAAGGGTCTTGCCATCGAGAAGTAGAACCTCTGCTCCCCGTGTTGTCCGCCAACAACATGGGGATTTTTCGTCTCTTTGTTTATTACATTTTTTTCATATGTTATTCGCTTATTTGGTTATATATTATTTGACATTGGTAGGAAAAACCCTTCGAAGTCTGTATAGCCCCATATCATGCATGTATCTGCCATACAAAATTTGCGGATTGACATTGAGCCTTTTTGCTTCATTCTTGATTGGAATATGCACAGTATAAGGATTTACGTTCTTGATTCGTGACATAAAACTGTTCCATTCCTCATTGGAAATAAAGGCGTTGAGTGCGTACTCATTTGCTTGTGCTTCCATTTCGTCAAGCTCCTCGCCATCAAGATTTACAAGTGCTTGGCAATCTTGTTTTAGGTGCATTTTGACATGTCCAAGTTCATGCATTATAGAGAAAGCGAAGTTGTCGATATTTTGCATTCTACGCGTGATTACGACTGTTGGGTTTTTGCCAAACCAGAACGACATGCCATCTACAGGCACTTGCCCTTCTTTATTGATATAAAGCAGTCGAATTCCATGATTATTGAACGATTCTTGCATCCTGTGGTATGCGTTACGGTTTTCTAACAGAATGGTTTTTGCTTCTTGCTTCAAATCTTCTATGCTGTTTTTATCGAAGGATGCCGATATTGTTATTTTGCTGGCCTCATCAAAGCAATAATATTTCCATGTAAACAAGGCTTTCTTGTCCATAACCAATTTTTCTGATTTCTTATAATAAGCTTGTTCCTGCTCTCGTTCGGCAATGCTGTTGAACTCTTCGATGGTTGTTACATGGAACATTTCCATAGCCATTGACACCTTGTCTTTTACTCCACCATTTGGCAGACCAAGTTTCTTTAAGACAGGTATAGATAAATATTCACTCATTATTTCCCAGTTGCTCATGCATTGCAATTGTGTAATAACCTTGGAATCGTTATAGGCTCTGTCTAATTCGTTCTGCATTTGGATACTAAGAAGTCGATCTGCACTTAGACCCAAGGCCGACTCTATTAATACGGCCATTTCTGCCGTTAAATTTCTGCGCCCTTTGATGATATCATTCAATATTGGCTTTGCTATTCCAGTAAGGTCACAAAGCTCGCTTTGCTTCATCTCTTTAGCTTCAAGCCGTTCAGAAATTATAGAGCCAACATAGACCTTTTCTTGTGTTCGCGAGTCTGCCATATTGTTTTTATTAAAATAATGCTTTTTCATAAAGTAAAGGTATGTGATATTTTTTAATTCACAAAATGGATAATATAAAATTATTATATATGATAATTGCATGTATGCCCTGTGTATATTGTGCTGTTTTTGTATGGCGGTGTTTGGTTGGGTGCATGATTTTTCGTATGAAACAAAAAAATCGTATCTTTGGATAAAATAGGCTGCGTCTTGGCAAAACGCCGCAAATCCGTGTTTGGGCGGTTCTGCACTTGATTTGCACTATTTTTGGACAAATAACTTTCTTGACGCTAATACAGACTATGAATGACAAAAAAATGCACGTGGAGCCTGGTGTGCTTTATGATGCCAACTACGACCCTCAATTGATAGCAGAGCGCATCGAATGCAAAGAGTTGTGCTTTGAGTTGAATGGTTTGCGCCCGTCGATGACGATAAGGCGCGAGGAAATAGTGCGGCGCTTGCTTGGCAAGGCCGGCAAGAATTGTTGGATCGAGTCGCCCTTTTATTGCGACTATGGCTACAATATCGAGGTGGGCGATAACTTTTATGCCAATACCGGCTGTGTGATTCTCGACGGGGCAAAAGTTACGTTTGGCGACAATGTGTTTATTGCGCCACATTGCGGCTTTTACACCGCCGGCCACCCTCTTGATTATGAGAGGCGGAATATGGGACTCGAATATGCGCTACCGATAGCCGTCGGCAACAATGTGTGGATAGGCGGGCATGTGTGCGTGTTGCCGGGTGTCACTATAGGCGACAATTCGGTGATAGGTGCCGGCAGCGTGGTCAACAAGAGCATTCCGGCCGGCGTGTTGGCTGCCGGGAATCCTTGCCGGATAATACGAGAGATAGGCGATGCCGACAGGCAGCGTTATCCTAAAGTCGTGAAATTATAACCCTAAAAATATTTTGCATGAAAACGAGTAAGTTGTCGGTTGCCGTTGTTGCCACATGTGCTTTGATGTGCTGTGGCATGGCCGAGGCGCAAGATTTTGATTTGTCGCAACAGCGAAAAGAGGTTCAGCAATTCCGTCCTGTTAACGGTGAAAAAGTTGATCATCGTGGCATCGTGGTCAATCCCATTCCGCAGGCGATGGATATTGCCACGGGAGAGTTTCTTGAAATGTCGGGCGCATGGAATATCGTTGACGAGAAGGGCGTTTGTGACGGCATGGGTCGTATATTTGGTTCTGCGCCGGGAGCCAAGTTGGTGATAGACTATGATGAGGGAAAGGCGGCAAGTGCCGGAGTGAAAGCCGTGGAAGGGGCATATATGCTCGTTATCGACAAGAACGGGATTTCAATATTGGGATATGACGAGTGTGGCGCGTTTTACGGCGTACAGACGTTGCGCCAGATTCTTGCCTGTGAAGCTACAAAGGGTGGCAAGATACCGTGCATGACTGTCAACGACTATCCCGACCTGCCCATGCGAGGCGTGGTGGAGGGCTTTTATGGCACTCCGTGGTCGCACGAGGTGAGGCTGTCGCTGATTGACTTCTTTGGGCGTTTTAAGATGAACACATATGTTTACGGGCCAAAGGACGACCCGTATCACCGCAGCCCTAATTGGCGCGACCCTTATCCCGCCGACGAAGCTGCCCGCATAGTGGAACTCGTCAAGGCATGTGGGCGCAACCACGTGAATTTCGTGTGGGCAATACATCCGGGTCAAGACATTAAATGGAACGAAGAGGATTATGGCAATTTGTTCCGTAAGTTTGATATGATGTATAAGATGGGTGTGAGGCAGTTCGCAATATTCTTTGATGACATATCGGGTGACGGAACCAGTCCGTCGAAGCAAACCGAATTGCTGAACCGCTTGACCGACGAATTTGTGAAGGTCAGAGGCGACGTGGCTCCGCTTATAATGTGTCCCACCGACTATAACAAGTCGTGGGCTAATCCTACGCCAAAGGGAAGTCTGGCATATTTCGGTAATAACTTGAACCCCGACATAAAAGTGTTTTGGACAGGCGATGTAGTGTGCAGCGACCTCACGGCAGGCACGCTCGACTGGGTTAATTCACGCATCAAGCGTCCGGCTCTCTTTTGGTGGAACTATCCCGTTACCGACTATGTGCGCAACATGGTGCTGCAAGGCCCTGTTTACGGGCTTGACACGTCTCTTACGGCTGACGATGTGAGCGGCATACTCAGTAATCCCATGGAGCATGGCGAGGCTTCTAAGCTTGCACTTTACGGAGTGGCCGACTATGCGTGGAATGTGAGTGCGTATAATCCTATCGACAACTGGGAACGCGGCTTGCGAGAGTTGGCTCCCTGTGCAGCCGAAGCATATCGCACGTTTGCCATTCACTCATGTGACACCGAAACCGGATACAGGCGAGACGAATCGTGGGAGACGCGTGTTTTCGACCTTGACGAGTGGAATGCCGCCGATGCCCAAGCTTTGACTGCCGAGTTTGAACGCATCGAACAAGTGCCGCGACTAATGGAGGAAGGATGCGACAATGCCTTGCTGCTTGCCGAGTTGCGTCCGTGGCTTGTGGAATTTGGCAAGTTGGGGACACGAGGGAAACGCACGGTTGCGCTCATGGACTTGTATCATAACGGCAACGATGATGCCGAATTGTGGAGTAAATATGTGGAAAACTTGATGACCGCCAAAGACGTTGGCGATTACAATGCCCATAAGTCGGGAACGATGAAGCTGCAGCCGTTTTATGAGAAGGTGATGGATGACATAGCCTTCAGATTCCTTGAAAAATTGTCGGGCGAGGTGCCGTGCAGCTATCGCGGATTGAGCTCGTTTCCCAATTCGAGTACCATGCAGCCACAATTGATGCTCGACGGCGACACAGCCACTTATTATACCTCGGCATTGCCGCAGCGCAAGGAGAGTTGGGTTGCCGTTGACCTTCGTTCCGTGAGGGATGTGCATTCGGTCGATATCTTGCAGGGACGCAATTCGGTTGACGACGTGGACTTCTTCGACCATGCGGCTCTCGAATATTCGGCCGACGGCAAGACTTGGTTGCCACTTATCCCTGATATCGACCATCAATATGTTATAACTTGGACCGGCAGCCCTGTGAAGGCACGTTACGTGAGGCTGAAACGACTCGATTCGAAGCGCACCAACTATGTAGCCGTGCGCTCGTTTGAAGTGAATGCTCCGACGGTAGAGACCATTGGATTTGACCTGCATGTGGCCGGCGACGAGCAGGCTGCAATGAGAGCTTTTGACAAGAATGCCTCTACTGCATATGCCTGTGACGGTGCTGCCATGACTATAGGCATCCAGGCAGGGGTAAAGGGATATCATCTGCTTATGGGCAGTCCCGAAGGCAACGTGGAAGTGGCCATGCTTTCGGCCGACGGCTCCATATTGGAAAAGATGGTTTCGGTGCAGGCTCTTACAACCTGCCCGGTTCCCGATGGTGCCGTATCGATGAGGATATCGGGTGCGACAGAGATTTTTGAAATAGTACCGATAAAATAGCATGGCAATAATGTGGTTACGGTATCTTGGTACACTGCAAGTAACGCATCGCATGGCTTGCAGTGTGCCATATACGTATGGATACGTTTTTATACGTAATAAACGGGATTTAGTGTAACAATGACGGGTGTAATTACGTCTCACCTATAAATGACACTTAAAAAATGAATGTTATGAAGATAAAATCTTTGTTTATGGCGATTGGGATATTGTTGGTATCGGGCTTTGCCATGCAAGCAATGACGGTGAACCAGTTCATAGACAAGCTCGACAGGCAAGAGGGCGTGTCTCGAATATCGCTAAGCCCGTTTGTGATGAAAATTTGCAGCCTGTTTGAGGATACCAAGGGCGTGAACAGTGTAAAATTATTGAATTTGGAAAATTGCTCGCCTGCCATGCGCGAGCAGTTTATCGATGATTTGCGCAGCTTGAAGGACTCGGATTTTGATACAGTCGTGTCGTCGAATGAGGGTGGCGAATACTCTAAGATATTGATGAAGGTGGAAGATGGGGTGATAAAGGAAATTGTGGTTTGCAACATCGACGGTGAGATTGCGGTTATTCAAGTTAAAGGTAAAATCAAGCCGGAAAATATGGATGAGGTGATTGAGGATAACGATGGACGCAGATGAATTTAAGAAGCGTTTCATGCCGTTTCATGCAAAACTTTACCGCATAGCAGTGGCCTTGGTCGGCAACCAAAATGATGCCGAGGACTTGTTGCAAGACGCATATGCTAAATTGTGGCAGAAAAGGAACGAATTGACCGGCGTGCATAATTATGAGGCTTTCTGCGTCACTTTGATGAAGAACGTGTGCCTGGATTTCCTAAGGTCTCCGTCGGTTAGGCATCAGGGTAGCGACGTGTCGGAAGCTTATTGGTTGCAGTCGGACGTGTCGCCCGGCAAACGGGTAGAAGAGCAGGAAAAGGTGAGGAATGTGAAAGAATGGATAAGACAACTACCCGAGAAACAGCGTCAAGTGCTGAGGCTGCAAAGTTTCGGCGATTGCTCGATGGACGAAATAGCGGAGATAACAGGCTGTAGCGTTTCAAACGTGCGCGTGTTGCTGTTTCGGGCAAGGAAAACGATTAGAGAACGATTTAAGAAACTGTATAAAAATGAGTGAGCAAGAAATAGACGAGATAATAGACAGGGCGTTGCGGGATGAAGCACGATTGCCCGGCGGACTTGGCGAGCGAATAGCAAGCCATATAGATGAGTTGGCTGCTGCCGATTGCAAGGTGGCATCGGCTCGAAGAAAGTGGTGGCACGGGAGGTTTGCAATGGCTGCGAGCTTGCTGCTTGCCGTGGCTATGGGCTTGGGCTTGTATTTCTCATATGGCGGCAACGAGCCAAAGGATACGTTTGACGACCCGGTGGAGGCCGAGCTGGCAGCCGGTCGGGCATTGGCGTTGGTGTCGCAGAACTTGAATAAAGGCTTCGGTGAGATGCGGCAAGCCGGTCAAGAGATAACTAAGGTAAATGAAGTGTTAAACAAACGATTAAATTATTGATTCATATGAATAGGATATTAGGCATTGTATTGGTGGCTTTATTGTTTTGTTGCGGAACGGGTTTCGCGCAGGGCGACATATTTGAAAGATATTCCGACAAGGATAATGTTTCGTCGATATATATTTCCAAGTCGATGTTCCAACTCATGCAAGGATGTGTCTCTGCCGGTGAACTTGACTTAAAGGGAATAAAAGATAAAATCGATAATTTGCAAGTCTTGACATCGGAAGACGGTAACACGTCGAAGCGCATGAAAGCCGATTTTGAAGCACATGTGAAAAATGGATATGAGTTGCTGATGAAAGTCAAGGATGAAGATAGTTCGCGCGTTTCGTTCTACGTGAAGAAGTCGGGAGAAAATGTGAAAGAGCTGTTGATGCTTGTCGATGACACGGGTGAATATGTGGCGATTCGTATCACCGGTGATTTTACGCTGCAAGAGATTATGCAGTTGACCGATAGCATGTAAGAGCCATGTTCCAGGCAGCAGGCTTTTAATTCCAGAACGGTCATCAGACCGCGAATATTTGTTTTAAAAATGCTTCTTATGTCGTTTTTTAGCTTATGTCGGCAGGCTTGCAAGGCACAAACCTGCCGACATAATCCTAAAAATCACCATAGAATCTAATGACCGATTTGGGTTTAACTTGGTGTGAGAGAATGTAAAAAAAAGTTCCTGCCAAACTAGGCAGGAACTTTTTTATGATTATTGTAACGATGTGTTACTTGTTGAGTGCGGTAGCTACGTCAACGGCTACGGCCACGGTGCAGCCTACCATCGGGTTGTTGCCAATGCCGAGGAAGCCCATCATTTCAACGTGTGCTGGAACCGAAGAAGAACCTGCAAACTGAGCGTCGCTGTGCATACGACCCATGGTGTCGGTCATACCGTAAGAAGCAGGACCTGCTGCCATGTTGTCGGGGTGCAATGTACGGCCTGTACCGCCACCCGAAGCCACCGAGAAGTAGGGCTTGCC
>CALUNI010000093.1 GCA_944321905.1 uncultured Muribaculaceae bacterium | reverse complement strand
AACGATTGTTGTGCTGTCAATACTTCGAGGTAGGTTGCGGTACTCAACTGCATAAGGTCTTGGTTGTATTCCACGGCTTTTTGCAGTTTCTCTACTTGCAGGGCAATGTTTTGTCGCATTTCTTGCGACTTTTCCATTGTCACAAGGGCGTTGCTCACTTCGGCCGAAGCGTTGAGCACGGTGTTTTCAAACGTGTTCAAAGCCTGTTCCTGCGCGGCTTTTGCTGCCTTAAGGGAGGCAATGTTCTGCCCGCTGTTGAACAACGGCAGAGCCAATTGTCCGGCAAGGTTGATGAACCACTGTGCGGGGTCAAGTATCGCACTGCCGACGAGTGTGCCGTAACCTCCGTTTGCCGACAACGATATGTTGGGGTAGAATGCCGTGCGGGCGAGGTTGGTGGCATAGTATGCCGAAGCAAACTGGTACTCGGCTGCGCGCACGTCGGGACGGGCTGCGAGGTAGCTCATCGGCACCCCGAATTCGAGTTCCGACGGCAATACAATCATCGACTCGGTGTTTATGTCCCACGTTTGCGGCTCTACGTTGAGGAGCAGCGACATGGTGTTGTTAAGCTCGTTGATGGCCATTTCCACTTGAGGGATTGCCGACAATACGCTATAGTAGCTGGCCTCGCTTTGAACGATTGCAACCTCGTTGTAGCGGCCGGCTTCTTTCATGTCGCGCATCACTTGCACGGTCTGTTTCCATAATTCGGCTGTTTCGCGGTAAAGCACGAGTTGCTTGTTGTAGGAAACCAGTTGATAGTAGCAGTTGGCTACCGCGCCTATAATCTGCGAACGTGTAGCCTGTTCATAGGCTTCGGTCTGCTTCAGGTTCACTTGGGCTTGACGCTTGCTGTTGAGCTTCTGCCCGAATATGTCGATTTCCCAACTTACCGACAGTGGCAACTGGTATCCCCAGTCGAGTTCGGAGACGTTGCGAATTTTTGAGCCGCTGCCGTTGGGCGCGAAAGTGAGCGAGGGCAGGTATGAGAGCCTTGCGCCAAGCAATTGAGCGTGAGCTATGTCAACGTTGAGTTTTGCATTCTGCAAGTCCACGTTGTTGTCGAGGGCCATTGTGATGAGAGCCTGCAACTGTGGGTCGGTGAAAATCTCGTCCCACTGCAGGTTGCCCAACGCCGAAGAATCGACAGGTTGTTCAAGGGCTTCCTTGTATTTCATGGCCTGCGTGTTGTCTTCGGGCAAGTCATATTTCTTGTAGATGTGGCAACTGCCCATCACTGTGGCAAAAACCACAGTGACAAGGAGCAGCCTGATATTCTTTATATTCATATTCATTGAGAATTGTTAAATTGAAAATTGTTCGAGTTCGTTCTTCATGCCCGAGTTGTCGGTATCTTTCCACTTGATCGGAGAGAATTTCTCTTGAAGTGCCTGACACATCACAAACAAGCATGGAACTATAAGCAACTGGAATATCATACCGATTAACATACCGCCCACGGCACCTGTGCCAAGCGCACGGTTACCGTTGGCACCTACGCCGGAAGCAAACATCAGCGGCAACAGACCGATGATAAGTGCCAATGAGGTCATCAAGATAGGACGCAGACGAGCCGAGGCTCCCGATACTGCCGAGCCGACAATCGACATGCCCGTCTGGCGGCGTTCGAGCGCATACTGTACGATAAGGATAGCGTTCTTGGCGAGAAGACCGATAAGCATGATGAGCGCAATCTTGAGGTAGATGTTGTTGTCGATGCCAAACATGCGTGCAAATACAAACGAGCCGAACAAACCGAACGGTATCGACAAGATTACCGACAGAGGCAAGATGTAGCTTTCATACTGTGCACTAAGGATCAGGTAAACGAATACCAAGCAAAGTATGAAGATGATGGCGGTAGCCGAGCTTGACGTGCTTGCTTCTTCGCGCGTAAGACCCGAGAATTCGTAGTCGTAGCCTTGTGGCAACACTTGTGCCGCAACTTCACGAATGGCCTCGATGGCCTGTCCCGAAGAGTAGCCTGCGTTTGGAGTACCGGTTACCGACATTGAGGTGTACATGTTGAAGCGGTTGATTACGTCCGGACCATATACCCTCGACAGTGTGATGAAGTCGCTGATTGGCACCATGCCCGAAGATGTGCGTACTTTCACATTTTTCAGCGTTTCGGGCGACACGCGCGTTTCGGGTGTGGCTTGCATCATCACGCGGTAGAGCTTACCGAAGCGGTTGAAGTTGCTTATATACATACTACCGTAGTAGCCTTGCAGCACTGTCAGAACGTTTGAAGGAGAAATTCCTGCACGTTTGGCTTTTGCCACGTCAACGTTTACAAGGTATTGCGGGTATGTCGGGTTGAATGCCGAGTATGCCATCTGTATCTCGGGACGTTGGTTGAGGGCGGCAAGGAATTGCTGTTGTATCGAGAAGAACTTGTTCAAGTCGCCACCGGTCTTGTCTTGCAGCTGTACTTCAAAGCCACTTGACACAGAGTAACCCGGAATCATAGGCGGAGCAAAGAACATGATTGTTCCGTCTTTTATCTTCATTCCTGCTTGTGCGTAGAGCTTCATTATGGTGTTGTCAACGCTCTCGTCGTCGCTACGTTCTTCCCAGTCTTTCATCTTGATTATGACAGAGCCGTAGCTGCTGCCTTGGCCGGCGATGAAGTTGTAGCCTTGGATCACGGTACGCATTGCTATTCCCGGGGTTTGCCCGATGATTGCGTCAAGGCTGTCGAGTACTTCTTGCGTGCGTTCTTGCGAAGTTCCCGGGGGCATTGATACAACGCCCATTATGGTACCAGTATCTTCATTTGGCACAAGGCTGTTTGGCGTAATGGTCATAAGCCATACGAGTACGCCGAACGATGCGGCAACGATTCCGCCCGAAAGCCATTTTTTCTTAATGAAGAAGCGCACTGCACTTGAGTATTTTTTTAGTACTACGCTATAGCCGGCGTTGAAACCGGTGTGGAAGCGGTCGATGAACGACATTTTCTTGCCGTCTTCCTTTTTATGGGGCTTAAGGAACAGGGCGCAGAGTGCAGGAGAAAGGGTCAACGCGTTGATGGCCGAGATACCGATGGCAGCTGCCATGGTCAAACCAAACTGCCGGTAGAACACGCCCGAGGTGCCGGGCATGAACGACACTGGGATAAACACGAGCATCATCACAAGCGTGATTGACACGATTGCACTGCCGATTTCGCCCATGGCGTCGATTGATGCTTGACGTGGCGACTGGTAGCCTTCGTCGAGTTTGGCATGGACTGCCTCCACGACCACTATCGCGTCGTCCACCACGATAGCAATAGCAAGCACGAGTGCCGAAAGTGTGAGCAGGTTGAGCGAGAACCCAATGAGGTATATCACGAAGAACGAGCCGATGAGTGCCACCGGGATGGCGATGATAGGCACGAGCGTCGAGCGGAAGTCTTGCAGGAAGATGTAAACCACGATGGCTACGAGGATGAATGCCTCGATGAGCGTTTTTACTACTTCGTTGATTGATGCGTCGAGGAAGTCGTTGGTGTTCATCGGCACGTCGAATTGCAATCCTTCGGGAAGGCTTTCTTCGGCATCGTCGATTACTGCAAGCACGTTCTCGATAACTTCGGATGCGTTAGAGCCTGCCGACTGGAACACGATACATGTCACACCGGTATGTCCGTTGACGCGGTTGGCAAATCCATAGTCGAGACGGCCAAGTTCAAGGTCGGCCACGTCTTTGAGATAAAGTATGTTGCCGTCATTGTCGGCGCGGATGATGATGTCGCCAAATTCTTCGGCAGTCACCAAGCGGCCTTTGTATCGCATTACGTATTGGAAACTTTGGTTTCCTTGCTCGCCGAATTGACCCGGTGCGGCTTCGATGTTCTGTTCAGCAAGCACTGCCGAGATGTCGCTCGGTTCGAGGTTGTATTGTGCCATTATGTCGGGCTTGAGCCATATGCGCATAGAATAGTCTGACGACATGGCCATTGCTTCACCCACACCGGCAACACGCTTGATTTCGGGCAACACGTTGATCGACATGTAGTTTTCGATAAACTCCACGTTGTATCGTTCGTCGGGCGACGACAGTGTTACGCCGATAAGCATAGAACTTTGTCGCTTGCGCGTGATAACGCCAACGCGTGTTACTTCGGCAGGCAACTGCGACTGGGCTTGTGCCACACGGTTCTGCACATCGACGGCAGCCATGTCGGGGTCGTATCCTTCCTTGAAGTATATGGTAATTGTGGCGCTACCGGTATTGGTTGCCGATGATGTCATGTAGGTCATGTTGAGCGCACCGTTGATTTGGTCTTCAAGAGGTGCGATGACCGAGTTTAACACGGTTTGTGCATTGGCACCCGTGTAGGATGTTGACACCGAGATTGTTGGCGGTGCGATATTTGGATACTGCTCTATGGGGAGACCAGCAAGACCGATACCACCGAGAATAACGATGAATACCGAAATTACGGTGGACAGAACAGGTCGTTTTATAAATGTACTTAAATTCATTTCTCGATAATATAGTTAAGTTAAACTATCCTAAAAGTGTTATTGCTGCGCGGTTGCTGCGTTACGAGGAGCAATGAGTGTCCCTGCGCGTACCGATGTGCCTACGCCTTCGGTTACGATTACGTCACCCGGCTTTAATCCCGAAGTCACGATGTAGGTTTGTCCGTCGTTTACCGGCGAAACGGTAATATTGGTAGAAACGGCTTTGCTTGAATCGTTTACGAGGTAAACATATATGCGGTCTTGTATTTCGTAGGTGGCCTTTTGCGGGATTATCAGCAAGTTGTTGGACGGCTGTGGTATGAGGATTTGTCCGGTGAGGCCGCTGCGAAGCATGCTGTTGGTGTTCTTGAACAGTGCGCGAACCGATGCTGTGCCTGTCGAGCTGTCGAGTACGCCCGATACGGTCGAAACCTTGCCGGGTAGTGGGTAGCGTGTGCCGTTTGACATTTCAAAATACACTTCGGGCATGTTCTTGATGGCCTGGTTTACAGTCATGGTGCCGTTGTCGCTCATGTTGATGATGTCTTTTTCGTTGAGCGAGAAGTAGGCATATACTTCCGAGATGTCTGAAACGGTTGTCAATGCTTGTGCCGACGACGGGCTTGCAAGCGAACCCTCGCGGTTGGGTATGGTGCCTACCACGCCGTCAGATGGGGCAACTACCTCGGTGTAGTCGAGGTTGCGTTGGGCGTTTACAAGGCTTGCGCGAGCCTGGTTGAGAGAGGCTTCGGCCGAGCGCAGGGCCAATACGGCTGTTTCGTATTCATAGTCGCTGATGATGTTCTTGGCGTGCAGCTTCTTTTGGTTTTCTTCGGTCAGACGTGCTGTAGCCACTTGGCTTTCGGCTGCGGCTACGGCTGCTTCGGCCGAGCGCACGGCTGCTTCGTATTGAACTTGGTCTATAGTAAACAATATTTGTCCTTTTTTCACCACTTGACCCTCGTCAACGTGAACCTTTGTGATGAAGCCCGATATTTGTGGGCGGATTTCGATGTCTGTTTTACCCTTTATGGTGGCAGGATAGCTCTCGTATAATGTCATGCTGTCGAGAGCCACGGTGAAAGTTTCAACTTGCGTCGGCATCACGCCTTGTTGCTGCTGATTACTTCCACAAGAAGTCAAAAAAACTGTTATTGCAGCACATAAGCCACAAGGCTTGATGAGCGATAGTAACATCTCTTTTTTTGTCATAATTAATTGATTTAAATTTTATTGTTATACAGTATAATGCTTTTATATAATTCTAATTCTCTGATTGTGATCGCAGAATACACCTGTGCCTAATTAATAAATTTGCTGCAAAAATACTAATTATGATTTGTATCTTTTGTACCTTTTTGTCCGAATATTGGTCTAAATAGCTGTAGGTATATTAAAAAACATAAATATGCAACAATATTATTGTATTTTCACAATGGGTAACATCTGCAATCGGAATGTTTTAACGAGTGTTGTGGCGATGTCGGTGGTCGTCACGACACTCGTTGATTTGGGTAAAATTGTTCACTCTCGGATGAAAAGGAAAGTTGTCACGCTTTCTTTCCCGAGGTAGAAGGCACGGGCTTTTACGATTTTGGCATCGTTTATGGCTACGGGTCCCGACCATAGCGGTGACGTGCGGGTAGGGGTGCTTCCGTCGAGGGTGTATCGTACTTCCATGCCCGGATACCGGGTGTTGGCTTTGAGCATTCCGTTTTCGACGGTCAGTCCGGGTTGCCCGATATAGAAGTTTGCCCCTTTGTCGAATAGCCGAGGAAGTTCGCGCAGCCCTATTTTCAGGTTGTATTGTGAACGAGCCGCATAGAATTCGGTCAAGTCTTTATACTTGCCTCCCCATTCGGGACGTGCGTTCCAACCACGTTCGGCAAGGCCAAACAGCTTTGGAAACACGAATGCCTGCACCATATCGAAGTCGCGAACCGTTTCGGCAAATAATTGCCCTTGCACGCCCACGATGTTTTCCTTCCGTTCCAGCCGAGGCTTGCCGTCGGCTGCCTTTGCAAGGTCGATGGGGCGGCCGTTGTAGTTGTGGAAGCGTGTGCGATATATGTCGAATGGCTGTGCCTGCCACGAGGCAAACTCGTCGGTAGGCCCGCCCCACGACAGTCCGTCTTCGTCTTGGTGGCGCGAATACACCATGTCGAAATAGAAGTTGTTGACCCCGCTTAGTATGACAGGGTATCCCATGTTGGCAAGCGTGTAGGGGATTTTGTCGCGGCTGCCGACGGTACTCCATGCGTTGATGCCGCCAAAGCGCGGTGCCACGCGGGCGTTGTATTCGTCGCTGTGTCCCATTGCCACTTCTTGCCAGCCCGAAGCCTTTATGCCTTTCTCGGCCAAGAAAGATGTGAGACGGTCGATGAAGTATTCACGGGCTTCGTGTACCGAGGCGTATCCGTTTTTCTGCATCATTTCGTGTACTACCGGCGAGCCTTCCCATGCGCCGTCGGGAACTTCGTCGCCTCCGATGTGCAGCATTTCGAGCTTCAGCCCTGCTTCGTCATACATAAGCGCGAGTTCGTTTATGACCTTTTCAAGGAATCGGTATGTGCCTTCTTGCCCTATGCATAGGATGTTATCGTGGTATCCCTGCGCCGATGTGTAGGCCGACGTGTCGCGGTCGTCCCACAGCATGTACCGCTCGGCTTCGGCCGGGTTGCTGTCGGCATATTTGCGGTAGCGGTGCTTCATCGACACTATGGCGGCGCGAGAATGTCCCGGTGTCTCTATCTCGGGGATGATTGTCACCCCGCGCGAGGCTGCATACTTCAGCAGTTCGATGAACCGGCTGCGTGTGTAGTAGCCGTTGGCTGTGGTAGTGGAGTCGTTGGGGTTGCCCGAGCCGCGGTATGTCTGCACCAAGAAGTCGGCCTCATCGAGCGTGAGCCCTTTTCGTGAACCAACGTCGGTCAATTCCGGCAATCCCGGTATTTCGAGCCGCCAAGCCTCGTCGTCGCAAAAGTGGAACTGGTATCGGTTTATTTTATAGCAGGCCATTAGGTCTATCATCCGTTTGAGGTCATCGAAGCGGGTAAAGTTGCGGGCAATGTCGATCATCACGCCACGGTAGGGAAGGTCGGGATAATCGGTTATTTTTGCGCATGGCAGCACCTTGTCGGTCATTGCCCACTGTGTCTCGATTGCCGAAACGAGTGTTTTCACGCCGTTCATCACGCCGTCGCCGTCGGCACCTGCAATGTCTATTGCGTCTTTCGTCACTGTCAGTTCATAGTATTCCCGGTTCAAGCCTGCGGTATCGGCCATGAGCGACAAGCTTATCGCCGTGGCGCCGGCTTGCGAGCCGACCTCTATGCTTACTGCAAGCAGCTTCTCGCGCAAGTATGCGGCGGCAATGTCGGTACCCGGTGCTGCGCTAATTTTCACAGGCCCTGTAAGCAGCAGCGTGCCGTCGGTCTCGGCTATAGACTTTGGCGTGGGGAAGATGTCGTA
The DNA here is from genome assembly GCA_944321905.1 of uncultured Muribaculaceae bacterium. Lineage (GTDB taxonomy): Bacteria > Bacteroidota > Bacteroidia > Bacteroidales > Muribaculaceae > Avimuribaculum. The sequence continues at coordinate 1,390 of CALUNI010000093.1, read as the reverse complement.
AACGCTTGCGCTTAGTTTTGCTCCGGCGGGGTTAATCGATTCGTTGAGCCGGTAAACATATTCACCGTCGGGATAGTCGGCAAATTGCCCCGGCAGGCTCCATTGCTCGGGGCGTTGGAGTGTAGGCACTGTGATTTTTACAGGTATGGGGTTGCCGGTGTCGCCGTCAAATGCAAAATGGCCGCCATCGGGAGCAAATGCCCGCGACGTGTATGTTCCGCCCATCACCATGTTTACTGTTATCGAGTCGCCGGGGGCGAGAGGCTCGTAACTGCTTGATGGACGCAGCACGTAGTAGTTTGGCACTATTTCGTTGACCGTGGCCTTGCTTCCGGTCTCAGTTTCGATACGCCGTGGAAACGTGTTGTAATAAAATCCCCAGTTGGCGTTGAGTGTGCTGTCTGTTATGTTCTTTATGATGAACCGGGAACTGTATTGGAGCGGTTGGGCTGTGTTTTCGCCCATTATCCACTTTACAGCTATAGGAGCGGTGTCGGCTGCCAAGGTCTGTAATGCGGCAGCCAAGGCCGGAATGATGATTGTGTGTATTTTTTTCATGATATGGTAATGTTATTGTTTTTGCATAATTCGTCGAGCAGCCCCGCACAGGCGTCTTCAAGCAAGTCGAGGACAAGTTCGAAGCCTTCGGCACCGTCGTAATAAGGGTCGGGCACGCAGTCATGCCCCGGGTGGATTCTGAGGTATCGGGCAATTTCCACCACTTTTTGCTCGTCAACCACCTCTTTCATGCATCGCAAGCCATGCAGGTTGCTTCGGTCCATTACCACTATCAAGTCAAACGTGTCGAAGTCGCGGCCTGTCACTTGCCGGCTGCGGTGAGTCAGTTCGTATCCCCTGCGTCGGGCATGGACACGCATACGTTGGTCTGGCAGGCTTCCACTGTGTCCGCCGTAGGTTCCTGCCGAATCCACATAGAATCGGTCTTGCAGGCCGCGGTCGGCAATCAGTTTCTCCATGATGCCTTGTGCCGCCGGAGAGCGGCATATGTTACCGAGGCAGATGAATAGTATCTTGTACCTGTTGTCGTCGGGTGCTAAATAATTGTTGTCGATGTGCATAAAGTTTGGATAAAATTATGTGTGTGCTAATCTATTGTCGTTTTTTTGTGGTTTAACCGCTCAAAAAGCTTGGCCGCCGCTGTGGCTGTGCAGTCGTTTGTACCCAGTCGTGCCATCATGCGGGCATAGCCTGCAAGCATCTCCTTGCGCTCGGGCGTGTCGTCGAGCAGCGGGGCAAGTGCCAGTGAAATGGAATCTCGGTTGCAATAGTGCAGCAGCAGTTCGGTAAGTATAGGTTCGTCGGCGATAAGGTTTGGCAGCGATACATATTTTACCTTAAGCAGGTGCTTGTATATATTATACACTCGCTT
>CALUNI010000092.1 GCA_944321905.1 uncultured Muribaculaceae bacterium | reverse complement strand
ATACTGCTGCCGGTACAAAGCGTGGGCGTGATGGGCGACGAGCGCACCTACGAACGCGCCGTTGCACTGCGCGCCGTAACCAGCACCGATGCCATGACAGCCGACTGGGCGCACCTACCATATGAATTCCTTGCAAAAGTAAGCAACGACATCATCAACAAGGTCAAAGGAGTTAACCGCGTGTGCTACGACATCAGCTCAAAGCCACCGGCAACCATCGAGTGGGAATAATCCAGTACTCTTCCCGACGTTAATAGATTAGCTAACTAAATGTCGGCGAATTGGACTTCTAATCAAAATCTTGATATTGTACACTAAAAATACAGGCTGACCCAATTTTCATCTCGGGGCAGCCTGTATTTTTTCATTAGATTGCTGTATCAACACAAAACATGCTTGACAATCGGCATGCGAAAACAAAATTTTATCGGACGTAATATTTTAGTATGGAATCTTGAAACCTTGAGCCTGCATGAAATCGACAAATACCTTTGAAAACGACTCGTTGTTGGCCTTAGGATAACGCACGTCTGTAAACACCTGCGCCAACGTCTGCTTATTGTTCTCGGCCACATACTGCTTGTTTATGGCGAGCGACTCTTTCTCGGCATACAAAGCTTTTATGCGGCTTTCGTCATAGTCTTGATAAACCTCGTCATGCATTATCGCCTCTACCGGCAACCGCTCGGCCTTAGGCTCTGCGTCACGATCTGCCGGATAGCCCACGGTCAACGTTACCACGGGCAGCACCATCGGCGGCAATTTCAAGGTCTCGGCAATCTGCGGAGCATTGTAAGTGGTGGTACCTATGTAGCAACACCCCAACCCTGCCATCTCGGCTGCCGTGTTAAATTGTTGGGCAAACACCGTCACATCGAGCATGGCCGACAAGAACGACTGGAAATTGCCATAGCATGGCACAGCATCCGACACTTCACACCAACGGTCCATGCGATTAAAGTCGGCGCAAAACGTAAGCACCACCGGGGCTTGGCTCACCATCCTCTGGAAGAAATGGTGCGGAGCCAGTTGCCGCTTCATTTCTTCGTCGCGAGTGACCACCACGCTATACAACTGCATGCCGCCGGTGGTAGGGGCTTCGGCTGCGGCTTCGATGAGCTGTCTCAACAGTTCTTCCGGCACAGGCTTGTCAGAATAATTCCTTATAGTTTTCCTGTTTTTGAAATAATCATTTATCATCGTCACATATGTTTTATTTAAGGTAAAGCAGCTCTAAGACAATATATTGTCGTAAAACGAGAAAATCGGCTCAACACGCTTTCGCTGTCTTGCCGATTTTCCTGTAGCGGGATCGAGAATTGAACTCGAGACCTCCGGGTTATGAATCCGACGCTCTAACCAACTGAGCTATCCCGCCATCTGTTTCGCTTTTGCGAGTGCAAAGATAGAAGCATTTTCTCAAATATGCAATAGCTGCAAGAATTTTTTCAGCAAAAAATAATTAGCCTCTGCTCCCAGACTTCAAACAGAGCAGCAACCTATGACATAAATGTCATGACATATAGCCGTTTTCAGAACAAACTGTCACGCCAGAAACAATTTCTGGGCGATGGTATGAATATTGCGCTTTTACAAGAGTGATTTTAAATAAATATAATTTAAAAAGAAACAAATATTACAGAATATGAATTTCAACAATTTTACAATCAAGTCACAAGAGGCAATCCAAAAAGCAGTGGAGATTGCACGTCGCAATGGCAATCAAGCCATCGAGCCGGCTCACCTGCTTAAAGGAATACTCAGCGAAGGCGGCTCGGTGATTAAGTTCATTTTCCAAAAATTGTCGATTAACGAGACATTCATCGAGCAGCAGCTCGACCACGAGATATCGACATTCCCGAAAGTGACCAACGCCGAACCATACTTGAGCAGTAGTGCCAACGGAGTCCTCGACAAAGCCTATGACTACTCTAAAAAGAGAGGCGACGAGTATGTGACGCTCGAAGCCATGCTCATGGGCATCTTGCAGGGGAACAATACAGTGTCGTCGATGCTGAAGGATGCAGGAATGAACGAAAAAGACCTCGCCTTGTCGATCGACGAGTTGCGCAAAGGCAAAAAAGCTACCGAGCAGAGTGCCGAGGACCAGTACAACGCGCTTAGCAAGTATGCCATCAACCTTAACGAGCGAGCTCGGCAGGGCAAGCTCGACCCGGTAATCGGACGCGACGACGAGATACGCCGCGTGTTGCAGATACTTAGCCGACGCACCAAAAACAACCCAATGCTGATAGGCGAACCAGGCGTGGGCAAAACAGCAATAGCCGAAGGACTCGCCCAACGAATAGTGCGCGGCGACGTACCTGAGAACTTGAAGCGCAAACAGGTTTTCTCGCTCGACATGGGCGCACTTGTCGCCGGAGCAAAATACAAGGGTGAATTTGAGGAACGGCTGAAAGCCATAGTTAACGAGGTAATACAATCTGATGGTGACATCATACTGTTCATCGACGAAATACACACCCTCGTTGGCGCAGGGAAAGGGGAAGGAGCCATGGATGCCGCCAACATCCTAAAGCCTGCACTCGCACGTGGCGAACTGCGGAGCATCGGTGCCACCACCCTCGACGAGTATCAAAAATACTTTGAGAAAGACAAGGCTCTCGAACGCCGGTTCCAAATTGTGATGGTTGACGAACCCGACGAGGAAAGTGCCATTGCAATATTGCGAGGGTTGAAAGAGCGTTACGAAAACCACCACAAGGTGCGCATCCGCGACGAGGCGATTATCGCCGCAGTCCAGCTGTCGGAACGCTACATAACCGACCGCTTCCTGCCCGACAAGGCTATAGACCTCATCGATGAGGCAGCGGCCAAGTTGCGACTCGAAATCGACTCGGTGCCTCAAGTGATAGACGAGATTCAACGCAAAATCTCGCAACTTGAAATCGAGCGCGAAGCCATAAAGCGTGAGGGCGACAACGACCAGATAAAACATATAGAAAAGGAGCTTGCCGAACTGCGCGAAGAAGACAGCAACTACACCGCAAAGTGGAAATCGGAAAAAGAGCTTATCAACCGCATACAGCAAAACAAAATCGACATAGAACAGCTCAACTTTGAAGCCCAGAAAGCCGAACGAGAGGGCGACTATGCGCGTGTGGCCGAAATACGTTACTCAAAAATCAAGCAAAAAGAGGACGACAACAAGGCCATACAAGAGAAGCTAAAAGAAATGCAGGGCGACAAGGCTCTTATCAAGGAGGAAGTGGATGCCGAGGATATCGCAGGCGTGGTTTCCCGATGGACAGGCATACCGGTGATGAAGATGGTGCAAAGCGAAAAAGACAAGCTGCTGCATCTGGAGGAAGAACTGCACAAGCGCGTCATAGGACAGGAGGATGCCATCACGGCCATCGCCGATGCCGTAAGGCGCAGCCGTGCCGGCCTTAACGACCCGCGCCGTCCTATCGGCTCGTTTATCTTCCTTGGCACTACAGGTGTCGGTAAGACCGAATTGGCCAAAGCGTTGGCCGAGTACCTCTTCGACAACGAAAACATGATGACACGTATCGACATGAGCGAATATCAAGAGAAGCACACCGTGTCGCGTCTCGTCGGTGCTCCTCCGGGATACGTAGGTTATGAAGAAGGCGGACAGTTAACCGAGGCCGTAAGGCGGAAACCATATTCGGTGGTACTGTTCGACGAAATCGAAAAGGCTCACCCCGACGTGTTCAACATATTGTTGCAAGTGCTTGACGACGGGCGATTGACCGACAACAAGGGGCGGCTTGTCAACTTTAAGAACACTATCATAATCATGACCTCAAACATGGGGTCGGACGTGATACGCGAACGCATGTCGAAGCTGACCGACGCAAACCGCAACAAAGTCATCGAAAGCACCAAGAACGAGGTTCTTGAACTGCTCAAGCAGCGCATACGACCCGAATTCTTGAACCGTATCGACGAGATAATAATGTTCACACCGCTCACCGAGAGCGAAATAAAGCAAATCGTGAAACTGCAAATCGATGGCGTGAGCAAGATGCTCGAAAAGAATGGCGTGCGGCTCGAAGTGACCGACAAGGCTCTCAACTTCCTCGCAACCGAAGGGTATGACCCCGAGTTTGGCGCACGACCTGTGAAACGTGTCATACACCGACTCATCCTCAACCAGTTGTCGAAAGACATATTGGCACAGAAAGTCAACCGCGACAAGCCCATCGTCATAGACTTCGACGGCAATACTCTCGTGTTCCGCAACTAAGGAACCATACCATACTAAAAAAACCTTGCAGGCTATTTACCTGCAAGGTTTTTTTTATTTTATAACGCAGTCCTAACCTAACCAGTTATTTTTGTCTCCTCAAAAAGCACCGGGGACTGTTATCATAACTTGACGAACAACCGCTTGCCACATAGCACAAACACGGCAACCGTCACCAACAAGCTCACAAGAGCCAAAACCGGGAACCCTCCTTCACAAGGGACTCCTATCGTGTTAAAATCGAAAGCCGACGAATCATGCTTAGAGATGTAGCCAAACACCACCGTAACCGAATTATTGAAAGCATGTGCTATCACCGGCAGCCACAACGAGCCACCCTTCCACACAAGGTATCCGAAAAAGACTCCGAGCAACAACCGTGGGAAAAAACCGTAAAACTGGAAATGTAACGCACTAAACAGTATTGCCGTGACCCACACAGCCACATGACCGTTGATTCCTCGCAACAAAAATATTTGCTGCTGCGCCCCTCTAAAAAACACTTCTTCGCAAAATCCTGTCAATATCCCTATAACCAATACCGACACCATGAGCAGGCCGACCGAATCAACCTCAAGCAACTTGTCGGTCACCGCACGCGCGGCAGCCTCTGTATTGCGCAGCCAGTCTTCAATGGCCGAATCGGGCAAATCGACAGACTCGTTTAAATGCACCAAGTAATTCAGCGCAGGCATCGACACCACCATCACAACCAAGACCAACAGCACTTGCGTCAATCCCGGTTTTGAATCAAGATTCAGCAAGGCAAATGGGCGAGGCGTGATATAATATGCCGTCAACACTGCCGGGAGCATGAATACGCAAATATTTTGTATTGCCGATGATATGAATATCAAAGCATGCAGATTGCTTATCACACTTCCTATCCACGAAGTTATAATGGTTACAAACAACAGGCACACGATAAATGCCCCCCATAAGAGAATTATGCGCTTGCCGTATGACATAAATTCCCGACGATATTGCAATTCTTCCATATATGCAGAAAATTTCCACAAAAATATATAAATTACTCGAAAAACAGCCGAAGATATGGAATTTAATAACTACTTTTGAAATGACATAACAAATAGAAGGAGATGATTATGAAAAATCTGATAAGAATTATTGCAGGAATGGCGTTGCTATGCTTGACTGTTCAAGCATTACCGGCACAAGAACTGGAGCAAATTACCAATATTCCCGAAAATGAAACCAAAGAAGAACGCAAAGCCAGAGAAAAGCGCCTTGAAGAGCTACGCGACTCCATTGCATTCGTAGAAGCAGACATGGCAATAGATTCGGGTTACTTCGTAATAACTGCCGACCGAATAATGCTTGATAACCGGATAAACGTAATGTCACCCGAGTCCAACACCAATTTCATACTGGTGCAAGGAGACGACGCAATCGTGCAATTGGCATTCAACAACGGGCGCATGGGGCTGAACGGGCTTGGCGGAATAACCGTGGAAGGAACTATAAGCAACCGTAAAAAAGAAATAACCAAAAAGGGCGACATCAATTACAAGTTCAACGTAATGGGCACAGGCATTTCGGCCCAGATACTTATTACGGTTTATAAAAACAGCAATCAGGCAATGGCATACATAAATCCAAATTTCAACTCCAATACGATGACCGTGTATGGGCCGCTCATCCCATATGACCACTATGGAAGAAATCAAAACAGCAAGATATTCAAGGGGCAGTCAATTCCATAAAACCACACCGGTCCCAATTGATTAGCTCCAAACCGTTTAGAGAGGCTGCCGCAAAACGCAAATTGCGGCAGCCTTTGATTTTTAGCTGATTATTAGGCAAAAGGGTGCGTAAAGTATGGTTAAAACCAAATTCTTTTTTTAACTTTACGACATCAAATATCACAATTACCCGACTTATGGAACAATCGATAATCAAATACATAGAACACTCCATTCGTGACAATTGGGAAGAACTGGCACTTACAGACTTTAACGGAGTCTCATTCCAATATCGAACAATTGCCCGAAAAATAGCCAAGTTACACATTCTATACGAAGCCATTGGAATCAACAAAGGTGACAAAATAGCACTATGCGGACGAAATTCGGCCCAGTGGTCGATTGCATTTCTTGCATCGCTTACCTATGGCGCCATTCCCGTGCCGATATTGCACGACTTCAAGCCCGACACAATACAGCATCTCGTCAACCATAGCGACGCAAAGCTGCTGTATGCCGACAATTCCATTTGGGAGAACCTAAATCCCGAAATCATGGACAAGCTGCTCGGTGCCATCCACATAAGCGACTATAGCTTGATGTTTTCGCGATGTGAAAAGCTGAACGCAACCCGGCTCCACCTCAATGAGCTTTTCGGAAAAAAATACCCGGAACGCTTCACGCCCGAAGATGTCGCATATGACGATGCCGCCCCCGACAGCCTTGCCATGATTAATTACACGTCGGGGTCCACAGGCTTTTCAAAAGGCGTAATGATACCATACCGGGCACTAACGTCAAACATCACTTACGCCATAGAGCACCTGACATTCCTAAAGCGCGGCGACGGCATGGTGTGTATGCTGCCACTTGCTCACATGTATGGGTTGGTTATAGAAATGATACACCCACTCGTAAAAGGCTGCCACATATATTTCCTCACCAAGCTGCCTTCGCCAAAGGTTATAATGGATGCATTTGCCACAGTACACCCAAAGCTGATAGTAAGCGTTCCGCTAATCTTGGAAAAAATTATCAAGACAAAAGTCTTTCCGCTGCTTGAGAAGCCTCTGATGAAAATAATGCTCAAAGTGCCATTGCTCGATGAACGGTTACTGACAAAAATCAAAGACAAGCTTAATGAAACTTTCGGCGGCCAATTAATGGAATTTATCATCGGTGGCGCAGCTTTAAACAAAGACGTGGAAACGTTCCTGCGCAAAATCAATTTCCCCTTCACCGTGGGCTACGGCATGACCGAATGCGCTCCGCTAATCTCATATGCTCCGTGGCAGGAGAGCCGCCCCGGATCGTGTGGACAAATCGTGGACCGCATGGAAGCCAGAATCGACTCTCCCGAGCCGTCGCGCATTGCCGGAGAACTGCTCGTAAAGGGCGACAACAACATGCTCGGATATTATAAAAATCCCGAAGCCACCAAGGCAGCTTTCACCGACGACGGATGGCTGCGCACCGGCGACCTGTGCACACTTGACGAAGATGGATTCTTATACATCCGCGGACGCAGCAAAAACATGATTCTCGGCCCGTCGGGACAAAACATATATCCCGAAGAAATAGAGCAACAACTCAACAACATGCCCTACGTCGGCGAATCGCTAATAGTGGAAGAAAACAATCGCCTTGTCGCTCTCATATACCCCGATATCGACAACGGCACCAAACAAGGCCTGACATTCGACGACTTGATAAAACAGATGAACGAAAACGTCACCAACCTAAACAAAGAGTTGCCCGGATATTCACGAATCGAAAGCGTCAAGGTGCTTCACGAAGAGTTTGAAAAGACTCCAAAGCGTTCTATCAAACGATACCTATACCAACACTAATACGTAAACCAGCCATTTATAACCCAAATACTAATATTGCGATGCCAAATGTAAAATACATCAAAACCCTATTCACAGGCATGGCACTGCTATTATGCAGCCACATCCCACTGTCTGCCAACGACGCGGTCAGAACCTCGCAAGGCGTGATACTGAACCTGCCACAGGAGAAGTTCAATTGTGAGATACAATTCTATACGCCGAGCATAGTGCGCATAATCAAGTATCCACAGGCAGAAATGCCCAACGACAGCAGCCTTGCCGTAACCTTGTCGCCCCAAGCCACCAAATTCAAAGTAAGCGAGACCGACAACGCGGTGACACTCAAAAGTTCCGAAATTGTCGTCACACTATCAAAGCGAAACGGAACCATAAGCTTTGCCGACAAGCATGGAAACGCATTGCTCAAAGAACAAGGCTCACCGTCATTCATCCCGTGCACGAGCGAGGTTGACAAAGGGCTTTATCGCGTTGCCCAATCTTTTAAGCTTGACGACGACGAGGCCATCTATGGCTTGGGACAGCTTCAAACAGGGAAGATGAACCAACGCAACCAACAAAAATACCTCATACAAAGCAATCTTGAAGATTCAAGCCCTTTCTTCCAGTCAACAAAGGGATATGGCCTGTATTGGGACAACTACTCCCCCACAACATTCACCGATAACAACGAAGGTACCTCGTTTGATTTTGAAGTCGGTTCATGCGTCAACTATTATTTTATGTACGGTGGCAATGCCGACGGAGTTATAGCCGACATCAGGGAACTAACCGGGCAAGTCCCGATGTTCCCATTATGGACATACGGCTTCTGGCAAAGCAAGGAACGCTACAAGAGCCAAGACGAATTGGTCGGCGTGGTACGTAAATATAGGGAATTGAACGTCCCGTTAGACGGAATCATACAAGACTGGCAATATTGGGGAAACAACTACTTGTGGAATGCAATGGACTTCACCAACCCGCTTTTCCCAAATCCGCAAAAAATGCTTGACGACATACATGCTATGAATGCACACATGTCAATATCCATTTGGCAATCGTTCGGCCCGGCAACAAAGCCATACGAAGAATTGGCATCGAAAGGGTTGCTTTACGATTTTGCGACATGGCCGCCATCGGGAATCGAAAGTTGGCCGCCAAATCTCAAGTATCCCTCGGGAGTGAAGGTGTATGACGCATATTCGCCCGAAGCTCGCGACATTTATTGGAAATACCTTAACGACGGCATTTTCAAGTATGGCATAGATGCATGGTGGATGGACTCTACCGACCCCGACCACCTCGACTTCAAGCCCGATGACCTCGACCAAAACACTTATCTCGGTTCGTTCCGCAAGGTGCGTAATGCGTTCCCGTTGATGTGCGTTGGTGGCGTATATGACCACCAACGTGCTGCCACGGCAGACAAGCGTGTGTTCATTCTCACACGTTCGGGATTCTTGGGACAACAGCGGTATGGCTCAAACGTATGGACGGGAGATGTAACTTCCTCGTGGGAAAACCTGCGCATTCAAGTTCCGGCAGGGCTTAATTTTTCCCTTTGTGGCATGCCACATTGGAACAACGACATAGGCGGATTCTTTGCCGGACAATATAACAATGGCTCTCACTTGGCTCCGCAGAATCCCCTT
>CALUNI010000091.1 GCA_944321905.1 uncultured Muribaculaceae bacterium | reverse complement strand
TACCTGAGATGCTTCCTTTCTAATACCTTAACATAAACCTAAAAACATAAAAACATTTGCCTCACGACAATTTGTTTTCATAACCTTAAAATCTTTTACCATGAAAACTGATGCAAAGGTACAACCATTTTTGATACTGCAAAATTTTTGTGGATAAAAAAACATGTTGTTTAACATATTTTCTATGCAATGGGCTGATATGGTTTGTAAATTAACAGAAATATACACATTGAATGCTTTTTCTGAGCAATTTTCTTTTATTCTGGCGCAAATTGGCTCGTCGTTGCCTTATATTTAGTATTTTTGTAATCAAATTGAAACATTTTTTTACACACAATTGTTATATGAAATCAACTTTTTTATTGACTTTGATGATTGCCGCGGGGAGCGTTGCGGCAGCCGGTGCCGATGAGGGGCGGTTGTTGCGATTCCCGGCAACCAATGGCACCGACGTGGTGTTTTCCTATGCCGGCGACCTTTACAAGGCTCCTCTTGCCGGTGGAGAGGCTCAAAGGCTCACTTCGAGCGATGGCTACGAGATGTTTGCACGTTTCTCACCCGACGGCAGCCAGATAGCCTTTACAGGGCAGTATGACGGCAGCACCGAGGTTTACTTGATGTCGGCCGAAGGTGGCTCGCCCGTGCGCTTGACTTACTCGCCAACTAATGCCCGCGATGATCTTGCCGACCGCATGGGACCCAACAACGTGGTCATGGCGTGGACTCCCGACGGAAGCGGCATCGTGTACCGCAACCGTATAAGCGACGGCTTCAGCGGCGTGTTGATGACTATTTCGCCCAAAGGTGGCATGCCCGGGCAGATTCCATTGCCCGAAGGAGGCTTCTGCTGCTATTCGCCCGACGGCAGCAAGCTTGCCTACAACCGCACGTTCCGCGAGTTCCGTACTTGGAAGTATTACAAGGGCGGCATGGCCGACGACATATGGATTTACGACCCGAAAGCCGGAAAAGTGGAAAATGTGACCAATAATGTTTCGCAAGACGTTTTCCCGATGTGGATAGGCGATGAGATATTTTTTGCTAGCGACCGCGACCGGCGTATGAACATATTTGTTTACAATACCGTCACTAAGGCGACTGAAAAGGTGACAGACTTTGCCGACTATGACGTGAAGTTCCCAAGTACCGACGGGCATACCATAGTGTTTGAGAATGGTGGTTATATCTACAAGCTTGACCCTAAGACACGCAAGTATGCGAAAATCGATATCACTCTTAATGCCGAGGGAATAAAGGCGCGTCCCGAACTGCGAAAGGTAAAGGGGAGCTTATCGGGATTCTTTCCTGCACCCGACGGCAACCGTATTGTGGTGTCGGCCCGTGGCGAGGTGTTTAACGTTCCGGCCAACAAGGGGGTGACATATAACGTAACCCGCTCGTCGGGAGCTAACGACCGAGGCGGGAGTTGGAGTCCCGACGGACGCTATATCTCTTACATTTCAGACAAGACCGGCGAGACCGAAATATGGATGCAGCCTGCAACCGGCGGCGACCCCGTGCAGCTTACTTCGGGCAGCGACACCTACATACGCTGGCACACGTGGAGTCCCGACAGCAAAAGCATCGTGTATGGAGACCGCAAAAACCGCCTTGTTATGGTTGACGTGGCCACAAAGGGCAAGAAAACTTTGTTGCAAGATTCTGTCGGGGAATTCTATGACGTGAATTTCTCGCCCGACAGCCGTTGGCTCACTTATACACGCACGGCAGCCAACCAGATGCAGGTGGTATATGTGTATGACATTGCTGCCGGGAAAGAATATCCGGTGACCGAGGACTGGTACATGTCAACGGTACCCGCGTTCAGCAACGATGGCAAGTATCTTATTTATGCCGGTGCCCGCGACTTGAACCCGATTTACAGCTACGTTGAATGGAATTACGCCTACACGTCGATGGACGGCATATACATGGTGATGCTTGCCAAGGACACGCCGTCGCCGCTGTTGCCTACCGACGACGTTGTGGCGGTGGCCGATGAAAACGAGGAAACAGGCAGCGACTCGGATGACGATGGCGAAAAAGAGGGCAACTTGGTGAAAATCGATACCGACGGACTCATCGGCCGAACCATCAAGCTGCCGATAGGCACCGGAAACTATGGCAACTTCTATTGCGACGGAAGCAAGTTGTGGTATAACGACGGCAGTACGGTTAAGACATTTGATTTTAAGGAGCAAAAGGAAGAAACCGTGCTTGATGGCGGGGTGTTTGACGTGACCGCCGACGGCAAGAAAGCTCTCGTTTACAAATATGCCGACCGTTCGATGAGCGTATGCGGTTTCCCGGGTTCTCTTGATGGTGGCAAGGCAGTGAATCTCAACGATATGACCGCGCTTGTAGAGTATGACAAGGAATGGGCGCAAATCTATGACGAGGTGTGGCGTGCCTACCGCGACGGTTTCTACCTTGAAAACATGCACGGAGTTGACTGGGCTGCAATGAAGGAGAAATATGCCGCATTGCTGCCATACGTCAAATGCCGTCAAGACCTTAGCTACGTGATTGGCGGGCTGATAGGCGAGCTTGCAACCGGCCATGCCTATGTGGGACCCGGCGGCGACGACAACAAGGGGGTTGACATCGTTAAGACCGGCTTGCTTGGCGCAGACATCAGCCGCGACGGCGACAGCGGATTCTATCGCATCGACAAGATTCTTGAAAGCGTGCCTTACAGTACATCGCTCGTATCGCCTCTTGCACAACAGGGCATTGGAGTGAACGAAGGCGACTACATCGTGGCTATCGACGGCATACCGACCAACACGGTCGATAACATTTATAATCTGCTTGTGGGCAAGGCCGGCGTGATGACCGAGTTGTCGGTCAATTCCTCGGCAAGCCTTAGTGGGGCTTCTCGCGTAATCGTCAAGCCTATCGATAACGAGTATCCGCTGCGTCACTATGCATGGGTGCAGAATAACATCAAGAAAGTGGAAGAAGCCACAGATGGACGCGTGGGATACATCTACATCCCCGACATGGGACCCGACGGGCTTAACGAGTTTGTGCGTTACTACTATCCGCAGCTCGACAAGGAGGCTCTTATCATCGACGACCGCGCCAACGGCGGCGGCAACGTGTCGCCTATGCTCATAGAGCGGTTGTTGCGTGAGCCTTACCGCATGACGATGTATCGCGGCTCGACTATGAACGGCACCATCCCCGAAGGCACTCACCACGGGCCGAAGGTGTTGCTTATCAACAAGTATTCGGCCAGCGACGGCGACTTGTTCCCGTGGAGCTTCAAGGCTGTGGAGCTTGGAACAGTCATAGGCACGCGCACGTGGGGTGGCATAGTGGGCATTAGCGGCCCGCTGCCATACATCGACGGTACCGACGTGCGAGTTCCTTTCTTTACCAACTACGATGCCAAAACCGGCAAGTGGATAGTTGAGAACCATGGCGTTGATCCCGATATCTACATCGACAACGACCCAATCAAGGAGTTTGAAGGCATTGACGAGCAGCTCAATAAGGCAATAGAGGTGACTCTCGAACAGCTCAAGGACCGCAAGCCATTGCCCAAGACGCCTGCTCCGCGCACGATGAAAGACCTCGGCCTGTAATACGTTTTTGTATTATAGCATACCAAAACAGCGACCCGGCATTCAAGTCGGGTCGCCGTTTTGCTTTTTGGTCATCCATATTTGTTGTCTGACACCTATAGGGAGCTTTTTGGATAATATAGGATGCGCCTCGGCAATGCAAAAACAAATCGAGCTTTGTTTTTTGCATTGCACTCGACTTTCGCTATATTTTGATAATATAGGATGCGCCTCGGCAATGCAGGAAAACAAATCGAGCTTTGTTTTTTTGCATTGCACTCGACTTTCGCTATATTTGCCAAAAAAACAACTGCGACGTAAAAATGATATATAATTTTGACAAAATTGTCGAGCGGCACGGAACCGACTCGTTGAAGTTTGACGATTTGCTGTCTCGCTATGGGAGGACAGACTTGACCCCGTTGTGGGTGGCCGACATGGATTTTGAGGTGTGCCAAGAGATTACCGCGGCGTTGAAGCAACGGCTCGACCACCGCATTTATGGTTATTCGTGTGCCGACGAAGGATATTGGCAGTCGATAATCGACTGGGAGCGCAACATGCACGGTTTTGAAATAGACCGTTCAGAACTGACTTACATACCGGGCGTGGTAAAAGGCATCGGGTTTGCAATCAACCATTTTACCCGCCAAGGCGACAAGGTAGTGATACAGGAGCCTGTTTACCACCCGTTCCGCATAGTCCCCGAGGGAAACGGGCGGCAGGTGATAAGCAACGATTTGATATTGAAAGATGGTCGCCACGACATGGACCTCGAAGGGCTTGAGGCTATATTCAAGGACGAGAAGCCGCGCATGATGATATTGTGCAACCCTCACAACCCTATGGGCGTGACGTGGGCGCCCGAGACGTTGAGGCAGGTAGCCCGTCTGGCAAAGCAGTATGGCGTAATAGTGGTAAGCGACGAGATTCATGGCGACCTTGCGCTGTTTGGCCACAAGCACCACCCGTTTGCGACGGTAAGCGACGAGGCAGCCGAGGTGTCGATAACCTTAGGCGCACCGTCAAAGACGTTCAACATACCTGGCATAGTAAGTTCGTGGTGCGTGGTAAAGAACCCTGCGTTGCGCCAGAGCTTTTACGGATGGCTTGAGGCCAACGAGTTCAATGACACCAACTTCTTGTCAACCGTGGCCACCGAGGCCGCTTACAAATGTGGTAGCGAGTGGCTCGATCAGGCAAAAGCCTACATCGAACGCAACATAATAGCCGTAGAGGAATTTTGCGCCGCCGAGCTGCCGCAAATCAAGCCCATGCGTCCCGAAGCGTCATTCTTGGTGTGGCTCGACTGCTCTGAACTCAACCTCGACCATGCAGGTTTGATAGACCTGTTTGTCAACAAAGCCGGCCTTGCGCTCAACGACGGCGAGATGTTTGGCATGAATGGTGCCTGCCACATGCGCTTGAACGTGGCCACGCCTCGCAAAGTGCTGATGGGGGCGATGCATAAGCTGAAAGCCGCAATACTGTAATATACACGTTTGCACGCGTGTCGGTGCCGGTAAAATTGCCTCATGGCAACTTTGCCGGCACGAATATTTTTATGTAAGGGCGTATTGAATTTTCATAACTTTTTTGTACGTTTGTATATTCATTTTTTATAAAATGATGTGTGTGCATTATTTATCATCCGATAACCTATAGACGACGTATAGAATGGAGACGCTTAAGATTACCCCAGAAGAAGAAGACCGCATGGTGGATGCTGCTTTTAAGGAACTGCTTGACGGATACATGGCCAGTAACCACCGAAAGAAGGTCGAAATCATAGAACGTGCCTACAAGTTTGCCAAAGAGGCTCACAAGGGGATACGTCGTCGCTCGGGCGAGCCTTACATCATGCACCCGATAGCGGTAGCGCGTATCGTGAGTCAGGAGATAGGGCTCGGGTCGGTGTCGATATGCGCGGCCTTGCTTCATGATGTGGTAGAGGATACCGACTACACGGTGGAGGACATCGAGTCGCAGTTTGGCAAGAAGGTGGCTCAGATTGTCGAGGGGCTGACCAAGATATCGGGGGGCATATTTGGCGACAAGGCATCGGCGCAGGCCGAGAATTTCCGCAAGTTGTTGCTTACCATGAACAACGATATTCGCGTGATACTTATCAAGATGGCCGACCGCCTGCACAACATGCGCACACTTGGCTCGATGCTGCCGAGCAAGCAGTATAAGATAGCGGGAGAAACGTTATACATATATGCTCCGCTTGCACATCGGCTGGGATTGTTTGCCATAAAGACCGAACTCGAAGACTTGAGCTTCAAGTATGAGCATCCCGAGATATACAAGTCGATAAGCGCACAAATTGCCGCTACCGAGGCAAAGCGCAACGAGATATATAACAAGTTTGCCGGCCCCATAAAGGAGCGACTCGATGCGATGGGCCTGACATATACGATAAAGGCTCGCGTGAAATCGGTTTATTCCATATGGAAAAAGATGGAAACCAAGCATATACCGTTTGACGAGGTATATGACTTGTATGCCGTGCGCATAGTGTTCGACTGCGAGAACGAGGCCGACGAGAAAAAGATGTGTTGGGCGATATATACCGAGATAACCGACATGTACCGCCGCCATCCCGACCGCACCCGCGACTGGCTAAGCACTCCCAAGGCCAATGGATACAGGGCGCTGCACGTGACGGTGATGGGACCCGACGGCAACTGGATAGAAGTGCAGATACGCAGCAAGCGCATGGACGACATGGCCGAACGCGGATTTGCCGCCCACTGGAAGTATAAAATAGGCGAGGGCGAGGAGGAGCCGGAACTTGCGGCATGGCTTAAGACCATACAAGACATCCTTGAGAATCCCGAGCCTAACGCCCTTGACTTCCTCGACACGATAAAGCTCAACTTGTTTGCTTCGGAAATATTGGTTTTCACGCCGAAGGGTGAGCTGATTACGCTTCCCAAGGACTCTACCGTGCTCGATGTGGCGTTTTATCTGCATTCCGAGATAGGCACGCATTGCATTGCCGGGAAGGTGAACCATCGTCTTGTGCCGCTGTCTCACAAGTTGCAGAGCGGCGACCAGGTGGAAGTGCTCACTTCCCAGTCGCAGCATCCCAAAGCCGAGTGGATGGGCTTCCTGGCCACGGCCAAGGGGCGCACGCGGCTCAATGCGGCCTTGCGTAAAGACCGCCGTGCCGTGGTTGAAGAGGGCGAGAAGCGGTTTGCCAAATTCATGGAAGAAAACGGCATAGAGCAGAGCAATGAAAACATAACCAAGATTGTGGCAGCCCAAAATCTCGACAATAAGGACGAGTTGCTGTATATGATTGGGAACGACGATATTGCCCTTTCTCCGCAATTGTTGCAGCCGTTAAAGCCGCAGAGCAAGAACATACTGAACAAGTTGCTTAGGAACCCTTTGAAGCGCAACCGCTCAAAGGAGCCAGAAGCCGTCGTGGAAAAGATTGCCGATCCTATCGACATGAAAAAAACATATTTGCTCAAGACCGAAAACGGCGTAAGCAATTACCGCATCGCTCCATGTTGCCATCCGATTCCGGGTGATGATGTGTTTGGCTTTGTCGATGAGCAGAATAACGTCATCGTGCATAAGCTCACGTGTGAGAATGCCATGCGGTTGAAAAGCAGTTTTGGCGGCCGCATCGTAACCACCAAGTGGGAAACCAAGCATGAAAAGTTTCCGGCTTCGGTGCATGTGGAGGGCATCGACCGCATGGGCATATTGCAGGAAATCATTTCGATAATATCAACCAATCTGTCGATATACATTCGCCGCCTCAATATTGCTGCCGACAAGGGCGTGTTCCAATGCGACCTCGATGTTGACGTAGAGGACGTTGACGTGGTTAACAAGCTGTGCAAGCAAATCAAGACCGTTGATGGCGTCAAGTCGGCAGCGAGGATGGATTAATCATATATATTATGTTGAAATTCAGTAAAAAAGGAGTAGGAAGATTTTTGCTGTTTGTCGCAGCCATTGCGGTAATCTCATATTTCATACCACGAGAGAGCGACCAAAATCTCAGTTATGCCGTTGGCAAGCCGTGGCCCTATTCGTTGATGACGGCTCCGTTTGAGATTCCCATTAACCTCGACTCGGCCAGCGCGGCCAAGCAGCGCGACAGCATCGACCGCGCATTCATACCCATATACAAGCGCGACAATGCCGTGGCAAAAGAAAACATAGCCAATCTTGAACAGGCTTTGTCGAAAAGCGGCCAGGTGAGCACAGTGTTGAACAGGCAGATAGTAGGGGCGGTAAGGGAACTCTATGCCGAAGGCATTGTGGACAACGACACGTATCACAAAATACGCAATGGCGAAATGCCTAATGTGAGGTTTATAGTCGGGAACGTGGCGCAATTGTCGCCCACGGCTGAAATGCGTTCGGTGCGTAGGGCTTACGCTTCAATCGATTCACTTTTTCCCATGCCTTACGCCCACATCATATTTGACAACGTAAAGCTGTCGCAATACTTGAATCCCAATGTCGTGTGCGATACCGTGGAGTCTCGACGCATGCTCGAACAAGCTTATTTGAAAGCTCTTGCCCCGGTGGGCGTGGTGCAGAAAGGAGAGCGCATCATCGACAGGGGTGAGAAAGTAACGCCACAGATTTATGAGATATTGAAGGAATATGAACACTTGCAGCAAAGCCGCGAAGGAACCGTCAAGAGCAGCGATTATCGGTTTGCCGGGCAGATAGTAATCGCCACCTTGCTGTTGTTGTATTTCTATGCATTCTTGTCGCTCTTCAGGCAGCGCACGTTTGCCGACATGCGCCGGTTGCTGTTTATTGTGGCGGCTGTGGCCGTGTTTACCCTTGTCATCTACTTGGTGCTTGTCACCATGCCTACCATAGGCGTGTATGTAATGCCGTTCACGCTGCTCCCGATAATAATCACCACGTTCTACGACTCGCGCACAGCCATGTTTGCACACCTTGTGGAGACAATGTTGTGTGCCATGGTGGTGCCATACCCGATGGAATTCATCTTCTTGCAGTTCATAGCCGGCATGACGGCGATAATGACGCTGCAGGAGTTGTCGCGCCGGTCGCAATTGGTGAAGTGTGCGCTGCTCGTGTTGCTTGCATACGTGGTGACATATAGCGCACTCGAAGTGGTGGACAAGGGCACGATACAAGATATCGACTGGAAGGTGTTCCTGTATTTTGGCATGAATGTGCTTTTCTTGTCGTTCGCCTACATTTTCATATTCCTCATAGAGAAGCTGTTTGGGTTCACTTCCACGGTTACGCTTGTAGAACTCACCGATGTCAATACTCCGCTATTGCGCGAGTTGTCGGAGAAATGTCCCGGCACTTTCCAGCATTCGTTGCAAGTGTCTAACCTTGCTGCCGAGGCGGCTCATGTCATAGGGGCCGACGTGCAGCTCGTGAGAGCCGGTGCCTTATACCACGACATAGGGAAAATCGACAATCCGGCATTCTTCACCGAGAACCAGCGGGGGGAGAACCCGCACAAGGCATTGTCGCCCGACGTGAGCGCAAAGATTATCATCGAGCATGTGACCAACGGCCTCAAGCGAGCCGACAAGGCCAAGTTGCCCCAAGTGATAAAAGACTTCATAGCCCAACATCACGGGCGCGGCAAAGCAAAGTACTTTTATACGATGATGTGTAACGCGCATCCCGACGAGGAAATAGATCCTGCCCCATATACCTATCCTGGGCCTAATCCGAATTCCAAAGAGACCAGCATATTGATGATGGCCGATGCCACAGAGGCGGCTTCGCGCAGCCTCACCGACCATAGCGACTCGTCGATAGCCGCTTTGGTTAACCGTATAATCGACTCGCAGATAGCCGACGGCCTGTTCAAGGATTCGCCATTGAGCTTCCGCGATGTCGAAAAAATAAAGTCTTGTTTTATCTCGCGCTTGTGTACGATGTACCACTCTCGTATCAAGTATCCCGAGGCAGTGAAGAAAAACTAAAATAGGT
>CALUNI010000090.1 GCA_944321905.1 uncultured Muribaculaceae bacterium | reverse complement strand
AGCTTTTCCATAACGGCATCAAGCACGTCGAATGCCAATGGAGGAGGAACCAGGCGGCCGGTCTTCGGGTCGCGGGTGCATTGTTCGGGCTTGAACTTATAAGCACCGTGAGAGGTACCTATTGAGATGGCGAGGCTGTCGCAACCTGTGCGGGTAGCGAAGTCGATTACCTCTTCGGGGTCGGTGTAGGTGTGGTGTTCTGCCGACACTTCGTCTTCAACACCTGCCAACACGCCGAGCTCGCCTTCTACGGTTACATCGAATTGGTGTGCATATTCAACGACTTTCTTGGTAAGAGCAACGTTTTCTTCGTAGGGAAGATGCGAACCGTCGATCATGACAGAAGAGAAGCCGCTGTCAACGCACGACTTGCAAAGCTCGAAGCTGTCGCCGTGGTCGAGGTGAAGAACGATTTGCGGGTGTTCCCAACCAAGCTCTTTTGCATATTCTACGGCACCTTCGGCCATGTAACGCAACAATGTGGCGTTGGCATAGTTGCGGGCACCCTTCGATACTTGAAGGATTACCGGCGATTTGGTTTCGGCTGCAGCCTTGATGATTGCTTGCAACTGTTCCATGTTGTTGAAGTTGAAAGCAGGGATTGCATAGCCGCCTTTGATAGCCTTGGCAAACATCTCACGGGTGTTAACCAATCCAAGATCCTTGTAATTTACCATTTTAGTTAAATTTATAAGTGACTAAAAATTTCTGTCGATACGCAAGTGCCATACACGCCCACCGGGCATGACCGCAGGGTCGTAGCACTTTTATGATGCAAAGATAGCAAATTTATGCATCTTGTATAATAGCAAATAGATAAAATATAATTAATTTTGCTTGGTGATTATACTACGATTGTTACATCAATACTTTTTTAATAATTAATAGCAAAAAAAAAACACTACGAGCATGAGAAAGTGGCGCATCGAAGACAGCGCAGAGCTATACAACATTAACGGGTGGGGATTGAAGTATTTTTCCATCAACGACAAGGGGCATGTGGCTGTAACGCCCAAGGAAGATTGCGTGGCGGTTGACCTCAAGGAGGTAATGGACGAATTGCAGGTGCGCGACATCACGGCACCCGTATTGTTGCGTTTCCCCGACATCCTTGACAATCGCATCGAGAAAATTTCACGTTGTTTCCAACAGGCCGCAGAAGAATATCACTATACGGCCGAAAATTTCATCATTTATCCCATCAAGGTGAACCAGATGAAGCAGGTGGTGGAAGAAATCGTGAGCCATGGCAACAAGTTCAAGATAGGACTCGAAGCGGGATCCAAGCCCGAGCTGCACGCGGTGTTGGCAATAAATTCCTCGGAAAATTCGCTTATAATATGCAACGGATATAAAGACGAGAATTATGTGGAGCTTGCATTGCTTGCCCAAAAGATGGGTCGCCGCATCATTCTTGTCGTGGAAAAGCTTAATGAGTTGCAACTCATAGCAGAGATTGCGAAACGCTTGAAGATGCGCCCAAACATAGGGGTTCGCATCAAGCTCTCTAACTCGGGCAGCGGCAAGTGGGAAGAGTCGGGTGGAGACCAAAGTAAATTCGGACTAAATTCGAGCGAGCTGCTTACGGCAATCGACATCCTCGAAAAAAACAAAATGACCGATTGCTTGAAGCTCATACACTTCCACATCGGCAGCCAGATCACCAAGATACGCCGCATAAAGAACGCATTGCGCGAGGCCATGCAATTTTATGTGCAACTCTCGAAGTTGGGCTTCGACATCGACTTTGTGGATATCGGTGGCGGACTCGGCGTTGACTATGACGGCACTCGCAGCAGCGCAAGCGAGAGCAGCATGAATTACAGCATTCAGGAGTATGTCAACGACTCTGTTTCGGCCTTGGTGGACGCTTGCGAGAAAAACGGGTTGAAGCAGCCCAACATCATAACCGAGTCGGGGCGTTCGCTCACCGCGCACCATTCGGTGCTGGTGTTTGAGGTGTTGCAATCCACCTGTCTGCCACAATGGGATGAGAACACCGACAAGATAAGCGATACCGACCATGAGTTGATGCGTGAGCTGTATGACATATGGGACCGCATAAATCAGCCAAGGCTGTTTGAAAGTTGGCACGATGCACTTCAAATCAGGGAAGAGGCTCTCGACTTGTTCAGCCTCGGACTGCTCGACTTGCGCACCCGGGCCATGATTGAAAAATTGTTTTGGTCGATAGCCCGCGATGTGAGCGAGCTTGCAGCCGACATGAAACATGCGCCCGAAGAATTGCGAAAGGTTGCCAAAATGTTGCCGGAGAAGTATTTCTGCAACTTCTCATTGTTCCAGTCGTTGCCCGACTCGTGGGCTATCGACCAGGTGTTCCCCATAATGCCAATCTATCGTCTTGACGAGCGTCCGTCGAAGATGGCCACCATACAAGACATTACCTGCGACAGCGATGGCAAGATAGCCAACTTCATCTCGGTGCATGGCACTTCCACGTCGTTGCCGGTGCATGCGGTCAAGCCTGACGAGCCGTATTACTTTGGCGTTTTCCTGGTAGGAGCGTATCAAGAAATACTTGGCGACATGCACAACCTCTTTGGCGACACCAACGCCGTGCACATCAGCGTGTATAAAGACCATTACGATATCGATCAAGTGATTGACGGCGAAACAGTGGCCGAGGTGCTTGATTACGTGCAGTTCAACCCGAAGAGGCTTGTACGCAACGTGGAGACCTGGGTAACCAAGTCGATGAAGAATGGCAAAATCACTCCCGAAGAGGGCAGGGAATTCCTCAGCAATTATCGCTCGGGATTGTATGGTTATACTTATCTCGAAAAAGATTAAGGGCTTTTCATAATGTGTGTGGATGAAGAGTGCCAAATATAAGATTATCACATATACGCAATTGTGCATGGTCTTATATTTGGCACATATTCTATTGAATGGTGATAGATATAATAATGATTAAATGAGGTATTTTATCAGACTGTCGTATTGCGGCGCAAACTATCACGGATGGCAAATTCAGCCTAATGCACCTACCGTGCAGGAAGCCATTGAAAAGGCATTGTCCACCATATTGCGCACGCCTGTTGCCATCACCGGAGCCGGGCGCACCGATGCCGGGGTGAATGCGGCCATGATGATAGCGCATTTTGATTCAGCTTCTCGGCTTGGCGACACATCGCGGCTGATACGCGGCCTTAACAGCCTGCTTGGTCGAGACATAGCCATACATGCCATATTCCCGGTTGCCGACGACGCTCATGCACGGTTTGATGCCACGAGCCGCACCTATAAGTATTTTACCCATCGCGAAAAGTCTCCTTTCTTGTATCCTCTCAGTTGGCAGCATCCGCCGCAAATTGATTTCGACTTGATGAATGAAGCAGCCTCAACCCTGCGGCAATATACCGATTTCACAAGTTTCAGCAAGCTGCATACCGATGTCAAGACCAATAATTGCACGGTCACTCATGCGCGTTGGGAGCAGGAAGGATGCCAAATGGTGTTCACCATTACCGCCGACCGCTTCTTGCGCAATATGGTAAGAGCCATAGTGGGTACGTTGGTTGACGTGGGCATGGGTAAGCTGTCGGTCGCCGATTTTGGTCACATAATAGAAATGAAAGACAGGTGTGGCGCAGGCACGTCGATGCCCGGGCATCCATTGTTCTTGTGGAACATTACCTATCCTTACGAAATCATGTGACACCTTGTGTGCCTCCCGCTTCATTGATTTGCCGTAAGTTAGCGCGAGCTTGGGATAAGGAAGTGTCGGCCTTGTGGTGACGCAAAATTTTGAGTCTCTCGCCGCGCTGTCATCTTCTTGCGCTTTGTTACGTGGTTTGAGCCGCAAAATTTCGCGGCTCTGAAGGTGGGCATATAACAGGTAGGTTGCGTTTGTTTCTAACACCGAATTCACGTTAATTTATTTGTTGTCGGGATTGAATTGCTTGTCGTAGTCCAGCAGGAACTTGGCAAGCGCGGGATCGTTGAAATCTGCCGCAAGGGGAGAGCCCGTGTCGAGTTGGCGAATTGCTTCCCTCTCTTGTTCGGTCAGCTCGAAATCTTCAATGGCGAGGTTGCTTGCGATGCGTTCGGGCTTGGTGGATTGCGGGATGACTATGATACCTTCGCCGGTCAGAAATTTCAAGCATATTTGGGCGATATCTTTGTGGTATTTACGGGCAATGTTTTTCAGAGTTTCATTGCCGAACAGATTGTTCATGCCTCTCGCCAACGGACTCCATGCCATGACTCGTGTGCCATATTCCGCTGCCAGTTTCCGCATCCTTGTCTGTTGCGAGAATACGTGTGTCTCAAGTTGCACTATTGCCGGTTTAATCTCCATGTTTTCGGCAATGTCCACAAAGCGGGCATCGTAGAAATTGCTTAGTCCGATGGCGCGTGCCTTGCCTGCCTTGTAAGCTTTTTCCATGGCGCGGTATGTGCCGTAATAATCTCCGAATGGCTGGTGGATGAGCAATAAGTCGATATAGTCGGTCTTTAGTTTGCGAAGGGACTCGTCTATGCTTTGGGCGGCTTTCTCGTCCCCCGAGTTGCTTATCCATACTTTGGTGGTCAAGAATATTTCCTTGCGCGGAATGCCACTTTTGCTGATGGCAGTTCCTACGCCTTCTTCGTTGTAATAGGCCTGTGCCGTGTCGATGGAGCGGTATCCTGCTTTCAAGGCTTTTGATACGTAATTCTCGCACTCGGCAGGAGCGATCTGCCATACGCCGTAGCCCATCATGGGCATTTCGACACCGTTGTTTAAAGTGATTGTTTTCATCTTTTTCCGGGGTGTGTATTTGTTTATTATTCGTGTATTTTATGTAACCCTATTCCTTTAACCGTAGCCAGGTCCATGTCGTCGTAAATGGGACTCCTGCCTGTGTCTAATCGGGCAATGGATTCCATTTCATTCTCGGTTAGGGTGAAGTCGAAAATGGAAATGTTTTCTATCATGCGCTCTTTGTGTACGGTTTTCGGAATGACCACCACGTTGCGTTGATTTAGCCATCGGAGAACTACTTGTCCTACTGTGCGGCCATGTTTTTCGGCAATCTCCTTTAAAACACAATTGTTCCAGATGCCGTTTAGTCCCTCGGCAAAGGGTGCCCATGCTTCATGCTGTATGCCTTCGCATTGCAGGAATTTGTTTGCAGCTTTTTGTTGGAAGAACGGGTTGGTTTCAAGTTGGTTCACGGCAGGTTTCACTTCATTGTGGAGGAAAAGGTCTTGCAATCTCTCGTTTGAGAAGCTTGTCACGCCGATGGCCCGTATTCTACCTTCCTTGTAAAGGCGTTCACAGGCTCTCCAAGCGGCATAATAGTTGCCGTATGGCTTGTGCAGAAGATAAAGGTCAAGATAATCAAGCCCCAATAATTTCATAGACTTGTCGAACGCATGCAGAGCGTCGTCATACTCGTAGTCTTGCACCCATAGCTTGGTGGTGACGAAGACTTCTTCGCGCTTGAGTCCGCTATGCTTGATGGCATTCCCCACCTGCTCTTCGTTGAAATAAGAAGCGGCAGTGTCAATCATGCGGTATCCCGTTTCAAGAGCGTTGCTTACAACCTCTTCTGTTTCATTCGCAGGTATCTGATAAACTCCGAATCCTATGGCCGGCATCATCAGGCCGTTGTTTAATCTTACTTCTTTCATTCGTTTTGTGTCTTTATGTTTGTGATGCAAAGATATGCTGCCCGACAATGTAAACAGTTACACGATATGTGGACAGATTTTCACAATTCGTGGATTTTATATATTTTTACGTCAGCATGGATAAGTATATAAAGTCATGGAACAAAGTGCGTGGGATAAAATAGTATTTTTGAATTCGCTTGCCGACTACCGGCCTGTGAGGTATGCAGGTTATGTCTTGCACATCCTCTGCATGAAAGGGGGCATGAGCTTCACATGCGGCTATGCGCGGTATAATGTCGTCCCCGGCGACTACGTAATTATGCCCAATCCGTCGCTTGCTTCGGAGTTTTCGGAATCGGGCGATTTCGAGGCGATTATCGTGTGTCTCTCCGAACGGTTTATAACTTCCATGTCAATTCGCAGCAATTACGGTATAATAGGGCACATGTCGCTGCTGTTGAACCCCATAATCAAGCTGTCGCCCCGCGACTATAAAATATGCGTTGAAGATTTGCAGCGCATTAAGGAAAGGATTGCCGATGAGAGCCATCTGTTTCGTGATGAGATGATGGGCTATCTGCTTCTTGCCCATATCCTCGACCTGTATGACATTCATGCCCGCAACAAGATGTTTCATAGCGTATCGGAACGGAATGCCGACTTACTGAGGCGTTTCATCGGGTTGCTTTATGACAAGGAATATGCCGGAAGCCGCAGCCTGTCATACTATGCCTCGCGGCTTTTCATAACGCCCCATTACCTGACCGAGGTGTGCAAAAAGGTGAGCGGGATGCCTGCTACATATTGGATAGACCGTTTTACGACCCACGAGATAACTCGATTGCTCAGCCGGAAAGAGATCCCATTGAAGGATATCGCCGACCGCTTGAATTTTTCATCATTCTCGCACTTCAGCCGTTATGTGCAGCGGCAAATTGGGATGCCGCCGTCGAAGTATCGCTCTCTCATGACGTAAAACACGTGGTTCGGCAATAAAAAAATCGGCTTTAAAATTGCCAGTATAAAAAAAAACAGTACATTTGCACCAATATTTGTTTAATCTGTTTAATCTAATTAATTCTACAACTACAATGGCACATGTAATTACCGACGCTTGCGTTGCCTGTGGCACTTGCATGAGTGTTTGCCCGGTTGACGCTATTACTGAAGGCGACATCTATCACATTGACCCTGATAAGTGCATCGATTGCGGCAGCTGCGCAGCATCTTGCCCGAGCGACGCCATCACTGAAGGTTAATCCAAAAAGAGTAAACTCCCCCATAGGGGGTTAGGTTTTCATGCACCATTGCCCTCCACTTGTGGCAGTGGTGTTTTTTTAGCTTAGCATACATGGAATTACTGAAAAAAAGAATATTGGAAGATGGCAAGTGCTATCCCGGCGGAATACTGAAAGTCGATAGCTTTATCAATCACCAGATGGATCCCGACTTGATGTGCCGAATCGGTGAAGAGTTTGCCGGGTTATATGCCGATAGCGGTATCAACAAGATTGTCACCATAGAGGCAAGCGGCATAGCACCGGCCATAATGACCGGCGCGGTGATGCACTTGCCTGTGGTTTTCGTTAAGAAAAAGCAGCCGAAAACCATGGAAAATATGCTTGCGACCACAGTCCATTCCTTCACCAAGGACCGCGACTACACGGTGTGCATCAGTGCCGATTTCCTTACGGCAGACGATCGTATTCTTTTCATCGATGATTTTCTTGCATATGGCAATGCCGCCAATGGCATAATAGACCTTGCCAATCAAGCCGGTGCTGTAATATGCGGATTTGGATTTATCATAGAAAAGGCTTTTCAAGAGGGTGGCGACCATTTGCGCTCGCTGGGGTATCGTGTGGAAAGCCTTGCAAGAGTGGCTTCGCTCGATAATTGCCAAATCACCTTGATATAGGCTTGGTCGGTTCTAATTTATTCGGCTTGAGAAACAGTCCTTACTTGTTGGATGTTGCTCACAATCTTGTCATGCAAAGAGTCATCGGGAGTAATGACCACCATGGGCATTTCTTGGTCAATCAAGGCAATGGGGGCACGTTTCATTTCGGAGGCGGGATAACCCTCTGGCAACCGCCTTTTTTACAGTTGTTCAACGCTCATCTTCAAGGTCTGGATGTTAAGCGAAAGATTTACCGTCTTCAATGGGTTGTATCTTTAAGCCGGAAGGTCGCCGGATTTCTGCAATCTCGTAGTCTTTCAGATTGACTACCTTTCCCTATATCCCACGATGGGTGTCGCGTCCGAAGCGATAATATCTTGTCTTTGCCCATCCCGATGACTAACGGGCAGCTCTTTCTTGCCGCTATCAGCAGGTCGGGATTCCCTTTCTCTACCGCGGCATAGTTTTCAATTGTGCCGTTATGTACCAAGGTGAGATTGCCGCTTTGTGCCACTTGTGGGTGGCGTTCACATTACTGGGCTCACCATGTGTTTGCCTATCGGGTATGGGCGACACCTACGCTATAATAGCCTCGGTATTCCAAGCGGTGAAGTCTTTGCACTAGTACATCGTATGCCTTGTGGTACCCTATATATCCAACAATTCCGCACATAATATCATGTTAAGTTACAATTTGTAAATTTATTCGTTCTAAATTCATAGTCCAAAGTCGGTATAACTTCCCTTGTCTGAATGTTTTTTCTCTGTTGTTATCAAAAAAGGTAAATATTTTGCCCTTTAAAACCAATGTCAGCCATCATGGTTTTGCTCCACGATGGCTGACATTGATACAGCACCTTACAATGATTGTATCAACTGGTGACTGTTCTTGATACACCTCTCAGTTGCTTGTATAGGATAGCGTATGTCGCTATCACTATGAAACAGCCCAAGGGGATAAGAAATCCGAGTGCCATATTGGTTTCGCCCAATACGCCCATCAGTACAGGTGAGATTGCTCCGCCCACGATAGACATAACGAGGTAGGAGGATGCGGTCTTGGTATTGCAGCCTGTGACATCGGTCAGTGCCATTGAGAAAATGGTAGGAAACATCACGCTCTCAAACAGATAGGTAAGGCAAAGTGCCGTCATTCCTATCAGTCCGTTGGAAGTGACGGTGAGCAGCATACAGATTGTTGCACCAGTGGCACAGACTGTCATCAGCCGAGCCGGAGCTATAGCCTTTAATATGAGCGAACCAAGCAAGCGACCCACCATAAACAATCCCATGCCACCAATGGAAAGCATCATCGCTGCCGTGGACGGACTTAGAGAGGTGTCGGCTTCAAGGACGTAGTTGATGAAAAATGAGTTGATGCCGGTCTGTGCTGCCACATACAATAGCAATGCCACAACTCCGTAGCGAAATGTGCGTATTTGCCAAATGGAAGTGCGTGGTGTCGCTGTTGCAACAGTTTGGTCTTTTTCTTCATTCTGCTCATCTGGTGTTGGCAGATGCAGCCGGGAGAATACAGCTCCCAATATAATGACCACAAAACCTATGACTGCATATGGCAAAGAAATATTGCCCCCATCTTCTCCGAGAATTAGCAGACTTCCAATCATCGGGCCTACTACCCAGCCAAGCCCATTGAGAGCCTGCGCAAGATTAAGTCTGCCTGCCGCCGACCGTTTTTCGCCAAGTACGGTAACGTAGGGATTGGCCGAGGTTTCGAGACACGTCAGCCCGCATCCTATGACAAACAGGCAGAACAGGAAGAATGGGAATGACATCAACTGACCGCCGGGAATGAACAATAATGCACCAATGCCATAGAGCAACAGCCCGGTTACAATGCCTGTGCGGTAGCCCCACTTGCGGATTATCTGCCCGGCCGGAATTGCCATTAGGAAATAGCCGCCATAGACCATTGCCTGTACCAATGCGCTGCGAGCTTTGGAGATGACCAGTACATCCTGAAAATGCTTGTTCAGCACATCAAGGATGCTGTGAGCCACGCCCCACAAGAAGAACAGCGAGGCGACAAG
>CALUNI010000089.1 GCA_944321905.1 uncultured Muribaculaceae bacterium | reverse complement strand
CAGCTTATAGTACATGAACCGATTTTATGGCTAACGAAAAAAAAGAAGGTGCATCGTGCATTACGACACACCCTCATTTAACCTTTTACCATAAACATCGCCACACTACACCACCCGGCGGCCTGCAAGATAGGCCCGGCTGATTACTGGCGTAGTATAAGCATAAGGTATAAAGTCTATCGATGGCAACGGTTTGGTGACATAAAAATTGGCACACTTACCGGGCGAGATAGAACCGAAGTCACGGCTTTGCCCCATAGCACATGCGGCATTGATGGTAGCAGCATTGATGGCCTCGGCGGGCAACAAGCGCATCTTTACGCAAGCAAGCGATACCACAAACTTCATGTCGCCCGAAGGCGTGGAACCGGGATTATAGTCGCTTGCGACGGCAACGGCGCAACCGGCATCAATCATCTTACGCAACGGCGCATATGGCATGTTCAAGAAAAACGACGTTCCCGGCAGCCCGGTAGGCACGACATTCGACGTGCGCAACATTTCAATCTCGGCATCGGTGATGCGTTCAAGGTGATCGACCGAGAGCGCGTCATGCCTTATCGCCACCTCCACGCCGCCCGACGCTGCAAGTTCATCGGCATGAATCTTGGGTCGCATCCCCCAGGCGGCACCGGCTTCGAGTATTCGAGCCGTGTCGTCGGGAGAGAAGAAACCTTCGTCACAGAACACATCGATAAATTCGGCAAGCCGCTCACGCCCGACCTCGGGAATCATTTCATTAACCAACAAATCGACATACTGCTCCATGGAATAACCGCGACCGACGGCATGTGCACCGAGAAACGTTGCCGAAACGTGCATAGGCACGTTTTCTTTTATGCGCCTTATCACCCTCAGCATCTTCAGCTCGTCGGCGGTATTAAGTCCGTAACCGCTTTTTATCTCCACGCAGCCTGTTCCTTTAGCCATTATCTCATGCACACGCTGCATCGACACGTCATATAGCTCCGACTCCGATAGCTTATGCAATAAATCGGCAGAATTGAGTATGCCGCCACCCCTTCGGGCAATCTCGGCATAACTCAACCCTCGTATCTTGTCAACAAACTCACCCTCGCGGCTTCCGGCATACACTATATGAGTGTGCGAATCACACCACGACGGCAATACCATCCCGCCATGCGCGTCAACCACCTCATCGGTGCGCAACCCTTCACCCGACAGCTCGTCCATCTTGCCGAAAGAAGACACTATGCCATCTTCCACAAGCAGATAAGCATTGCCTATCGTGTCGAGACGCTTCATTTCTTCGCCACACAGCCGCTCACGGCCATGACGGTCACACACAAGCGTGGATATGTTAGTCACAATCAGTCGCATACGTCACAATCATCATGTTTGAGGAAATCAATTGAATGGCTGATATGCGGATACATCACCTCATCATTGACAATAAACGGCACCACCTGGCGATAACGGGCATACAACGCCTCGATGGCCGACGACGACTTAAGAGGACGACGGAAGTCAAGGGCCTGTGCCGCATTAAACAACTCTATGGCAAGCACACGCTCGGTGTTCAGCACCACCTTATACAACTTTATCGCGGCATTCGCACCCATGCTCACATGATCTTCCTGCCCTTGGCTCGAAGGGATACTGTCAACCGAAGACGGAGTACACAAGCTCTTGTTTAGGCTTACAATCGAAGCCGCCGTGTATTGCGTAATCATAAACCCGCTATTAACTCCCGGATTGGCAACCAAGAAACTCGGCAGGCCGCGAGTACCCGACACGAGCTTGTATATACGGCGTTCCGAGATATTGGCAAGCTCGCTCATCGCTATGGCGAGGAAATCGATAGGCAGCGCGATAGGCTCGCCATGGAAATTACCGGCCGAGATAATCAAGTCATCGTCGGGGCACACGGTAGGATTGTCGGTTGCCGAGTTTATTTCAGTGTCGATGACCGATTCCACATAGGCAAGCGTGTCTTTTGCCGCCCCGTGTACTTGCGGTATGCACCTGAATGAATACGGGTCTTGCACATACGACTTCGGCGCATCCACAATCTCGCTGCCATTCAGCAACCGCCGTATGGCCGCAGCCGTCTCTATCTGCCCCCTGTGAGGGCGCACCTGATGAACGGCATCGATAAACGGCTCGACAAGGCCGCAATAAGCATCAAGCGACATTGCCGATATGGCATCGGCTTGACGGCACAAACGATGCCCCTTGAGCAATGCCCACACGGCAAACGCACTCATGTTTTGCGTACCGTTGAGCAACGCCAACCCCTCTTTAGAAGCCAACTGTATGGGCTTCCAACCCTTGCGGCGAAGCACATCGGCACCCGACATAACCTTGCCCTTATACTCTACCTCGCCAAGTCCGACAAGCGGCAACGACAGGTGGGCAAGCGGCACTAAGTCGCCCGATGCACCAAGCGAACCTTGCATATACACAACGGGATATATGTCGTTGTTGAAGAAATCCACAAGTCGCTCCACCGTGTCGAGCTTACAGCCCGAATACCCATAGCTGAGCGACTGGATCTTAAGAAGAAGCATTATCTTCACTATCTCGTTAGGCACACGCTCTCCCGTCCCGCAGGCATGCGACATCATCAAGTTGATTTGCAATTGTGCGAGGTGGTCGCCACCTATCGACACGTTACACAGAGAGCCGAATCCTGTAGTAACACCGTAAATCGGAGCCCTGTTTTCAGCTATTTTCTTGTCGAGATATTCCCGGCACTTGATTATGCGGTTGCGAGCGTCATCGCTAAGTTCAATCCTATATCCCTTGCCCACAATCTCCCCTATACGTTCTATAGTCAGATGTTCGGCCGATATTTTATGTGTCATGATTCTGAAAATTTACAATTGGCCGGCATCATATTACCATGATGCCGACATTTAAAATTGATTTATAATACTGTCGTCCACCAAGTTTGGCATTGTCACCTTCAATCCGCTACATTGCTCCATTGCCCGCTCTATGCTACGCATAGAACCGCCGTTGCGAGCCCAACTGCGCCGTGCAATGCCATTGTTCACGTCCCAGAAAAGCATTTCACGAATGTGACGCTCACTGTCGGCCGAGCCATCTACGACCATGCCGAAACCACCGTTTATGACTTCGCCCCAACCTACGCCGCCACCATTGTGTAGCGACACCCATGTAGCGCCACGGAACGAGTCGCCTATCACATTCTGCACGGCCATGTCGGCACAAAATTGCGAGCCGTCATAAATATTGCTTGTCTCGCGGAACGGTGAGTCGGTGCCCGACACATCATGGTGGTCACGCCCAAGCACCACCGGCGCACTCAGCCTGCCACTTGCGACAGCATCGTTGAAAGCAAGCGCGATTTTCGTGCGTCCCTCGGCATCGGCATAAAGTATGCGGGCTTGAGAACCCACCACTAAATGATTTCGTCCGGCCTCGCGTATCCAGTGTATATTGTCATCGAGCTGGCCTTTTATCTCATCGGGTGCAGTAAGTCTTATCTCTTCGAGAACCTCGGTGGCCAGACGGTCGGTAATGGCAAGATCTTCGGGATTGCCCGACGTGCATACCCACCTGAACGGGCCGAAGCCATAATCAAAAAACATAGGTCCCATTATATCCTGAACATACGACGGATAACGGAATCTACCGTCGGCACTTGTAATGTCGGCTCCCGCACGTTGCGACTGCAAAAGGAAGGCATTGCCATAGTCAAAGAAATACATCCCTTTGGCCGTGAGCCGGTTTATCGCAGCCACCTGCCGGCGTAACGAAGCCTCGACCGCCAGTTTAAAGCTTGCCGGATCCTCGGCCATCATACGCTTCGATTCCTCAAACGTCAGCCCGACGGGATAATACCCCCCGGCCCACGGGTTGTGAAGCGAGGTCTGGTCGCTGCCAAGGTCAACGCGTATGTCTTCGTCGGCAAGACGCTCCCATAAATCCACGATATTTCCCACATAAGCAAGAGAAACAGTCCTGCGTTCGGCAACAGCCTTTCTTACTACGGGAATCAGCTCGTCGAGATTGTCGTGCAATTCGTCAACCCACCCTTGGTCATAACGTTTTTGAGCAGCCTGAGGATTGATTTCTGCAACAACGCTTACCACTCCGGCAATGTTTCCCGCCTTAGGCTGCGCACCCGACATGCCACCAAGCCCCGACGAGACAAACAACATGCCGTGTATGTCGGTACGCCCGGGATAATCGGCAAGTTTCTTTCTTGCCGCATTAAGTACCGTTATGGTAGTCCCGTGCACTATGCCTTGCGGGCCGATATACATGTACGAACCTGCCGTCATCTGCCCATACTGGCTTACGCCAAGAGCATTAAGTCGTTCCCAGTCATCGGGTTTCGAGTAATTGGGGATGACCATCCCGTTTGTCACTACCACGCGCGGGGCATTCTTGTGCGATGGAAACAGGCCGAGTGGATGCCCCGAATACATCACAAGGGTTTGCTCGTCGGTCATTTCACTCAAGTACTTCATCGTCAACAAATATTGCGCCCAGTTTTGGAACGCGGCCCCGTTGCCCCCATACACAATAAGCTCATGCGGATGCTGGGCTACGGCGGGATCAAGATTGTTCTGTATCATGAGCATTATTGCGGCAGCCTGAAGCGAGCGATGCGGATACTCGCTGATGGGACGAGCATGCATCTTATACGTCGGGCGGAAACGATACATGTAAATGCGCCCATAGCGGTTCAATTCTTCGGCAAATTCGGGAGCAAGCGTGGCATGGAACTTTGCCGGGAAATAGCGCAAAGCGTTACGCAAGGCCAACTTCTTCTCTTCGTGGGTAAGTATGTCTTTGCGGCGAGGCGCATGATTTACCGCCTCGTCATATGGCTGTGGCTGAGGCAGCTCGTCGGGAATACCGGCGCATATCTGCCTGGCAAATTCTTCGTGTGTCATATTATGTGATTTACTTGATTTTTTCTTCGACTAATTTCAATATCTCAGATTCCAGTGCCTCGGCTTTGGCCGCAAGGCGGTCGGCCTCGGCGACAAGCTCGGCCGCGCGTGCCTTGTCGCAAAGCGAAGCTGCATTGATTTTCACGTTCAGTCCGGCTCCAAGCACGGCACCACGAGCCGCAATCGCCCCAACCCCGGCATCGGTGACGCTGTTGGGATTTCCTTCCACAACCATCGCCCGGCACACTTCAAATACCTCGCAAGCGCAGCGCATCGTTTCAAGCGGGACTTGTGCCGCATACAGCGTAGCCTGCTCTATCGCATCGGCTCGTTGCCGTTTCTCCTCTTCGCTGCCCTTCGGCATCGACAAGGCATTCATTATGCGGTTAAACGCCTCGGTGTCTTCATCCACCAGATGCAGCAACTCGGCTTGCAGCCTTATCCCCTTGTCGGCCCAAGAGCTGAACTCTTCCCAACGGTCGTCCCAACCGGCTTTGTGAGCCGACAAGTTGGCAACCATCGTTCCAAGAGCAGCACCGAGCGCACCCATGTAGGCCGAAACAGAACCGCCGCCCGGAGCCGGCGACTCGCGAGAAGTCTCGTCGGCAAAAGCCTTGACCGACATGGCCGTCAATTTACTGTCCGCTGCCTTGTCGGCATCAAGCATATATTCTATGACCTTTTCTTGCGGATTAAATGGCCGCAAATCGTCAAGGCCGAGTGATTTGATTGCTATTTTTATTATGTCTTCTTTAGGAATGCCCGTTGAACGATGCTGCAAGTGCAAGTAATGCCGTCCGGCATCGAGCAAAGTGCGTTCGGGTACAAGTCCCACAATTTCGGTTCCCGTGACCCTCAATCCGCGCAACATGGCGCATCTGCACACCTCGTCGAAGGCCTTGTGAAGCGGTGTCACCCCAATATTAGTGATATTCATCGACACTTGCGCTATGCCATACTCCTCGATATACCACCCTATGGCCTTGGTCGCCTTCAGCGTGCCGGGACGCATGATTTTACGTCCCTCGGCATCGGTCTTTATTTTCCCCGTAATGGGATTTCCCTCGCGCTCGGGGCGGCCTTTCTCCCTCACGTCAAATGCGACAGCGTTAGCCCTGCGCGTAGAAGTGGTGTTAAGGTTGAAATTGACAGCCACAAGGAAATCGCGTGCCCCCACTACAGTGCATCCCGTAGAGGCCACGCGCTCGTCATAAGGCCTTGCGCCAAAATCGGGTGCTTCATCGGGGTCGGTTATCCGTTCGGCTATAGCTTCATACTCCCCTTTTCGGCATACGGCAAGGTTGCGACGCTCGGGCTTGAACGCAGCCGCTTCGTAACAATAACACGGAATCGACAGCTCGGCGGCTATCCTCTCTGCAAGCCGCCGCGCAATCTCGGCACACTCTTCGAGCGTTATGCCGCTTACCGGCACGATGGGCAACACGTCGGTAGCGCCTATGCGCGGATGCGCCCCATGATGCCGACGCATGTCTATCACCTCGGCGGCTTTGGCCACGGCCTTGAATGCAGCCTCGGCAACGGCATCGGGGCTGCCTACAAACGTCACCACGGTGCGATTGGTAGCCTCGCCCGGATCGACATCGAGCAATCTGACACCTTCTACCGACTCTATCTCATCGGTTATCTGTTTTATAACTTTTTTGTCGCGCCCCTCGCTGAAGTTGGGAACGCATTCTACAATCTGTCTTTTCATATCGTAATATTCGGTTTCTATCAAAAGAAGAATCTTAAAACGGCAGGCATACAACGAAAGCCGACACATATTCGCAGCCATGCCCAAGATGCAGCCTATTTGTTTCAAAGATACTGCAAATCGGGCGCAACACAAAACAAATCTCTCTATTTTTACGCTACCTGCGCAACACATAAAAACACATAATGCCAAAAAGCGATTTTAACATGTCGTTTTTTTCTTGATTTATATCATATCTTGCTTTTTTTACACTAATTTTGCAAAAAAAGCATAGCAATGATTTTATCAATGACTGGGTTTGGGAAAGCCGTGGTAGTCTTTAAAGACAAAAAGATAACGGCCGAAATCAAATCCTTAAACAGCAAACAGTTAGACCTTGCGATACGCTTGCCGCAAGCTTATAGGGAAATCGAACTTGAATTGCGCAACATGGTTGCCAAGACGTTAGAGAGAGGAAAAGCCGACCTATACATCTACACCGAGGCCAACGAAAGCTCAACGACGGCCACCATCAACATCGAAGCCATGGCGGCCTATAAGCGACAGTTGCAACAATTGTCCGAGACCCTCGGAATTCCAGAACCGCAAGACTGGCTTGCCACACTGCTGCGGATGCCCGACGCAATCAAGAGCGACGCAGGCTCGGGCGACGTGGAAGAAGGCGAAATCGAGGCCATCAAACAAGCCACCACACAAGCTGTGGACGCATTGATAGAATTCCGCACACAGGAAGGCCGCAGGCTTGAACAATTCTTCAAGCAGAAAATAGAAAACATACGCGCCCTGCTCAACGATGTCGCACCGCTCGAAGCAGAACGCATAGCAAAGATAAAGGCTCGCATACTCGACTCGCTTTCAAAACTCGACGGCGTGGAGTATGACCACAACCGATTTGAGCAAGAAATGATTTTCTACATCGAGAAATTAGACATCACCGAAGAGAAGCTGCGGCTACGGAACCATCTCGACTATTTCATCGACACGCTTGAAAACGGACACGGGCAAGGGAAGAAACTTGGCTTCATCAGCCAGGAAATGGGACGGGAAATAAACACGCTCGGCTCCAAGTCAAACCATGCCGAAATGCAAATAATAGTGGTGAAAATGAAAGACGAGCTTGAACAGATCAAAGAACAGGTGTTAAACGTAATGTAATGCAGAAATGATGAAAAAAGGCAAACTCATCATAATTTCGGCACCGTCGGGTTGCGGGAAATCGACCATAATCAACGAAATCATCAAAAACCACGACTTGAAGCTCGAATTTTCAATCTCGGCAACGACGCGCGAGCCTCGGCGTGGCGAAAAAAACGGCGTGAACTATTACTTCATGTCGGTTGACGAATTCAAGAATGCCATATCCAACGACGAACTAATCGAATACGAAGAAGTATATCCGGGACGCTACTACGGAACCCCACGCAGCGAAATCGACCGCATCCGCAACAAGGGCAGAAACGTGATACTCGACATCGACGTGATGGGAGGCATAAACGTGAAGCGCAAATTTGGCGACGACGCATTGTCGATATTCATCCAACCGCCAAGCATCGACACCCTGCGCCAACGCCTAAACTCCCGTGGCACCGACTCGCCCGAAGCCATCGACCAACGGGTTGAAAAGGCCGGCTTTGAAATAGCACAATCCGACAGATTCGACAAGATTGTGGTCAACGACCGCCTCGATGTCGCCGTAAGGGAAACCGAGGACTTGATCAAATCGTTCATAAACAAGTAAGATTAAGCCACGCGATGAAGATAGGAATTTTCGGCGGGTCGTTCAACCCCATCCATACAGGCCATGCCATACTGACCAATTATCTGGCAAACAACACCGACCTCGACACGGTGTGGCTGATGGTGTCGCCACAAAACCCTGTCAAGACCGGCTACGACCATTCCTACGACATGCACCGCCTGCGCATGACCGACATGGTGGCTCGCCGGTTTGGAAACGTGATAACATCGGGATTTGAATTTTCTTTGCCGTACCCGTCCTATACGATAAACACGCTTAACGCATTGTCGGGAAAATTCCCCGACGACGAATTTATCCTTGTCATCGGTGCCGACAATTGGTCGATTTTCGGCCGATGGAAAAACTCCGACGAAATAATTGCCCGATATAAGATATATGTATATCCGCGACGCGGATACGACATCTCTATTCCCGACAAGTACCACGACCGAGTCAAGGCACTCGACTCTCCTATCATAGAAATATCATCGACAATGATACGCGAGAAGCTGTCACACGGCGACGACATCACTTACTATCTGCCCGATGATGTTTACCAGTATATCCTCAAACATAATTTATACCGATAACGATGTCAGAAGAAAACAGCCTCAGCCCAAATACGCTTGCTTTCATCGCGCTTGCCAACGAATATTGCCACGCGGTAGAAAACGTTTTCCAATACGAAGATCGCACGGCCTTCTTGGCCGAAATGCTTAAACTGCTGCCACGCCTGTACATATCGGCCTCAGACATAAAGGCCGACAACGAGAGCGACAGCTTCATCGACAGTTTCCTCGACGAGAACGACTATGACACCGTGCGTACCAACGTGAGCCGCATGATAGGAGAAGACGACACATACCTCGAAGTATTCATGGACGACATGAAATATTCCGACACGCCCATAAGCACAAACATCAGCGAAAACCTTGCCGACCTGTACCAACCGCTGTACAACCTCGTGGCTACAGTAAAAGATGCCACCAACGAAACCATAAACGAAGCCATTTCTGCCATCAAGGAAGACTTCGACAACTACTGGGGACAGACGCTGTGCAACGTGCTGAGAGCCTTACACTCTATTTACTACAAAAACTGACTCCACCACTCACACACTTTTTCATACACGAATAATCTCATGGACAGGCACATTAGTTCTCTGCTTAGATTCCTTGACGACAGCCCTTGCAACTTCCTTGCAGTGGCAACAATCAAGAAAATGTTGACCGAAAACGGTTTTACCG
>CALUNI010000088.1 GCA_944321905.1 uncultured Muribaculaceae bacterium | reverse complement strand
CCACCACTCCGCGCCCTTCGGGGTCGTTCTTCAAGCGATAATGCGTAACCACCGCACACTCCTTTGCAAAGCCTTCCACATGGTCGGCTTCCTTGCTAAGGAAAGACTTAGGTATGAGCAACGGGAAATAAGCGTTCACATGTCCCGTCTCCTTAAACATCTTATCAAGCTGGTGCTGCATCTTTTCCCATATGGCATACCCATAGGGCTTTATTACCATGCACCCTCTCACAGCCGACTGCTCGGCAAGGTCGGCTTTAACGACCAACTCGTTATACCACTGCGAATAATTTTCTGATCGCTTGGTCAAATCTTTCAGCTCTTTTGCCATTACCAAAATTATTTTTTATGAGCGCAAAGTTAACAATAATTCCCGACATTACACTCATTATTTCCATGCTTGGCTTATCAGCCCGTCGCCCGGGACAAGCAAGACTTCGACACGGCGATTCACGGCGCGGTTGGCAAAAGTATTGTTTGGCAGCAAAGGACTTTCGTTGCCCATTCCGAAATCCAGTATCTCGGTACCGTCCATCTTGCTTCTGAGCCAGTCGGCAACAGCCACGGCACGCTTCCCGCTATGCTCAAGGCAATATTCGGCCGACCCAGTGTTGTCGGTATAGCCGGCGACTACTATCCTATAAAATCCCGGATCGCCAAGATAGCCTACCAACGAAGCCAATTTCCTCGCGCCCTTCCCGGTAATCTCGGAGCCTGCCATATTAAAAAGTTGAGCCGCAGGCAGAATTACCACTATCACCTCACGGCTGCGCATCATTTCAACTTCATATCCGGCCTTGACAAGTGACTTTGCCCTCGACATCTGGTAGCTGCGCACATAATTGGTTATCGCCTCATCGACAACAGGCGTAGCCACACTCTCGTCATATGTCAATCCCGTAATGCCTGTTGCCGCAACCGTGGCAGACGGCGACGAGGCAAAAATCTGCATGGTCGATAAAACGGCCATGCAGACAATCATCATGAACAATATACAAGTTTTTTTATATTCAATCTTCATCCAACGTATTTTCATATTCCAATTCGCCTTCAACCAGATACTTGATGTCATCGACGTCGATTTGGTTATCGGGATCCTTGCGAAGGTTCTTTTTCACGTAATTGACAACTTCGTTAATGTTATATTCGTCTTCCACGTCATCGTCATACAGAATCTCGTCATCGTCACCCTTTTCAAAGTAGTCAAACATAGTATCAATCAAAAGCAGTATGTCGTCATCGCTATACTTGTTCTTGATTTCGCTTGGCACATAATTTCTGATGAACGATATTGCATCGTTTTCATCAAACTCCTTAGTTTCCATTTTGTTGTTTTCTAAGATAAGATTTTAAAAATAATATGATTAATTGTTTTGCTATAGACTGCTTAAATATTGCTTGAACATAATTCTGAGATTCGTTTTCACAAAAGGCTGTGCATGATTCCACTCAAACTTTTTTCCCCCGTAAAGTGTTTACATGTCCAACAGCCCATCGGGCAAAATCATGGTTATGACTTTGCCTTCAAGGTCGATGTCGGCAACAAGCTCGTCGGCGGCAGGCACCAATACGGTAGAGCCGTCGCCTCGCTCAACCACAAACAGCACATTCTCGGTGGCATCGTCTATGCCGATGATTTCGCCTACGGGCAGCGTCCCGTCACAAACCGTGTAACCTATAAAATAGTCGGTCGGCACCGAGTCGCAATCGCCAATCTCCGATTGCAATTCGTCGTACTCTTTTTTAAGCACAAACACCTTCTTGTTGACGAGGCGGCGCACCTCCTCGTTGCTGTCCAACCCGTTAAATTTCAAGAGCAGCGTTGTCACGCTCTTTTCACGTATCGAGTCGGCAAAGAATGGCACGAATATTCCGTCTATGTCACAAATGAAGCAGCTGAATTCCCTTGCGATCTCGCTGTCACAGTCAAATGTGGCACTTATCTCACCGTCCACGCCGTGAGGCTTGTTGAAAACGCCTATTTCTAATATTTCTTCACGAGTTATCATAATTAACAAAGAATACGGCTTCGCGCCATCACGAAGTCCTTATGATATTCGCACCGATGGCATTAAGCCGTTTGTCTATATCCTGATAGCCTCGGTCGATTTGGTCTATATTGTGTATGTAACTTGTCCCTTTTGCCGACATTGCCGCTATCAGCAATGCTATGCCGGCACGGATGTCGGGCGACACCATGTTTGAGGCTCTGAGCGAGTTGCGCTTTCCAAGCCCTATGACGGCGGCACGGTGCGGGTCGCACAAGATAATCTGCGCACCCATGTCGATTAACTTATCGACAAAGAACAAGCGGCTTTCAAACATTTTCTGGTGTATGAGCACGCACCCCTTGGCCTGCGTGGCAACCACGAGCATCACGCTAAGCAAGTCGGGCGAGAGTCCCGGCCACGGCGCATCGGCTATGTTCATTATCGAGCCATCGATAAAAGTTTCTATTTCATACACGTCTTGCGACGGAATATGTATGTCGTCACCCACAACGTCGAGCTTTACCCCAAGCCGCTTAAAACTGTCGGGAATAATGCCAAGATCCTTTATCGACACGTTTTTCAACGTCACGTCGGAACCCGTCATTGCGGCCATTCCTATAAAGCTGCCAACCTCAATCATGTCGGGCAAGATGGTATGCTCGCACCCATGCAGGCTTTGCACCCCTTCTATCGTAAGCAAGTTTGACCCGATACCGCTGATTTTCGCGCCCATGGACACAAGCATCTTTGACAACTGTTGCAAATAAGGCTCGCAGGCAGCATTGTAAATAGTTGTGGTTCCCTCGGCAAGCACCGATGCCATCAATATGTTGGCCGTGCCGGTTACCGAGGCCTCGTCGAGCAGCATGTACTCGCCATGCAGCCTGCCCGACTTTATTTCATACAGACGCTTGTCGGGCTTATATTCAAAAGTGGCACCGAGTTTCATGATGCCGAGGAAATGCGTGTCGAGACGGCGACGGCCTATCTTGTCTCCTCCAGGCTTAGGCAATACAGCATACCCATACCGAGCCAGAAGCGGACCTATTATCATCACCGAACCACGCAGCGACGACATCTTTTTACAAAATTCGGGAGTTTCAAGA
Source organism: uncultured Muribaculaceae bacterium (assembly GCA_944321905.1). Lineage (GTDB taxonomy): Bacteria > Bacteroidota > Bacteroidia > Bacteroidales > Muribaculaceae > Avimuribaculum. Next base: position 6,607 of record CALUNI010000088.1, on the reverse strand, counting down.
TATGCGATGTTGATATCTTTTGCTTGGAACGTATAGGAACTTTCTCCGATACGAGTGACCGCCACGCCCATGTCTTTCAACAAGGCTATGAGGTTGTTGACATCAAGAATGTCGGGCAAGTTGTGTATGGTCACGACATCCTCGGTCAACAATGTTGCACACAATATTTCCAATGCTTCATTCTTGGCACCTTGCGGAATTATATCGCCGCATAACCGGTGACCACCTTCAACGACAAATGTACTCATGGCTTTTGCATGTATTAGTATGTGAATAATTACTTATAGCTCTGCACGCACGGCACTTCTCCCCTTGCAAGAATATTATTTCTTTTTCTTTTTCTTCCCGGTCGAAGCTTGCGTGGCCGCAGGTGCCTCCTTAAACTCGCGCAACTTATATGTTGCAGGATCAAGGTTTATCTTACCCTTGGAATAATGATACAGATCCTTTAGTATCTTCTCGTCTTCCACGCCATCCTTATTGATTGAAAAAATCAATTTCTTCATGTGATTGGCTATCAGCGAAACCAGTGCATCCTTTTCCGGCCCGTCGGGATACTTGCATGCCTCGTCAATCATCAGCTCTATTATCTTGCCATAGTGACGGTACTTTATATGGTCGAGCTTATATTCCACCTTTTGAGGCTTGCTCGCCAAGCTTTCGCGCTTGACAACTTCATACGGGAAGTCGATGTCGAGTTTGAAATCCGACATGATAGCGAGATGATCCCACAACTTGTGCTTATAGTCTTCAGAATCTCTGATTTGAGGGAACAGGTTTCCCATGATTTGTATTATGGTATATGCACAACGGGTACGTTCTTCCCTGTCGGGAATAGTAACGCAGTAGTCAACCATTTGCTGAACGTTACGCCCATATTCGGGCAGTATCAATTTTTCCTTCTGGGTGTTATATACTAAATCCATTATGGCCATCAGAGTTCTTATAAACTTGGGTACAAATATAGTGAAAGTCGAGTGCAATGCAAAAAAACAAAGCTTGATTTGTTTTTTTCATTGCCGAGACGCATCCTATATTATCAAAATATAGTGAAAGTCGAGTGCAATGCAAAAAAACAAAGCTTGATTTGTTTTTGCTTTGCCGAGACGCATCCTATATTATCAAAATATAGTGAATCGAGTGCAATGCAAAAAAACAAAGCTTGATTTGTTTTTGCTTTGCCGAGGCGCATCCTACATTTTCCGGTCAAAACATCTTTTTCGGAGTGGTGGCTTGGAATTCTTTCAAATATAACGGTGTGGAATAAGCCACGTCGATAAACCGCCCCTCACGGAAATGCTTTTCGGCAAGAGCCAGCATATCAACAGCCACAGGTTTAACCTCGGGCAAGAATCGAATATTTTCCCCCGAAGCCAGGATATCCTTGGCCTTACCTGCCCCGTTTCCGACTAGCACCAAAGTGTGTCCGTCGCGGAACCGGGCAAAAGAATCGGCATCGAGAATCATCGGCTGCGGCTCCAACAGTGGCTCCAATGCCGGAGTATAAACCGCCGTATATACTTCCTTCCGACGTGCGTCAAGCATCGGAACATACAAGATGTCGTCCTCTTCAAAGAAATTGGAAAACATCGCCGTCACAGTGAGCAATTGCAAAGTGTTCACGCCTATCAGCGGAACCGAAAGTCCGAAACACAACCCCTTGGCTTCTGACAGGCCTATGCGCAAGCCGGTGTAGGACCCGGGACCTATGCTCACGGCCACGGCATCGATTGGCAACTCGCGCGACTTGGCATAAGTCATGCAGCTCTGCACAAAGCGGCTAAGCACTGTTGCATGATTATGAGTCCCGTAATCTTCATGATGCTCAAGCACTTGCCCATCTTGTGTCAAGGCAGTCGAACACACATCGGTCGAAGTTTCTATATTTAATATCGTAGGCATGTTTCTTACTAAAAAAGTAGTGCAAAATTAGTTGTTTACACAATAAGTCGGCATACAATTAACGTTTTTTGTGGCTTTGTCCTAATGTCCGGCTCCATTCATGTCGTCGAGCCGTTGCATCCTTGCTAAAAAACACCTTCGAGCGGCAGTGAAACCGAGACACAGGCTGAACGGTAATCCACACCAAGCCACGATGTAAAGACTCCCACCGAAGCCACGTCAAAAACATTGACCGAATACCCAAGCTCGCTATAAGGACGGCGGTGATGCGTGACAACCAAACGCAGATGCAGACATTCACTGAAGTTCTTGTCCCTCAAAAATGGCAACTGCTTAAGAACCATGCGCGGAGCCTGCCACGTAAATCCCGCCTCGGCATAACGGCTGTCGGTGGAGTAAGCATAATTGTCAAGCAGGACAAAGCTGTCGGCAAACCGACGCGACGTAAGCGGGAAACGTGTTGCCGAAAAATGCTTATAGTCGGGGAATTGCAACCTGTCTGCGTCAAGGAACATTCCTCCGCGCAACTGGTAGATGATTTTATTGAATATTCCCAACTCCACTTCTTGCTCGATGCTCAAGTCTATGCGATTATATGACGGCGCACAATCGTTGTAACCAATCCCTCGGGTATAAGCCAACTCGAAAGTAGGAAACCGCGAACGCAGGTAACGCTTGCGCCCATTGATTATGTAATAATAAGCCGCAGGGGTGTAGGTGACGGCTATGCGGGCGGTCAAGGCATCGTTGACCGAAGGCAGACCGGCAAACAAATCGTTTTTCGGCACATTTGGCGAAGGCGACTTCTTAAACCAACTATGCTCCACATGATTCTCAAGCGGGCGGCGACGCTCCCACGACACACCGGTCGAAAAGCTCGTCCCGTTGGCTATTTCTATGTCGTTGCTAATCGTGACGTTAGCACGGTCATACAGTTTCACATCGTTGCGAGCAAACAATGCCGACTGTATTGCAATCACGGCTGCCGACTCGGGGGTCTCACCATTGTAGTCGGCCGATACCCGTCCTCCCGACAAGACAAGCCGCCCCTTGCGCAGCGGAGCATAATCAAGCTGCACGCTCACGCTGCCCGTCACAGCCTTGCGGGCTGTATTGTAATAAACCGATGGAGAAATCGTTGCCGACAAGCCTTCATTGAAGTCATACCCCATGCTCAGTCCTAAACCCACCTTGTAACCATCGACAAAATTGTATCCCGACCAAATAGACGTCAACCCACCGATATTCAGCCAAGCCTTGTCGTCGAACAGTCTGACACGGCTTCCTCCAAAAATAGCATTGCCGATTATTTCACCAACTCCACCGCCTTCCAAATCCTCTTTACGTGTGACGGTATCTTCTTGGTGCCGCCGGTAGCTCTCAAGCTCTTCTTCATCCAATGGCACGCTGCGAGCCGCGACCCAATATGCCGAATCCCGGCACGAAGCCATACTGTCGCTCATCGAACTATGACTGCCGAGCATATAAGTAAGGTCATACCGCGACCGCCGTTTTATAAGCTGCCGTGCCGACAAGTTCTCTTCCATCAACGCAGCCGTCAATGCCGACAGTTTATACGAATCTTTTTTCGACAATTTATCCTTTTGCTTTATATCGGTAATCTTATCGGCAATATGGCGGCCACGCTCGGTCAAGGGGATAACTTCTCCGTCTCGCAAGGGCACGCTGCCTATATGAGAATATTGCGCCGAGAGCGTGTAAAACGCGGTCATTTTCACACCAAGCACCCCCACATGGCATGTGGCAGATTGCGAGCCAAGCAGCCACATGCCCGGCTCGACCTGCTGAAATGTGGCAACGACGTGAATATCGAGCAGCCCACCTTGCGACAAATGTAAATCGGCAGCACTGAGGCACCAGTCTCCATCAACGATATACAGATATCCCGAAAAGAGTCCGTTCTCTTTGCGCCTCGGTTTTATGCTTATCTTATTGATAAACATGCCGTCATCTTCATAATAATCTTCGAGCTTATAGCTATAATATGTAAATGCTCCCTCGCGCAACGGCGACGGAGACCCAAATAATTCTTTTCCATAAAAATTATCCAACGACACCGGCATGTCTATCGACAACTCGTCGGGAAACGTGTTGCTGACAGCCTCGACACGCTCATTCCAATTGCCCGGCGCGCCAAATTCGACCATGCTCACTTTTTCAAGCACGAACAGCCGGTTCACCATCTTGTCTTTTTCCTTGCGAAAGTCTGACGACAATTCAAACACTCCGGGAGTGTCGGTTATTTTTCCCGACCCTTTCACATAAACTTTGGCAGCGAAGCTGTCGGGAGTGCATTCATAATATGGAGCACGGGCTATAACCTTGCGCATCACTATGTCGGCCGGGTTTTCTTCCCCATCGGCAGTTACATTCAATTCTTCAAGAGCCAAAGGGCGCCGTTCAAGCTCGAAATTGTAAGTTTCTTTTTCATTCGACACCTCTACTTGGGTTTCAATGCTTTCGTATCCAAGCGACGACACGCGGCAACAATATTCACCCTCGGGCAACTCTATTTGGAACCGGCCTTCACTATCGGCCGATATTCCACGATGCAGTTCTTTAAAATAAATGGCTGCAAACGGCACACACTCGCCTCTGCCATCTACAACCGTCCCGCTCACGCTTCGAGCAAGAAGAGCGACAATACTCGCAACAGCAAAAAGCAACGCTAAAAACAAACGCCTCATCTACTACTTATTATTTTTGCTTTTATACTTGGCATACGCATTTTCAAGCTTGACATGGTATCCGTTACGTGCATATCCGGCTCCGTTATATGCACGCGCAAATCGTTCCCAATCTTTACTCCTTAGATAGCGGTCTAACCCCGTATTCTTCAAATAGGTTGCAAACAGCCTGTGTTGCATGTCTTCCGACTCGCTCATCATCTCGACAAACTCATCTACCGAGCCAACCCCGCATAAAGCCCAATTGCTTCCTCTTATTTTATACATACCCCAATACGTACTCAACTTGGCTATGCTGTCGTCGATCGACGACGCTGCCCTGTACATGGCACGTTGAGCAGCCAACAAGTCGCCATAGCGGTCTGTATCTGGCCTTGAAAATGCATCGGGCACTGCGACCTTGAGCGAATCGACATCATATCCCGCCGATTCCAACATGTCAACAAACATCGGCACTTCAAGATTCACCACAGGCGACCCCGGTGAAATGAATGCCGTATGCCGACTGCCCGATTCTATGCTGCTTACAGCTTTAAAAGCTGCCACCTCTACGTTTAACTCGGCGGCAAGGCTGTCATATATACTATTTGCGGCAATTGGATACGGCAACACATCGGGATAACGCCACATAGTGTCAAGCGGGGCTACATTAGCCTGTGGCTCACAACGATACCCTCTCACACACAATGCCTCAACGGCAAGCATTACCGCCAACACAACGCAAGATATAAAGAGGGTTCTCATGCCTTTTACCATAAAATATGGGACAAAGACTGCTTGATAATGTACGTCAAAGCCTTTGCCCCACATATTAGATTCTATTATTCACCCTTGGCCACCATTTCCAAAATCTTGGTCAGATATGCCCAGAACTTTTCAACGGCAGGTATGTGCATCGCCTCCTTGGGAGAGTGAACGTCACGCAGTGTCGGACCAAACGAAATCATGTCGAGATGCGGATAATTGGTCAAGAACAACCCACATTCCAATCCGGCATGAATGGCGGTCGCCTTAGGCGTTTCATTAAACAATTCTGCGTATGCCGAAGTTGCCACTTGAAGTATCTTGGAATCGATATTCGGAGCCCAACCCGGATACCCGTCGCCATGAGTGACCGTGGCACCTGCAAGTTGGAACACTGCCTCAACCTGGTGTGCTATGTCATACTTGCGGCTTTCTACCGAACTGCGCTGCGAAGTTGTCACAAGTATCTCATTGTTTGGCTTCATCTTCACCGAAGCAAGATTGGTAGATGTTTCAACCAGCCCCGGAATATCCAGGCTCATCGATACCACCCCGTGAGGAGCGCAATAAAGCGCACGAATCAATGCCGTGGCGGTCTCTGCGTCGATGCAATGCTCCGGTATGTCGGTGCTTTCTATGTTTATCACCATGTCTTTCTCGACATGCTTATACTCGTTCTCTATATCGGCTATATAGCGGTTGAGCCTTACGCTTAATTGCTCTTTATGGTCGCAATGTATTCCCACAACGGCGTGAGCCTCGCGTGCGATGGCATTGCGCAAGTTTCCGCCGTCAATCGACGAAAGCGATATTTCATAATCTTGCGACAAATCCCACAGGAAGCGAGCGAGCAACTTGTTGGCACATGCACGACCCGTATTTATGTCGGTTCCGGAGTGGCCACCTTGCAATCCCGAAATGTTTATTTTGAAATATGTGAACCGTTCGGGAGCAAGTGACTGCTTGTAATTGAATGTGATGGTGGTATCGATGCCACCTGCACAGCCGATGCATATCTCCCCGTCTTCTTCCGAATCGAGGTTCAGCAATATGTCGCCCTCGATCATTCCTTCTCCCAGATTGTTGGCTCCAGTCAGGCCTGTTTCCTCGTCAACGGTGAAAAGAGCCTCTATGGGGCCGTGCGTCAAGTCGTCGCTCACAAGCACGGCAAGCGATGCTGCCATACCTATGCCGTTGTCGGCACCGAGCGTCGTGCCCTTGGCTCGAACCCATTCTCCGTCTATGTAAGTCTC
>CALUNI010000087.1 GCA_944321905.1 uncultured Muribaculaceae bacterium | reverse complement strand
CTCAAGAAACCACGTAATTGACTATATTTCAATAATTTCAAAGAACTATTTATCAACTTTTACGGGACAGTAGTGAAAACAAAAATTTAATCGAACCAAATGTACTAAAAATATTATAGCGACACAAAAAAAGTTCCGACGACAAGTCTTTTGCAAACTCGTCATCGGAACATTATTTAGGAAAAATATATTTACAGCATTACTTGTTGAGAGTGGCTTGAACTTGATCGTTAGGAACCATCTCTTCCTTGAAGACGTAAGCTCCGGTCTTGGGCGATTTCACCATCTTGATGACCTTGCTATATGTACGTCCTTCTCCCTTTTGAAGGGTTGCTACGGTTTTCTTTGCCATGAGTCAGTGTTTATTTTATTTCTTTGTGAACTGTTACTTTCTTAAGATATGGGTTGTATTTCTTCAATTCCAACCGACCTGTTGTATTCTTGCGGTTTTTAGTAGTAATGTAACGCGACATTCCCGGCACACCGCTGGCCTTTTGTTCGGTACATTCCAAAATCACTTGTACCCTGTTACCTTTAGCTTTCTTTGCCATTTCTTCTTAAGATTTAAAGTTGTGTTAGAAAACCTTTCTTTGCAGCTTGCTTCAATGCTGCGTCAAGACCAATCTTGTTTATGAGACGCAATCCCGAAGCCGACAGCTTCAAGCGAATCCATTGGTCTTGCTCAACCCAATAAAATTTCTTAGAGAACAGGTTCACGTTGAATTTACGCTTTGTCCTTCTCTTCGAGTGCGACACGTTGTTGCCGTTCATCGCCCTTTTGCCTGTAATTTGACAAACTTTTGACATGGCCGTATTATCTAATTTTTTGTTTCTAAAATATGTTTCCTCGCAATTCCGAGTCGCAAAAGAGTAGCATATCCACTCCTTTCATGCCACACCGGCACTAAAACACGCACACAAAACAATATTGACGGCCACTTCGCAAAACCACTGTGCATCAATTGGAGAAGCATGGCACAGCATCTGGCGAGCAGTCGCTCAATCCACCTCATGGTCTGTTTCTCGGAAGTTTAGCATCATTTTCCCGACTACGCAGCCACGGGCAACCTCAATACGTCTTGTATGCAACTTGTGCCGACAGGCATAATCAATGCCCTCACAAATTGCGGTGCAAAGTTAGTACAATTCATTCTAATTTGCAACACTGCCGCCACATCATGCAAAATATTTTTCCAAATAAATGCCTATTTCCCACATAAAAGCATTTTTAACACACCGGCCTAATTATTCACGCTTTTTATTCCGGCTCACCCGATGAATAATTGGTTTGTTTATATAACTTTGCATACATACACACATATATAGGATCAAAATCAGCACGATTTTCTACAACCAAATATTTTTTTATGAAACACTTCATCAGAAACATTGGCTTCATTGCCGCAATAACGGCGACAGCCTTGATGCAAAGCTGCTCGGGACAGGGCTACGAAACAGTTCCGGGCGACCCCATGAACACTCGCATCTACACGCTCGACAACGGGCTGAAGGTGTATATGACAGTAAACAAAGACGAGCCTCGCATCCAGACGTACATTGCCGTGCGCGTGGGCGGGAAAAACGACCCTGCCGAAACCACAGGACTTGCCCACTACTTCGAGCACTTGATGTTCAAGGGCACCACCCACTTCGGCACATCCGATTATGAAGCCGAAAAGCCGTTGCTCGACCAAATCGAACAACAATTTGAAGTGTACCGCACCACCACCGACAGCCTGCAACGCAAGGCAATATATGCCTCCATCGACAGCCTGTCGCAAGAAGCATCTAAATATGCAATACCTAATGAATACGACAAGCAGATGTCGGCAATAGGCGCAACAGGCACCAACGCCTACACAAGCTACGACGTGACTTGCTACACCGAAAACATCCCAAGCAACGAAGTCGATAACTGGGCAAAGATACAAGCCGAACGGTTCAAAAATTGCGTGATTCGCGGATTCCATACCGAGCTTGAAACAGTGTATGAAGAATACAACATGTCTCTGACCAACGACATGCGCAAAGTAATCGAGAACATGTTTGGCGCACTTTATCCTAACCATCCATATGGCACACAGACGATTCTCGGCACACAAGAACACTTGAAGAACCCGTCTATCACAAACATCAAGAATTACTACAAGCAATGGTACGTGCCTAACAACATGGCAATATGCCTCTCGGGCGACTTAGACCCGGAGCAGACAATGGCGACAATCGAGAAATACTTTGGCGACATGCAACCTAACCCCAATCTGCCAAAGCTCGAAACAAAGGCCGAAACACCGATAACAGAACCAATCAAACGCGACGTGACAGGGCTTGAGGCAGAAATGGTAACCCTTGCGTGGCGAATACCCGAAGCCGCATCCCAAGATGCCGAAATTGCCAATGTTGCAGCCTTAACACTATATAACGGACAAGCCGGACTCATCGACCTCGACATAAACCAACAAATGAAGGTGCTAAGCTCATTCTGCTTCCCCTACCAGCTCGCCGACGGCGGAGCATTCTTCATGGCCGGAACGCCCAAGTCGGGGCAATCTCTCGACGAGGTAAAAGACCTGCTGCTTGGCGAGGTCGGCAAATTGCGCCGTGGCGAATTCGACGAGAAACTGCTTGAAGCAAACATCAACCAGTTTAAATTAAACCTGATGTACACTTTGGACAGTAATGCGGGACGCGCAGACTGGTATGTGAACTCATTCGTCAATGGCACCACATGGGCCGACGAAGTTAACAAGATCGACCGCTTGTCGAAACTGACCAAAGAAGATCTCATGGCTTATGCCAACAAATACCTCACCGACTCAAGCTACGTGGTGGTTTACAAGCATCAAGGCAAAGACCTCGAAGAGCATAAAATCGACAAGCCGGCCATTACGCCGATTGCCACAAACCGCGATACCGCAAGCACGTTCTTAAAAGAGATACAGACGGCGGCAGCCAACGTGCAACCCATCGAGCCGGTGTTCGTCGATTTCTCCAAAGACCTGTCGGTTAGCGAGCCTAAACCGGGCTTGCAGGCTTTGTACAAGCAAAACACTTCCAACGACATATTCAACTTGATGTATATCTACGACCTCGGTTCTTCCAACGACAAGCTGCTCAGCCTCGCCGGCCAATACTTAGACCTGCTTGGAACGAGCGACATGACCGCAGAAGAAGTGAAAAGCGAATTCTACCGCCTCGGCTGTTGGTTCAACGTCAGCTGCGGCACAGAGCGTTCCTACATAACATTGTCGGGATTGAACGAGAACATGCCCCAAGCAATGGCTCTGTTTGAGAAACTGCTCAACGAAGCACAGATAGACAAGGACGCTTATGACAAGCTCGTAGGCAATATCTTGAAACAGCGCATCGACGACAAGGCCAGCCAAAGTGCCAACTTCAGCAGACTGTCGGCATACTTGACATGGGGACCGAAAAACCCGTCAAACAATGTCCTTAGCGAACAGGAGCTTAAGAACCTCGACCCGCAAAAAGCCATTGACTGTCTGAAAAGCTTGTCAACCTACAAGCATCGCGTGGCCTATTACGGCCCAAGCAGCCAAGAAGACTTCCTTGCCCTAATCGAAAAGGAACACAAGACAGCCGACACGCTGAACGACCTGCCCGAAAGCGTGGCACTTGCAATGTCGCAGACTCCGCAGGCCGCCGTTTACATTGCGCCATACGATGCAAAACAAATCTACATGATGCAATACTCCAACGACGGAAAGAAGTTCGACGAATCGATTGAAAATGCCCGCAGCCTGTATAATGAATATTTCGGCGGAGGCATGAACTCAATCGTGTTCCAGGAAATGCGCGAGAGCCGCAGCCTCGCCTATTCGGCCACTGCAGGATTAAGAAGGCCCGACAAGAAAGACCGCGACTACTCCTACTTCTCGTTCATAGCCACACAGAACGACAAAATGATAGATGCCACCACTGCGTTCAACGAGATAATAAATAACATGCCGGTGTCGGAACAGTCTTTTGAGCTCGCCAGAAACGGTTACATTGCTCGCTTGCGTACCGACCGCGTAATCAAGTCTGACGTGATATGGTCATATATCGACGCACAAGACCTTGGCCGCACCACCGACTATCGCATCTCGCTCTATGAATACCTGCAACATGCAACCCTGCAGGATGTGATAGACTTCCAACAAAAGTGGGTGAAAGGCAGAACCTACCACTACGGAATCCTCGGCGACAAGAGCCAACTCGACATAAACGCGCTCAAGAAAATCGGCCAAGTCAAATATCTGACCACCGAAGAAATTTTTGGTTACTGACGACAGGGTAAAAACACATGTCCAATACCAGAGGCTGCCTCAAGTTTGTGTTGAGGCAGCCTCTGCTTATTGGTTGTAATCGCAGAGTGGACCGGCTTATGATTGTTTGTTGCCTCGGAGAGGATGCACTCGGCTTAACCACTGGTGGAGTGAGCAATATAGCAAACGTAACCTACGGAATGATAAGCATATACATCAAGCGGCTTCGGAGATACCGAACTTAAGCTGCTACAATAGTCCGGCAGCTCTGCAGCCTCAATCTTACTTTTTAACTTCGATAGCAGTTGCCTAAAAATAGCCAGATTTCCATATTCGTCATATTTTGCTTCTGCAAACTGCAAACGTTTTTTCCTAACTGCCCCATCGCAACGCCGCCAATCTTTACGCAAATTTGAAGATTTTTGCGTATTTTTGTGAAACGGTTATCGCCGGGTTCGATAGGGACAAGGCTCATACAGGCCATGCCGCCGTGCAGGCGCATCTTGCAAAAATCATAGTGGCGTGGTCGCAAATTAACGGCAAATCATTCATCATGGCAAATTCTGCACTGCAACCTAGAACCATATTGCATGGGAAAGAATACACATACCGAATAGTGAAAGTACTCGGTCAAGGCACATTCGGCATTACATACCTCGCAACGACTCAAATACCCGGTCAACTGGGACATATCGACGTGCAAGTTGCAATAAAGGAATTCTTCATGCGCGACATCAACGGGCGCAAGGATACCAATGTCACGGCAAGCAACAAGGGCGGCCTGTTTGACGAATACAAACGTAAATTTGCCCGCGAGGCATTGAACCTCAGCCGAATGCGGCACTCGGGAATCGTCAAGGTGCTTGAAACTTTCGAGGCCAATTCCACATCATACTATTCAATGGAATTTTGCACAGGCGGAAGCCTCGACGAAATAATCAAGAAACAAGGTTCACTGCCCGAAGAGCAGGCCATTGAATATTTCAAGCAGATAGCATCGGCACTCGCCTACATGCACAGCCACCGCATGCTGCACCTCGACTTGAAACCGGGAAACATAGTGCTGCGAGGCTCGGGCGAAACGGCACTAATCGACTTCGGACTGTCGAAACAGTTCGGCAAAGACAACAAGCCCGAATCAAGCACCTCGATCGGGTCGGGCACGCCGGGGTATGCACCTATAGAGCAGGCAAACTATAGCGGCAGCCACCATGCGAAAGGCGAATTTCCGGCAACAATGGACGTGTACGCCCTTGGCGGCACTCTTTTTAAAATGCTCACAGGAGAATGTCCTCCCGAAGCTTCCGAAATCTTCGAGAACGGGTTTCCATACGATATGCTGCAAATCCGCAAAATCAGCCAACACACCACCGATTGCATCGCTCGCGCCATGCAGCCACGCCGCGCCGACCGTTACCAGTCGGTCGCCGACTTTGCCTCAGACCTAACCGACGAACTCCCCGTCACAGTCATCGACACCAACGACATCGCCACAACAGATATTATTGACAACATACAAGATATCAAGAAACAGAAATACAAACCGTCGTTTTTCAAGACAGTATTAATCCCAAGTGCAATAATCTTTATTATCGTTCTATCAATAACTTTAATTTTTTTCTATGACAGCAATAACGAGTCGGATGCAACTGAAGCCATATTAAACAATACCACAAATTCTATCCAAGTCTCCGAGCTCGCTGAAAACCAACCAATGGAAGAAAAGCTGAAGAATGAAAAAATCACCAATTCCAAAGGCATAACGTTTGAATACACAGGCGATGCAAAAAATGGTATGCCACACGGATATGGCACCGGAATATACGAAAACGGGAAATACGTTGGTCAATACACTCAAGGCCTTCGTGACGGAAATGGTTCGTTTACAACATCCGACGGGCTAAATCATTACGAAGGAACTTTCTCAAACGACTACTACGGTACCGGCACACTGACATTGACCAACGATAATATGTATTTCAAAGGTCGGTTCGTACTCGGCTCTCCATACGACGGCTCATGGTATGACAGCGATAACAATGAAATATGCAAAGTGGAAAAAGGCAAACAGCAACAATAACTTACAAACACTATAGAAATGAAAAACATTCTAAAACCATCCATACTGACAGCGTGCGTAATAGCCATAGCCATGCTCACTTTGGCACAAAACACCACAATATTACCGCCAAAGATGCCTCAAAAGCCTCAACAAAGCGAACAACAGGCACAAAAGCCACATAACGTTCCGAAGCCTCTACCCGTGGCAAATCCAAGCGAAGCAATGGCATTGATAAACAGGCATGGATATGTCGATCTGGGACTAAGCGTGTATTGGGCGACTTGCAACGTGGGTGGCGACTCGCCCGAGGATTATGGCGACTATTTTGCATGGGGCGAAACAGCTCCTAAAGCGTCATACACCACTGCTAATTACAAAACACCCCAAAACAACAGTTTAAACGACATAAGCGGCAACGCAGCATGCGATGCCGCAAGCTTGTTATGGGAAACCGATTATTGGCGGTTACCGTCGGAACAGGAATTAGAAGAACTAGCATACAAATGCTCATGGAAATGGTGTAGCTATAGAGGAACAAAGGGCTACGAAGTAACCGGGCCAAACGGGAACTCAATATTTCTGCCGGCAGCTGGATTCAAAGACAACAGCTTGAAATATCTCGGCTCGATAGGTTGCTATTGGAGCGGCACACATGGCGACTATCCATCGACTAATGCAAGCCACCTGCACTTCTCTAATGAATTTGCAGGCGGACAAGTAAGTGGCTTTCTCAAATATCTTGGCTGCAGCATACGCCCGGTGGTTGACAAAAACATTGCCAATGCCCTGTTTGGAGACACGGATGCCATGTATGAACTATACAAGCATTACTCCTCTTTGAGCAACTTTGACGAAGCATACCGATGGTTAAAAAAGGCGGCAGAAGCGGATAATTACGAAGCTTGCTATTATTTGGCAATGCTGTACTATACAGGCAAGATTGAATCGACCTCACCACTTTACGAGGCAGAAAAATGGATGAACAAAGCATATACAAGTGGATACGACAAGGCCAAAGAATATATTGCAGAACTATGGAATGAAATAGGCCTTGAATGTGACAAAATCGGGCAATACAAAGAAGCATTAAAGTGGTTTGAGAAAGCCGCCGAGCTAAATCATGCCGATGCTCAAAACAATATAGGAATTTACTATTCAACAGGTAGAATTGGAAAAATTGATTATAACAAAGCGTTTTACTATTTCAGCAAAGCAGCCGACCAAAGCTACATACACGCTCAATATAACCTCGGACTATGTTATGAGCGTGGACGCGGCGTAGGAAAAGACCTTGACAAGGCTGAGTTCTGGTATCAAAAGGCAGCAGAACAAGGATACAAGAATGCATACATACCAGCAAGAAGATTAAAAAAACGCACTGTCATAATATATGATGCCAACCAGGAACCCATGATAGGAGCAACATGCATCCATTACAGGCAGCTTGAAGAACTAAGACAGCTATCGGCAATGGCAACAGGATTTGATGGCGAATGCTGTATGCGTGGCTTGGATAAAGATGACATAATCGAAGTTCAGTATGTCGGCTTCAAGACCAAACGCGTCACAATCACAAGCAGCAACATTCCCGACACTATCCCGATAGTAATACACGAAGGGAAAAGCAAGAAAATAGAGTATTCGGAAATATAAAATCCACGATCGGTCGTACCTGCAAGCACAACAGCATTTCTTGGCAAGCAAGTCTTTTGGATAAGGCATAGTGCATCAGTAGCAAAAACATTTCAAGGCTGCTTGAATGTTTTGCTCTCGATTTGCACTATCTTTGCAGAAAATAGGCTGCATCTCGGCATAACGCTTCAAGCAAGCTTGCGCGTCCTGCTCTCGATTTGCACTATCTTTGCACAAAAGAATCACAATACAAGGGAACAACTCTGATGGAAACAACGCTACTAACACCACTACTGGGCATGACGCTCGAACAACTGCAAACGGTGGTTGCCGAACTGGGAATGCCACGCTTCGCTGCCGGACAGATTTGCCGATGGCTCTATGAAAAACGTGTCACCGACATCGAAGAAATGACCGACCTGTCGAAATCAAACCGCGCCAAACTTGCCACACGGTATGAAGTGGGACGCTTCGATCCGAGCCACAGTGCGAGCAGCAAGGACGGAACAGTAAAATACTTGTTCCCCTCGGGCGATAGAATGGCCGTCGAGAGCGTGTATATTCCCGACGACGACCGGGCAACACTATGCATCTCGACGCAACGCGGATGCAAAATGAACTGCTACTTCTGCATGACCGGGAAACAGGGCTTCCACGGCAACCTCACAGCCCGCGAAATCATAAACCAGGTGCTGAGCATCCCGCAATCCGAGCAACTGACCAACGTGGTGTTCATGGGAATGGGAGAACCGCTCGACAATGCCGATGCCGTGCTGCAAGCCATTGAAATAATGACCGCAAAGTGGGGATTCGCTTGGAGTCCGAAACGAATAACGGTATCGACAGTGGGCATACTGCCGGGACTTAAACGCCTGCTCGACGAGACATCGGTACATGTGGCCATAAGCGTACACACGCCATACCACGAAGAGCGACTTGGCATAATGCCCGTGGAAAAAGCCTATACGCTGAAGCGCGTCTTTTCACTGCTTGAGGGGTATGACTTCCGCCACCAACGCCGATTGTCGGCCGAATATATTATGTGGAAAGGGGTGAACGACGACGACCAACATGCCGAGGCTCTGGCAAAGCTGCTCAAGCCGTCGGGGGCACGGGTTAACCTCATACGGTTCCATGCCATTCCGGGCGTCAAGCTCTGCACCGCCGCCGAAGCCCGGATGACACACTTCCGCGACTTGCTAAACTCACACGGCATAATATGCACCATCAGGCAAAGCCGCGGAGAGGACATTGCCGCCGCATGTGGAATGCTTGCAGGAAAGACAGACAAATCTCAAAACAACTAAAAAATAGCAATGACACGAAACAACTCTTTCCGCTGCCAAATAGCCGTGGCAGCCATGATATTAACGACTTCTATCCAAGCCGTGGCCGAGGTGCCCGAAGGCTATTACGACCGAGCCGAGGGACTGAACAAGGGAGAACTGCTCGATGCCCTTGAGTCGATTGTAGGCGACCACACCGACGTAGGGTATAAGAAAATCTGGAACGTTTTCAAGGAAAGCGACGTAAGAGACGACGGCACGATATGGGACATGTATGCCACCACCAAGTTCAAGCCCGGAACCGACCAATGCGGCAACTATTCGGGCATAGGCGACTGCTACAACCGCGAGCACTCCATGCCCAAAAGTTGGTTTGACGAAGCAAGTCCCATGAAAAGCGACGCATTTCACCTATACCCTACCGACGGATATGTCAACAACCAACGTGGCAACTACCCGTTTGGAGAATGCGCCAACGGCCGGCAAGTAGCTTCGTCGGGCGACATAAAGCCGCTCGGGAAGCTCGGGCAATCGACATTCCCGGGCTACAGTGGCACCGTTTTC
>CALUNI010000086.1 GCA_944321905.1 uncultured Muribaculaceae bacterium | reverse complement strand
ATACGCCATAACCGACGTTGTGGCCTTGACTGGCGAACTGAAATACATGCTCACCGGCGACTACCGTCAACTTGTGACGAGCGTGGGCGTTACCTTCAAATTCTAAAAACGCAACCACTCATAAACGAGGCCGCGGCATTTGCTTTATTGCCGCGGCCTCGTCGTTTTCTTGGCAAATTATCAAAGAATAGTGCTACTATTATCGTAAAATTTTACACAAAAAACCAAAACAGCTACTAAATCGCCCCGTCTTTTTTGCCGTTTTAGTTAAAAATAGTATCTTTGCATAAGAATGGTAATCATATTTGCCGTTATAGCACCGAAACCACATGTCGGAACTCACCAATCCTACAAAACTATGAGAAAAAATCTACTGATAATATCGGCAATACTTCTTGCGGCATTTGCCGCCATGATAGTATCGTCGTGCAACAATGCCATTCAACAAAAGCGCATGATAACCGTGAGCATCCTGCCGCAGAAATTCATGCTTGAAAAAATCGTGGGCGACAAATTCGTCATCTCATGCATGCTCAACGAGGGAAACAACCCCGAAGCCTACGAGCCAAGCATGACGCACCTGATGAACATCGAGCACAGCGTGGCCTACTTCTGCATCGGGTACATAGGTTTTGAATATGCAATTATCGACAAGGCACATGCCAACAATCCCGACTTGAAAATATACAACAACAGCGACGGCATAGAGACAATACAAGGAACACACTTCTCGCCCGAAGGGAAACATGACGAGGCCGACCCTCACCTGTGGACTTCGGTAAGGAATGCAATGACCATCTCAAAAAACATGCTCGATGCCGTAATAGAGCTTGACCCGGACAATGCCAAGACATATACCGCCAATTTCAACAATTTCAAGGCCGAACTCGAAACTCTCGATGCCGAGATAAAGGCCAAGCTCGCAGCCAAGCAAGGCTCGGCGTTCCTCGTGTGGCATCCGTCGCTGAGCTATTTTGCCCAAGACTACGGACTCAAGCAGGTAAGCCTCGAATATGAAGGCAAAGAAATACCCATCGACAAGCTGAAGCAAAACATCGATGCAGCTCGCGAAAGCAAAGCCACCGTACTGTTCGTGCAGCAGGAATTCGACAGCCGGCAGGCCGAAACCATCGGCAACGAACTGGGGGTGAAAATGATTAAGATTAACCCCATGGGATATGAATGGGAAAGCGAATTGACGAAAATAGCCGATGCAATTGCCAACAACTGAACCAATCATCATGCTCGACGATGTGTGCATGACCTATGGCGGCAACCGTTCAACCGCATTGGAGCATGCGTCGCTCATCGTCAACCGGGGCGACTTCGTGGCCATCACAGGACCCAACGGGGGAGGTAAGACCACCCTACTGCGCATAATACTGCAATTGCTCAAGCCTTCAAGCGGGAGCGTGTGCTTCTATCGCAACGGAGCTCAGGTAAAACGCCTCGACATGGGATACCTTCCACAAAAAAACATGATTGACGGCCGATTCCCGATAACAGTGGAAGATGTCGTGGCCATGGGACTGCCTGCCACTATGCGGCCTCTGCACCGCATCACAAGTGAAGAGCGCGAACGCATCGAATCGACTCTCGAAACGGTGGGAATGGCCGACCTGCGCAACCGCTCCATCGGCACCTTGTCGGGCGGACAATTACAACGCACCCTGCTCGGACGGGCGATGATTTCAAACCCCGAGGTACTTGTTCTCGACGAACCGCTGTCATACATCGACAAGGCATTCGAGCATCACCTTTACGCCATAATCGAGCAACTTGCAAAATCGTCCACCATTCTGCTCGTATCGCATGAAATGACCGTAATCGCCGGGATGGCCAACCGCCACGTTATCGTTGACAAGACGCTGCACGAATGCCATGCCACACACCACTATCAAAAAAGTGAATGTGAATGACCACAGATGGGCGATTTCACTGCAATAACATTATTTATCATTGTTTATGCACCATAATGAGCAAACTATTGCTTATTTTTACGCCCTAAACAAAAAACATTCAAGCAATGAAACACTATAGCGCACTCATCATCCTGGCTTTGATTGCAGCCATGCAGGCATTCACTTCATGCACGGCATTCACCTACACCTATGCCTATCCGGGATATGACGGATATGCGCAAGAAGAAGTCGTGGCCGACACCAGCCGATGGTGGCTCAAGCCGGTGTACATACGCACCGACACCACCACCAACCTCGACAGCATGGAAATGAGAAACTTCGTGTGGTTCCACGACGACGAGCAGGGATTGACATACGTGAAAGTGTCGGGAGACAACACCATCCTGTTTGAGCCTCGAAACGCCGACATAGGCAGTGACGCACTAAAAGAACTGATATACATAGGCACACTGCTTAACGACAAGCCATTTTCTGAATTGATAATATACGGCTCGACCGACGACACCGAAAGCCGCGACTACAGCCAAGAGCTGTCGGAAGAGCGAGCCGAGACCGTAGCAGAATTTTTTGAGACAATGGGCTACAACCCCGACATCATTCAAGCCATCGGCCTTGGCGACACCGACCCGGCTGCCGACAACAGCACACTTGCCGGACGCGCGCTTAACCGATATGTCGATGTATTTGTCACAATTGCCGACAACTAACCCACAATCGTGGCAACAATCCGGCGAGGGGATGCCTCGTCGCGAAATTCACACAAGTATATACCTTGCCACGTGCCAAGCCCCAAGCGGTGAGAAACGATAGGAATCGTCAGCGACACGCCGGTAAGAGTGGACTTTGCATGAGCTGGCATGTCGTCAAGCCCCTCAAGCGTGTGCATGTAATATGGCTCGTTCTCGGGGGCAAATCGGTCAAGTATCCTGTCAAGGTCGTGACGCACGTCGGGATCGGCGTTCTCGTTGATTGTCAACCCGCAACTCGTGTGTTTTACAAACAGGTTCAGCAACCCGCATTCGGGCAACTCGGGCAAGTGGCGCATGACCTCGGCAGTGACCAAGTGGCAACCGCGCCGCCGGGCTTGTAACGTAAATTCTGTCTGATAAACCATTTAATAATTCTTCAATTCGGTATAAAGCCGTTGCAGCGGCAACCCCATGACGTTATAAAAACTGCCGTTTATGCTGCGCACACCTATGCAGCCTATCCATTCCTGTATGCCATATGCCCCGGCCTTGTCAACGGGGTTATAAACTTCTACGTAATATCTGATTTCCTCGTCGGTAAGCTCGGCAAATTCCACCTCGGTTACGGCACTGAACGACGACTGCCTTGAAACAGTGGTAATTGTAACCCCGGTCACCACCCTATGCACCCTGCCCGACAGTTTGTGCAGCATTGCCACGGCCTCGGCGGCATCGTGGGGCTTGCCCAGAACCTCGCCATCGCATATCACCACGGTGTCGGCGGTTATAAGCAGCCTGTTCCCCGCCACGGCCCGACTGTATGCACTTGCCTTGCTGCGCGAAATGGCCTCTGCCACCTCCATTATCAGAGTCCCAGCAGGATACGACTCGTCCACTCCTTCAAGCACATACGGCGTGAACTTTACACCAAGGTCTCCAAGCAGCTGCTTGCGCCTCGGCGAATTGCTCGCAAGCATCACCTCATACTTGTCTAAATTTTCCAACGGCTTCATTACTGTCCCAATGTTTTTTGTCCAAAGTTACATAACATTTCTGTAATAGGCAGTTTGCCGTAACGCAATTGTTGGAATTAATTCGTAATTTTGCAACTTGAAATTGAAAAAGACAAACCGTATGAACGAATTAGCCACTAAATACGACCCTTCGGAGGTCGAAGAGAAATGGTACAAATACTGGATGGAACACAAGCTGTTCCACTCAGAGCCTGATGAAAGAGAACCCTACACCATAGTGATTCCGCCGCCAAACGTTACCGGCATCCTTCACATGGGACACATGCTCAACAACACCATACAAGACATATTAGTGCGCCGGGCTCGCATGGAAGGCAAGAACGCACTGTGGGTTCCGGGAACCGACCACGCATCGATTGCGACCGAAGCCAAGGTGGTGAACAAGCTTGCCCAAGAGGGCATAAAAAAGACCGACCTCACACGCGACGAGTTTCTGGGTCATGCATGGGAATGGACACACAAGCATGGCGGGATAATCCTCGAACAGCTCAAGCGACTCGGAGCATCGTGCGACTGGGACCGCACGGCGTTCACAATGGACGAGAAGCGCAGCCGCAGCGTGATTCGGGTATTTGTCGATTTATTCAACAAAGGTTTGATTTATCGCGGTGTGCGCATGGTCAACTGGGATCCCAAGGCCCTTACCGCGCTCAGCGACGAAGAAGTGATATACAAGGAAGAGCATGGCAAGCTGTACTACTTAAGATACCACTTGGCCGACGGCTCGGGGAAATATGCCGTTGTGGCTACCACCCGCCCCGAAACCATCATGGGCGACACGGCGATGTGCATCAACCCCAACGACCCAAAGAACCAGTGGCTGCGGGGCAAGCGCGTGATAGTACCTCTCGTGGGTCGCGAGATACCGGTCATCGAAGACGAGTATGTTGACATAGAATTCGGAACCGGCTGCCTTAAAGTTACTCCCGCCCACGACGTGAACGACTACATGCTCGGCGAAAAGCACAACCTGCCAAGTATCGACATATTCAACGACAACGGCACTCTGAGCGAGGCCGCAGGCATGTATGTGGGCATGGACCGCTTCGACGTGCGCCAGCAAATAGTGAAAGACCTCGAAGCCGCAGGGCTGATAGAAAAGATAGAGGACTACACCAACAAGGTGGGACACAGCGAGCGCACCAATGCGGTGATAGAGCCAAAACTGTCGATGCAATGGTTCTTGAAGATGGAGCAACTTGCCCGTCCGGCACTCGAAGCCGTGGAAAAGGACGATGTGAAGTTCTATCCCGCGAAGTTCAAAAACACCTACCGCTACTGGATGACCAACATCAAGGACTGGTGCATCTCGCGCCAGCTGTGGTGGGGGCACCGCATCCCGGCCTATTACATACAGGCTCCCGAATCGGTAAAAGTGGGACGCGAATGCATCGTGGCCGAAAGCGAGGAAGACGCACGCCGCATTGCCGTCGAAAAATATCCGGCATTATCTGGCGTTGACTTCACGCTGAAGCAAGACGAGGACTGCCTCGACACATGGTTCTCGTCGTGGTTGTGGCCTATTTCGCTTTTCGACGGAATCCTCAACCCCGGCAACAAGGAGATTAGCTACTACTATCCCACCACCGACCTTGTCACAGGCCCCGACATCATATTCTTCTGGGTTGCCCGCATGATAATGGCCGGATACGAATATTGTGGCGACCGCCCGTTCAAGAATGTTTACTTCACCGGTATCGTGCGCGACAAGCTCGGCCGCAAGATGTCGAAGCAGCTCGGCAACTCGCCCGACCCTATCGGCCTCATCGAAAAATACGGAGCCGACGGTGTACGCATGGGCTTGATGCTTGCCGCCCCGGCAGGCAACGACATCCTGTATGACGATGCGCTGTGCGAGCAAGGACGCAACTTCAACAACAAGATTTGGAATGCGTTCCGCCTTGTAAAAGGTTGGCAGGTCGCCGACAACGTGGAGCAGCCTTCGGCAGCACAATCAGCCGTCCGTTGGTTTGGCAACGTATTGAACGCCACCGCAGCCGAAGTCGCCGACCTTTTTGGCAAGTTCCGCCTGTCTGAGGCGTTGATGGCCGTTTACAAGCTCTTCTGGGACGAATTTTCGTCATGGTATCTTGAAATGGTAAAACCGGCCTACGGGCAGCCTATCGACCGCACCACCTACGATGCGACGCTCCATTACTTCGACATGCTGCTGCGCCTGCTGCACCCGTTCATGCCGTTCATCACCGAGGAGCTGTGGCAGCACCTTGCAACGCGCAACGACGGCGAAAGCATCATGTACGCACAGTTGCCCAAGCCCGAAGCCGTGGACACCGAATGCATCAAGGCCATGGACGAGGCCAAGGAAATAATCGCAGGGGTGCGTACCATACGCCTGCAGCGGAACATTCCCAACAAAAACTCGCTTGAACTGCAAGTGCAGGGTGCGGCATTCACTAACCCGTTTGCCGACGTAATCTGCAAGCTCGCCAACCTGTCGGGCATAAACGAGGTGCAAGCCAAGGATGCCACCGCAGCCACGTTCCTCGTCGGCACCACCGAATATGCCGTGCCACTCGGAAACAGCATCAACGTGGAAGAAGAGCTTAAGAAGCTCGAAGCCGACTTGAAGTACATGCAAGGCTTCAAGATGTCGATTGAAAAGAAGCTTGGCAACGAGAAGTTTGTCAACAATGCGCCCGAAGCCGTCGTGGCCGGTGAGCGCAAGAAACTCGCCGATGCCACAGCCAAGATTGCCACCCTCGAAGCAGGCATTGCCGCCCTCAAGCAGCAGTAACACATATTTCATAACTTATTATAGCCAAGCCGAGCAGCCGTCCGGCTTGGCGTTTTTATACTTATAAAACGACTTGAATAGAGTTATTAAATGGGTCAGCCAGAAAAAACGGTTGCAGTTTGCAGAAGCAAAATATGACGGATATGTAAATTTGGCTATTTTTAGGCAACTGCTACCGAAGTTAAAAAGTAAGATTGCGGCTGCGGAGCTGCCGAACCATGCTTAACACTAAGTTTGCAGAGTGCAGTTCTCGTTGCACACAAAAGAAATTACGCTATAATATTCACACATTTGCTGCCATTGCACATAGCTTGCTGATCTACTGATAAGTTATGGCCATGCTAGTGTTAAGTAGCATGGCCTCATTTTTTGAGACCGGCCTCATGTGTTAAGCCGAATATGGCAGCTTCGTTGCCATCGCTGTATTTACACTGCAACAAGTTTTTCGGACTGCCCCTATTAAATTACGCTTGTAATAAATATCGCTAAAAATGTTCAAAATTTCAGCTTTTGGCACAAAATAACCGTATTAGTTTTGAAAATGAGCTTTTTTTTTTAAATTCGGCAAAAATTAGTATTATGGAAAATTTGGTTTTCACAGAGGACACTATTATAACGGAGTCGATGACTTACGGCGATGTGTTGCTGACGTTTAACGGCGGAAGCCTTGTTAACAATACCGGCAAGGCAATCACGCTCACCGGCAACAATACCAAAATCGTAGCACCGCCATACCATATTTTTAAAGGCGAATTCAACTTTGAAGGCTCGTGGGTCATGGACAAGGAACCTGTCATAATAGGAAACTCGGGATTTGTTGCGGCAAATTTCAACGGACACAACGTGGTTTGCTTTTCAAGCGACAGCCACGCCGACGGCTGCGGCTGGCGACCGGGCGACATGATTGTGAACACCGGCAACGACAGCTCTTGGACCGTCAAAGTAATAAAGGAATAGAGACACTATAATGCAATACAGCACAAATTGAATAAAATAATTGGAGGAATTGTTATGAAGATACGGCTACTATTAATCCCTGTAATTTTACTTTCAGCAAATATACAATATATATCAGCAGAAGACCCAATAAAATATATAGATGATTATCCCGGCTTAATCTGCGAGGCAAACGGTTGGAACCATGACCGATACGATGAGGTTACCGGTGGTTATGACATATATCCAGCTAATGGCTATGACCCCATAGGTGAAATAAGAATCCCCGGGCTGTTAAAAGAATATAAAGAATCGCAAAACGTGACTCGCTATTTTCATATAGATTGGGTTCAAAATTTCAATAAGCTGACAGGAATAACATCTGTCATTTTTGAATGCAATGGCCCGGCACCGGAAGGTCTGTATGGACCAAAATATGCAAGCGCAGGTGCCGGTTCCAAAGCTTTCCATGGAATGCCTAACTTGGAATCGGTGAACCTCGGTGGAGGAGACCATCCGCGCTCAATCGAGTCGGAAGCTTTCTCCGACTGCCCTAAATTACAAATTATAACATCAGAAGGAGGAAAAGTATCTGTAGGATCTCGCGCATTTGCCAATTGCCCGAATTTAAAAACATTCGGTAACAATAATGCAAATACCGAATTAGAAATCCACGGAGACAGCGCATTTATAAACGACTCATCATTGGAATACGTTTTTGGCACTGTTAACTTTAGAAATAATGATTTCACCACCAAAGCCACATGCGTATTCATGAACTGCGTCTCGCTTAAAAGTATAGACATTTCTTCATTTGAGATTCCCGAAAGCTCATTCGAGAATTGCTACAGTTTAGAAAGCGTAAACATGGGTAATCCTAATATACACAAAAAGGCATTTTTCAATTGCACGGGACTTAAAACAATTACTCTCCAATCTCCTAACGTTGCCAACGTAGGAGATTCGGCATTCTACAATTGCATTAGATTACCCTATTTAGATATGATGGAACATCTTGAAACGATTGGAAATGCTTCGTTCTATAATTGTGCAACATTTGACAAGATTTCAGTACCGATGGCAAAAAATATAGGCATCTGCGCTTTTTACGGGTGCAAAAACGTAAAAGAAATAACACTTGCAAAGGATCTTCAATCAATAGGTTCAAGAGCATTTGCATCATGCAATACAGTTACCGACGTATATTGCTATGCATTATGGCCACCTACCACTAATGACGATTTTTTCTCGACATACACCGCAACTTTGCATGTACCTTATTTAATGGCAGATGCATACCGCAATGCTCCTGGATGGAGAAATTTCAAAAATATAGTTGAAGACATGCCATGGTCCGAAATTGAAGAAATCGAGCAAGGCGACATTAACGTGCATTCCGCCGACGGGCGAATCATCGTTTCGGGCAACGACGACAACGAAGCTGTTGCGGTCTATAGATTGGACGGCAAAATGGTTTATTCCGGCCATGACACTGAGATTGCCGTGCCTGCAGGGCTGTACATAGTTAAAATAGGCGGCTACGCCCGAAAAGTATCTGTGAAATAATCATAAATAACACACACCCACATGAGTTCCGCTCCGATGCCAATCGGCGTGGAACTCTTTTTTTGCTAACTTTGGATAAAATAGCAAACTTGACACGCCAATGAAATATTTCTTGATTGCAGGCGAAGCCTCGGGCGACATCCATGCCGCACAACTCATATCGGCCCTGCGCAAATGCGACCCACAGGCTGAGTTCTCATTCTTCGGCGGAGACTTGATGGCCAAGGCCGCAGGCTCGCAACCAATAGTGCATTACAGCGAAATGGCATTCATGGGATTCATCGAGGTGCTGAAGCACATAGGGCAGATAGCGGGGTTCATGACCCGGGCTCGACGGCAAATCGACGAATGGCATCCAGATGCCGTGGTACTCGTCGATTACCCGTCGTTCAACCTAAAGGTCGCCAAATATGCGCATGGCAAAGGGATACCCGCATTCTACTTCATATCTCCAAAAGTGTGGGCATGGAAAGAATACCGCGTGAAGCAAATCAAGCGTTACATTACCGAGCTGTATTCAATACTACCTTTCGAGACCGAATTCTATGCCCGCCACGGCTACAGGGTGGAATATGTGGGCAATCCCACCGTAAAAGAAATGGCCGAAGCCCGCAGACAGTTCTCGCCCCTGGAACAATTCATGCAGTCAAACCACCTCGACAGCCGCCCGATTATAGCGATATTGCCCGGTTCGCGGCATAAAGAGATACGCGACAACCTGCCAGAGATGGTAGCAGCTTGCCTGAGGTATCCCGATTTCCAACCGGTAATAGGCGGCGCACCGAGCATCGACGAAGCAGAATACCACGACGTGCTGCACCGCAGCGGCGTAATCGGAGCTGAAGGGATAAAAGTGCTGTTCGGCAAGTCGTTTGAACTCGTGGCACACGCGCGAGCCGCAATAGTTACATCGGGCACGGCGACGCTCGAAACCGCCGTACTCGGCACGCCGCAGGTGGTGTGCTACCGCATGAACGGCAGCAAGCGGGTTTATAACATCTACAAGCACTTGCTGAAGGTGAAATATGTAT
>CALUNI010000085.1 GCA_944321905.1 uncultured Muribaculaceae bacterium | reverse complement strand
AAAATAAAGAAGAAGATATTTTTGTCTATAATCAGCAAAACAGAATTCTAAAAGACAGTTGGTGTACTTTTGGACATTTAACAATATCCGCAGATGGTGATGTGTATTTATGCGGAAAGGTAAATATGACCAAACCTATATGCAATATACGCAACGTCGATTTGGATGCAATTATGGAATTGTCTTCTAAAGCGCGAAATTTGTCGAAAGTCCAGAATCTTTTTCCTTGTAAAGAATGTGAATTACGTTACATTTGTGGAGGTGGATGTCGTATTGAATATTTTGAGTGGTTTAGGGAATGTAAGGGACTAAAAAACAATATGCTTTCTACCCCTCTAATTCGAAAATGCGATTTTTCAATCAAACAACATTATTACGATTTAATGATAAAAGCCAATTATAAATTATTCAAATAAAGGAGGTTTTATGAAATCAGTAAAGAACATTAAAGTGAACCAAGACAAAGTTCAAAAAGGGGGTACTATTCTTATCGCTGCTGGAACAATTCTTAAGGCGGGAGTTGAAATAGCAAAAGCTCTGAGCAAGTCGAAGAAATAAAAGGTATTATGGCAAAAGATGAAAGAACAATCTTCGATTTAAGCGAAGAAGAATATGAGGATTACGAAAGACATCCTGAAAACTGGGAAGATGTAACCGATAACAGCACAGAAGACGGATGGAATATGATGTATCCGGATTCTGATGGTTATGATGATTAAAAATAAAAGCTCACAAGTAAAATGGACAAGTCCTTGTTTACTTATGAGCTTTTTCATTACATTTGTATCGGTAAGAGTTACCTAAACAAGCAAAGTGATGCAGACCACGGCAAATGGAACAGTTGCCAACTCATTACCTGAAAACGTGGTAATTCTTCTAACTCTCTTGATTTCAAAGAGGTATATTCCTTATGCAAACTTACAATAAAACCTCATTCTTTCACTTATAACAGGAGTAGATTCTACTTGTTGAGAGTAAAATTACAAAAATAACCTCTTTGTGGTCTAATGGCCGTTTTGGTTTTAAGGCACAACAATGGTTTCTTCGTCAATCAACACGGTAAATTTAGTCATTTCCATGAATGAGAGCCAACATAAGACAAAAAAACTTATCTTTGGCATGCTTTAAAAACTTAACACCCCAAACTTATGATAAATATAAAAAAGCTTTTGACCGGAATGGTCTTCTGCTGCCTGGTCCAATTGTCGTGGGGGCAAACCGACTTTGTGTGGAAAGCAGAGAAACCGATAACAATCGCTTGTGAAGCAAACGAGGAACCTGTGGTACACGTGGCTCTCGAACTTCTGAAACGCGATTGCGAGAATGTATTGTCGCAAACATTCGTAACGGCGGAACAGGATGGGGAGATTTACGTGGGCACATACGGTAAAAGCATGCTGATAGACCGTCTTGTTAAAAAATCCAATCTGGATGTCTCGATACTTGAAAATCATGCGGAGGCTTTCCTCATAAACGTCATGCCCGACGGAAAGTTGCTGATAGCCGGCAGCGACAAGCGGGGCACGGCATACGGCATTATCGAACTCACACGCATGTTGGGCGTATCGCCATGGGAATGGTGGCCGATGCCACGCCTAAAAAGCGCAACGAACTTCGCATAGAGGCAGGTTTCAAGAAAACAGATTATCCCCGGGTGCCTTATCGCGGCATCTTTATCAACGACGAGGACTGGGGAATGACCCCCTGGAGCTGCACAAATTACGAGCCAACGGACGTGAAAGGACAAATAGGTCCGAAAACCCATGCACGCATATTCGAATTATTGCTGCGCTTGCGCGCCAACACTTTCTGGCCTACCATGCATGAATGTTCGGTACCATTCTTCTTCACCAATGGCAACAAAGAGATTGCCGACAAATATGCAATCTACTTGGGTACGTCGCATTGCGAGCCAATGATGCGCAACACCAATGGTGAATGGCACCAGGAGGGCAAAGGCGAGTATAATTATCTGACAAATCGCAAAAACGTGTTGCGTTTCTGGGAAGAACGTGTGAAACAGTTACAAAACTCCGACGACATATACACTCTTGGTATGCGCGGAATCCACGACGGGGCTATGCAAGGGGCAAAGAGCGTGGAAGAGCAAAAAGCGGCTTTGACGGCAATAATAAAAGACCAACGCGACTTGCTGGCCAAATATAAAGGTGATGTGACCCGGGTGCCACAAGTGTTTATCCCATATAAAGAGGTGCTTGACGCTTATGATGCCGGACTGAAGGTTCCCGAGGACGTGACGCTGATGTGGTGTGACGACAACTATGGCTACATTACCCATTTCCCCTCACCCGAGGAGGCTGCCCGACCCGGAGGCAACGGTATATATTACCATGTGTCGTACTGGGGCAGGCCGCACGATTATTTATGGCTTTCCACCGCAAGCCCTTATCTTATCTACCAACAAATGAAACTGGCATACGACCAAGGAATAAGAAAGATGTGGATACTGAACGTGGGCGACATAAAACCTGCCGAATACCAAATAGAACTGTTCATGGACATGGCTTGGAACATCGACCAAGTTGCACAACAAGGCGTAACTTCACACCTGCACAGTTTTTTGTCGCGCGAGTTTGGGAACACTGCGGCTGCCTACCTGCTTCCCATGATGCAGGAGCATTACCGCCTTGCATATATACACAAGCCCGAGTTCATGGGAAACACTCGTGCAGAAGAATATAACCCCAAATACGAGGTAGTCAGCGACTTGCCTTGGAGCGAGAGCTACATTCGCCACAGGCTTGCCAACTACCAGAATTTGGAAACAAAAGCTACCGCGTGTGAACACATCATAGATCCAGACAAGCGGCAGACTTATTTTCAACTGGTGCAATATCCTTTGCAAGGTGCCGCTGAAATGAACAAGAAATGCCTTTATGCCCAATTGGCCCGCCACGGCAAAGCCGGATGGGAAGAAAGCGATGCCGCATTCGACAGCATAGTGTCACTGACTGCCCGGTACAATGCCAACCCCAAATGGTCGGGCATAATGAGCTATGAGCCGCGTTTCCTGCCCGAGTTCAAACGTGTTCCGCATACACAAGCGACTACCACGCTGAAAAAAGAAGAACGCGCTCACATCTACAAGTGGAATGCCCTGGAAGCCGTGGCAGGCAGGCCTGTCGTTTGTGAAGGGTTAGGCTATGAGGGAATGGCATGCGGAATAGCAAAAGGGGAAACACTGGCATTTGATTTCGCCTCTTGCACGGCCGACAGCATAGAAGTGCAACTATGCCTGTTGCCCAATCATCCGGTGGTTGGCAATGAACTGCGGGTGATTGTGGAGATGGACGGACTCACCTCTGATACATTATCTTACCGTACAAAGGGACGAAGCGAAGAATGGAAACAGAATGTGCTCTACAACCAAGCAGTGCGCCATGCCATTTTCCCATTGGATGCAAATCTGCCTGTTCATCGCATCCGTGTGAAAGCCTTGGATGAAGGCGTGGTACTGGATCGAGTATATGTTTACAAAAAAGAGTAAAGGCTGCACCTGTATGCAAAACAAGCACTATCTTTGCAGAAAATAGGTTGCATAATGCCAATTACCCTATAAAGCATAAAAATGAAAAAGAATTTACACAACAATGCCGTGTTGCTAATGCACTGCCCCGACCAACCGGGCATACTTGCCACGCTCACGGAATTCATAAATACCAATGGGGGCAATATCCTGTACCTCGACCAATATGTGGACCGCGTGAACGGAATATTTTATATGCGTGTGGAATGGGATCTCGACAAGTTCCTTATCCCAAAGGAGAAGATAAACGACTACGTTTATACGCTCTATGCGCAACGGTATGACATGGAATACAGCATATCGTTCACCGACCGGCCTCAACGCATGGCACTGTTCGTTTCCAAGATGTCGCATTGCTTATATGACATCTTGGCTCGCTATACCGCGGGCGACTGGGACGTGGAAATACCGCTCATCATCAGCAACCACCCCGACCTTGAAATGGTGGGAAAGCAATTCAACATCCCATATTACGTGATACCCGTGAACCGTGACAACAAAGCCGAAATGGAGGCAGAGGAATTCAAGTTGCTCGACGAGCATGGGATAGACTTCATTGTACTTGCCCGATACATGCAGGTGCTTTCCGAAGATTTCATCAACCGATATCCCAACCGCATCATCAACATCCACCACTCGTTCCTGCCCGCATTTGTTGGAGCCAAGCCATACCATGCAGCATACGAGCGTGGCGTCAAACTTATCGGAGCCACAAGCCACTACGTCACCACAGAACTCGATGCAGGTCCCATAATAGAACAAGACATCGTGCGCATCACCCACAAAGACACCGTTGCCGACCTGATACACAAGGGGCGCGACCTTGAAAAAATCGTACTGTCGCGGGCAGTAGAAAAACACATACAACGCAAGATATTGTCGTTCAAGAACAAGACCATAGTATTCAGTTAATTCCCGGCATAAGCGATGTGCAGCACCGTAATCATAAAATACAATGCCGGGAATGTGTTCTCGGTCAAGTGTGCATTAAAGCGTATAGGAGCAGAGGCAGTTGTCACCGATGATGCCGAGGCCATACGCAACGCCGACAGGGTGATATTTCCCGGCGTGGGCGAGGCTTCGACGGCGATGGCATACCTGCGCACACGAGGACTTGACGAGCTTATCAAGTCGCTGAGTTGCCCGATACTTGGCATTTGCATAGGTATGCAGTTGCTTTGCTCGCATTCGCAGGAAGGCGACACCGACTGCCTCGGCATATTCGATGTGCCGGTGCTGCGTTTCGACAACAGCCCGAATCGTGAAATGAAGATCCCGCAAATGGGATGGAACACAATTTCGGTGAGGAAAGGCAGTTTCATACCCGACGAATGCGACCAACGATACGCCTACTTCGTACACAGCTACTACGTGCCTCTGTGCGGATACACGGCGGCAACAGCCGATTACATCCAACCATACAGTGCCGCATTGCAACGCGATAATTTCTATGCCACCCAGTTCCATCCCGAAAAAAGCGGTCGCGTAGGCGAAACAATATTAAAGAAATTCATGGAGCTATGATAACCATAATTCCCGCAATCGATATAATAAATGGCAAATGCGTAAGGCTTACGCAAGGCGACTATGGTCGCAGGTCGGAATATGGCAATCCGCTCGACATTGCCCGGGCATTTGAAGATGCCGGCTGCAAACGGTTGCACCTGGTCGATCTCGACGGCGCAAGAGCAAGTCATATCATCAATTACCGTGTGCTGGAATCTATTGCATCGCACACAAGCCTGACGATAGACTTTGGCGGCGGCGTGAAAAGCGACGACGACATCAGAATTGCATTCGACTGCGGGGCGGCAATGGCAACGGGCGGCAGCATAGCAGTAAAGCAACCCGGCACGTTCCTGCAATGGATTGCCAGATATGGAAGCAACCGTATAATTCTCGGTGCTGATGCCCGCAACGGCAAGATTGCCACCAACGGGTGGAACGAAGAGAGCGACTGCAACGTGACGGACTTCATCGGCGACTATGCCACGAAAGGCATAACGCAGGTAATTTGCACCGACATTGCCTGCGATGGCATGTTGCAAGGGCCATCTATCGGACTTTATAACGAATTGGTGTCACTATATCCCGACTTATTGCTGATAGCAAGCGGGGGAATCGGTTCTATGAAGGACGTAGAACGGCTCGAAGAGATAAACATTCGCCAGGTCATCGTCGGCAAGGCTATATACGAAAACCGCATTACGTTAAAAGAGATAGAGCAACTTAACATCAACAACACATAATGCTTGCAAAACGCATCATACCATGCCTCGACGTGAAAGACGGAATGACCGTCAAAGGGGTGAATTTCACAAACCTGCGTCAAGCAGGAGACCCGGTCGAACTGGGGAAAAAATATAGCGACGAAGGTGCCGATGAACTCGTTTACCTCGACATCACGGCATCATACGAGGAACGGAACACGTTCATCGACCTCGTGCGACGCGTGGCCGAGAGTGTCAGCATACCGTTTACCGTGGGCGGGGGAATAAGAAGCGTGAGCGACGTGGACAAATTACTTGGCAACGGAGCCGACAAGGTGTCGATAAACAGTGCCGCACTAAACCGTCCACAACTAATCGACGAGATTGCGAGGCAATTTGGCAATCAAGTGTGCGTGGTTGCAATAGATGCACGATTTGTCGATGGCAAGTGGATCTGCCATGAAAAGGGTGGGCGCATAGCAACTTGCCGCACACTTTTTGACTGGGCTCACGAAGCCCAGGAGCGCGGTGCGGGCGAGATACTGTTCACAAGCATGAATCACGACGGGGTGAAGAACGGTTACGCCTGCGATGCCTTGAGTCGGCTTCACGACAGGCTGCAGATTCCTGTCATCGCGTCGGGGGGATGCGGCTGTGCCTACCACATTGCCGAGGCTTTCGTGCAAGGGAAAGCCGATGCGGCACTTGCCGCCAGCGTTTTCCACTTTGGCGAAATAAGTATTCCTGCACTTAAACAGTACTTGAGCCTGCAAGGCATCCCGGTACGCCTTGAGCCTGCGTGGCATAAATAAAATATCTTTACGACGCATATACACAACGGCAATAAGAGGAGCGCACAAGCCAATCGGGAATGTGCGCTCCTCTATGTTAGCATAAATGTGTGACAGCTACTTATTTGGCTCTACGTGCAAACAAGTGGAACAACTCCCCTATCCACAGTACCAACGAAGTAGATGCGATGATTATGGCCCAGTCGAGTGGCTTAATCGGAGTGACATTAAACATTTCGCCGCCCACCGACACGATAAATATCTGGCCTATGATTATAATCAGCGCAATCAGTCCGAAGCCGTTGCATCCCTTGAAGTGGAACGCCGACCGGCCGGTCTTGAACGCACGGGCATTAAACATGTTCCAGAACTGGAGCATAACGAATATGGTAAAGAACATGCTCAGCTCGTATGGCGTAAGATGCTTGTCTGTAGCGTTGAGCGACAAGTGTGCCAAGTCGGTAAGGCTCGTGATGTCGGCATGCTGGAAAATGTAAAGCAACACAAGCAACAGGGCAAAGAACACAACGCCTGTGGCAACAATTGCCCATCCCATAACCTTGTCGATGATAAATGCACGGCGGTCACGAGGCTTGTCCTTCATGACCGACTCAGACGGCGGTAACGAGGCAAGTGCCATTGCCGCAAATGTGTCCATAATCAAGTTTACCCACAGCATCTGCGTCACTGTAAGCGGCGACTCCGTTCCCATGAACGCTCCGGCAAGCACAATCAAGCAGGCGGCAACATTTACGGTCATCTGGAAAAGAATGAAACGCTGTATGTTCTGGTAAAGCGATCTGCCCCACATCACGGCACGCCCTATGCTGGCAAACGAGTTGTCGATAATGGTGATGTCGCTTGCTTCTTTGGCAACCGACGTTCCGTCGCCCATCGACAGACCCACCTGCGCTGCCTTCAAGGCCGGAGCGTCGTTTGTGCCGTCGCCTGTCACTGCCACTACCTGCCCCTTGCTCTGCAAGGTCTCCACAAGGCGTTTCTTGTCCATTGGCCTGGCTCGGGATATGATTTTTAAATCAAGGATACGGTCGGAAAGTTCCTTGTCGCTAAGTGCCGCAAATTCAGGCCCGGTGATGATGTTGCGGTCGGTATCGTTTTCTGTCCACAATCCTATCTGTCGTCCTATTTCCTTGGCCGTTCCGGGTGTGTCGCCTGTTACGATTTTCACTGCAATGCCGGCATCGAGGCACTCGCGCACCGCGTCGGGCACATCGGCGCGCACAGGGTCGGCAATAGCGACTATTCCGAGGAATGTCAAATCATTGGCCACTACCTTGCCGTCGGCAATAGGAGCATCGCTGCCTGAGAGCACTTTATACGCAAATCCCAACGTGCGCATCGCTTGGTTTTGATATTCAAGCAGTTGCTTGTCGATAGCTTCTTTTGTCACATTGCCACAGGTGTTAGAGCAAAGCGAGTATATTATTTCGGGTGCTCCCTTCACATAAAGCACCAACTTGCCAAGTTCCGACTTAACTATGGTAGCCATATACTTTCGCTCGGTCGAGAAAGGCAACTCTTCGGTCACCGTGGCTTTATCCTTCAGTGCCTGATAATCCATGCCGTTGCTTCTTAGCCACAACAGTAATGCCCCTTCGGTGGGATTCCCAAGTACTTGAGGCTTATCGGGGTCGGCAAGATTCAACGATGCAGTCGAGTTCACGGCTATGCCTTCGGCAATCAACATGCTCGTTTCGTCATTTCCAAGTTGTTGGTTTTCCGGCAGTCCGTAGAAATTGGTCTTGTGTATGCGCATCTGGTTCTGGGTCAGCGTACCTGTCTTGTCGGTACAAATAACCGTGGTGGCACCCATAGTCTCGCAGGCGTGCATCTTGCGCACAAGGTTGTTGGTCTTAAGCATGCGACGCATGCTGTAAGCAAGGCTCAGAGTAACGGCCATCGGCAACCCTTCGGGAACCGACACAACGATAAGCGTCACTGCTATCATGGCAGTCTGCAACAGGTATGCAAGGAAGTCGGGCCACAGGAAATTGCCATCGATGCTCGTAAAGAACATTATGATGCGTCCTATGATAATCAACGAAGCCACGACATAACTGCCCCTCGTGATAAGGTGGCTCAAGCGGTCGAGCTGCTCGTTAAGCGGTGTCTTGACGCTGTTGTCGATTTGCGCTGCAACAAACACTTTTCCGTTCTCGGTTTTGTCGCCTACGGCAAACACGCGGCATACGCCGTGGCCTTCCATAACCTTCGTGCCCTTCATCACGTGATTCGACGGGAAAGTGGCGTCCTTGTCAAACTCGGCAGTATTGGTCGTCTTGTCGCACACAGGCTCGCCCGTAAGCGTCGATTCGTCGATGCGAAGCGTTACGGCTTCGAGCAATTCGGCATCGGCAGGAACCTCGTCGCCCGTGTTCAAGATCACGATGTCGCCGACGACAACATCTTTCTTGGGCACCTCTATGTTGTTGCCGTTGCGTATCACTTTCACAGGTTCTTCGTCATTCACCTGATTGAGTATCGCAAAAGCCTTGTCGGCCTTGACCTCAAAATAAAATGCCACACCGGTGGCAAGAAAGATTGCAAGCAATATGCCTACGGGTTCGAGGAACACCGACGAACCTTTTGGCTCAAGTCCAAACCAACCCCAGTATTCACTGCAAGCGATGGCTATCGATAGCAATGCCGCTATTTCAAGGATGAAAATCAACGGGTCGCCATTCTCCCAGCCTTTAATAAACCGCCCGAACGGGCCCACAAGTTTCTCAAAAAACTTTTTCCACAACGAGTCTTTTTTCGGCGGTGTGAGAATGTTCACACCGTGCTTACTACGGCTTTCCAACACCTCAGCGTCGGTAAGCCCCGTGTAGTGTCGTTTTTGTTCCATTATATTTTTTGATAAGTAAAGTTATATCAACCTAATTGATTGCATATTGCGCACATGCAACCTTTGCATTGTCTCCCCCCCTTGACACTGCAATACACACTCATACATAATCCAATGCCAGGCATAAAACTCCCCTTATGCCCAATGCGCCACAAAGTTATAAAAATAATATCAAGCTACACAATTTAAGCAAACCATAAAGTGATATACATCACTAAATCATGCAACAATTTAAGATATTACGCCTTAAAATAATTAAATATTCACGTAAATTCCATACAAAACGTTTGTTTTTGTTGCAAAGATTTCTTTTATTTGCATTGATGTTTGCTCTTTGCATTTTGAGGCATTGCACGTGCTGCTTTCTATTTGCAACCCATATTTAATTCAATTCTTAAGTCAGTCCTTATCATTTACCAAAAAGCCACAAGCCATGAGCCTGAAAATTCCAATCATCATTGCCACAGCCCTATGCTGCCACCCTTTGGCGCAGGCCGCATCGCAAGAGTCCCCACAGGAACTCTTAACCACCGACACGTGTGGCATCTACTCTTATAGTT
>CALUNI010000084.1 GCA_944321905.1 uncultured Muribaculaceae bacterium | reverse complement strand
AGGGCATCCGCAACGCCTGTTCATGGGCATTGCGGACGTGGATTTTATGTCTTACTGTTTTTTAGCGGACACCAATATAAAAAAATTTGTCATACCTTTACACATTATTTAAGGGACAACCGGTGGCCGCATCAGACTGAAACACTAAATAGTCTCGAAGACTAACAATCTATCTCGTCTTGTTGCAGCCTTGTCTCCTGCGGGTATTCAACCGCGAATGGTTTCTACGAACCGGTTAAGCAATTTATTTTACCCGCAGGGACGGTTGTTCCTTTTCTTTCCTACAACAAAAGTAGGAACAACCCGGCTGAAACTGTATAATTTTCTTGTTTTTTGTTTGTATTCCGGCTCCGCCGGAATCACTCTGCAAACTTAGTGTTAAGCATAGTATTGCCTCTCCGAGGCAACAAACAGGCACAAAAACCTGCCTATCTACGATTGCAAATAATGAGCAAAGTTTGCCGTGCTTGTTATTTTGATGCTCCCTCTCATATATATTACGTGGGTTCGGTATGTGAAACAAACGCCGCCGGCCTTGTCACCTGCCACTTGTAGAGACGCAAAATTTTGCGTCTCAAGCCATGTAATAAAGCGCAAAAAGATGGCAGTGCGACAGGGAGACGCAAAATTTTGCGTCTCTACAAGGCCGGTGCTTTCTTATCCCGGTGTTGGGATGAGGTATTTGTTGCGTTGCCGAAGTCAGGCAGCCATAAGTTTCCTTATGGCCACAGTATGGTGAGCGATATGTATGACACGTATATTGCGACGAATATGATGCCTTCGTGGCGGTCGATGGCGTGCCGCTTGAATGTGAACGCACACACGAATGTGAGGACTGAGGCAAGTATCATTACGCCGAAGTCTATGACGTTGATTCGGTCAAGCACCAATGGCCTGATAAGCGACGAAATGCCCAGTATGCCCAGTATGTTGAATATGTTTGAGCCTATGACATTGCCGAGTGCAAGTTGCGGTGCTCGCTTCACGGCTGCCATTATGCAAGTGACGAGTTCGGGCAACGAAGTGCCGACGGCGACTAACGTCAACGAAATAACCTTATCGGTCACGCCCCATTGCCGCGCAAGCGTAACGGTGTTGTCGAGAAACAGGTTGCTGCCGTAGAGCAGTGCCGCAAGCGATGCTGCCGCTATGGTCCACAGCAGCCATGCAGGGCGGCCCGACAGGCGCGACGTGGCGTTCTCCTCGTTTTCTTGCCGAGACTTCTCTTCTTTGCGCGAATGTATGAACGAAATGGCCAGATATCCTGCAAATATCAGCAGGAACACCACTCCGTCTAATCGTCCCACCTCGTTTTGCGTGATTCGAGGAAATAGCGTGTCGGAGCATAGCAGCAGCAACAGTATCGACACAAGTATGCCAAACGGGATGTCGCGTGCCATGTTGTGCCGTGTCACGGCAAACGGGGTGATGATGGCCGTGCAGCCAAGTATGAGGAATATGTTGCAGATGTTTGAGCCGACGACGTTGCCCACGGCTATGTCGCCCATGCCTTGTGCCGCCGCCGAGGCCGACACGAACAATTCGGGCAGCGACGTGCCTATGGCCACCACCGTTATGCCGATGATGAAATTGGAAACTTTTGCCCGCTTGGCTATCGCTACCGAGGCATCGACCAGGAAATTGGCACCCGCGAGCAGCAAGGCCAGGCCGGCTATAAGTAAGAGAATGCTTGTTGTCATCATAGTATGAATTAGTTTTTTGTTATTCAAAATTAATCGAGCGCGAAGGCTTTATCGAAGAAATGATAAACGATGGGACTATCAGCGTGAGGTATGACATCACGATAATGCCCGCGTTTAGCAACAGCATGGCCGTCCAGTCGATCTGGATAGGCACGTATGGTATGTAGTATGACTCGGCATCGAGTTTTAGCAAGTGGAAGTGCTGCTGCAGCATCGCAAATCCCAACCCCACGATGTTGCCTATAACCAATGCCTTGATTATGAGCTTCTGCGTCAAGTATATGAATATGCGCCGTATCGAACTGTTGCAAGCTCCGAGAGCCTTGAGAATGCCTATCATGTTGATGCGTTCAAGCACAATCATCAGCAATGCCGAGACGAGCGTAAATGCTGACACTATTGTCATGAGCGCGATTATTATTACCACGTTCATGTCGAGCAGCCCGAGCCACGAGAAATAAGCCACGTTGTTGCTGTGGGTTTCGGTGACGCTGTATAGCGGCCGGCCGTGCGAGTCGGCAAGCGAGTCATACATGTCGGCAAATATGGAGTAGGCAAGCTGCTCGATGCATCCGGGGTCTTTTGAATCTATCCCCACGTATGAACCGGTAAATTCGTCCCAGTTGTTGACGTTCTGTATGGCCCGGATATTGCCTATGACGAAAACTTGGTCGTATTCTTCGAAATCGGTGGAGAATATTCCGACAATCGACGAACGCCTTACTTTTATTTTTTCGTCGATGAAATATGTGTAAATCCTGTCGCCCGTTTTCAAGTGCAATTGCGAAGCCATTATTTGCGACACGATGACTTCGGATGCGTTCCCGTCGGCGTTCATGTCGGGCAGCCGCCCTTCGACGAGGCAGCTGTTCCAGTAGTCCCAATTGTATCCAGCCGAACAGCCTTTGTACAGTATGCCTTTGAAGTCGTTGTCGGTCTTGAATATTGCCGGTTTCTCGGCAATCAGGCTGATGCTCGACAAAGAGTCGGCCAGTGGCGAGGCTTCGATCAGCGGAATTATGTCGCGGGCATCGACGCAATTGTGGTCATAGTCGAGCGAGTATCCCGAATTTATGACCTTGATATGTGAATCGATGTTATATATTTTATTGGAAATTTCCTGCTTGAATCCAGTGACAATGGTGAGCGCCAGTATCATAATCACGATGGCAAGCACCATGCCGATAACGGCAACGGTGAGGCTTGGCGCCGAGGCGCGCTCGCCGCTCTTGCCTAATTTCAGCCGCCGTGCTATTAACAGCTCATATTTCATACCGTTCTGCCGGGATATGCTTCAAGAGCCTTTTCAAGTACTTTCATGGCAACCGTGAGGTCGGTCTTCTTTATCACATATGCGAGCCGCACCTCGTTGCGTCCCAGTCCCGGGGTGGTGTAGAATCCCGATGCAGGAGCCATGAATACCGTCCGGCCTTCATACTCGAATTCGCGCAGGCACCATTCGCAGAATGAGTCGGCATCATCGACCGGCAATTTTGCCACGGTGTAGAATGCACCCATGGGTATGGGCGTGTAGCATCCGGGTATCTTGTTGATGCTGTCTATAAGGAACTTGCGACGTTCGACATATTCGTTGTAGATGTCGAGCATGTATTCGGGCGAAGTTGATATCGACGCTTCGGCCACTATTTGCCCGAGCAGCGGCGGACTGAGACGAGCCTGGCAGAACTTGATGACGTTCTTTTTCAGCTCTTCGTGTTTGGTAACAAGTGCGCCCACGCGTATCCCGCATTCGCTGTAACGTTTCGAGAACGAATCGACGAGAACCACCTGGTTCTCTATGCCCGAGAGGTGGAATGCCGATATGTATGGAGCGCCGGTATAGCAGAACTCGCGATACACTTCGTCGGAAAACAGGAACAGGTCGTGCTTTTTCACTATGTCGCGCAGCTGCTCCATTTCTTTCTGCGTATATAGGTATCCGGTGGGGTTGTTAGGGTTGCATATAAGTATCCCCTTGGTCCGGCTTGTGATAAGTTTCTCGAATTCACTTATCGGCGGCAGCGAGAACCCGTCGTCGATCGACGACGGTATTGTCTTGATTACGGCGCCCGCCGATATGGCAAAAGCCATGTAGTTGGCGTAAGCCGGTTCGGGAACGATGATTTCGTCGCCGGGGTCGAGGCAGGCCATGAAGGCAAACAATACGGCTTCGGAACCGCCTGTGGTTATTATTATGTCGTTTACATCGACGTTTATGTTGAAACGGCTGTAATATGTCACCAATTTTTCGCGCAATGAATACAATCCCTCCGACGGGCTGTATTCGAGAACCGTGCGGTCGATGTTGCGCAAGGCTTCGAGTGCGTTGGGCGGAGTGGGCAGGTCGGGCTGGCCTATGTTTAAGTGGTAAACCTTTATGCCACGGGCTTTTGCCGCATTGGCAAGCGGCACCAACTTGCGTATCGGAGAGGCGGGCATTGCGATGCCACGCAGTGAGATGTCTGGCATTTTCTTGTTTCAGTTATTATTTAATGTGGCACAAAATTAGCAAAAAAGCTTTTAGAGCCTGTCTAAAATTTGCAATATTTGATAAATGGCAAGCTGTTTTTTCTGTTGAATTGCAATATTGCCGATTTGTGGCGTACATGTGGCAGCAAGGCTTGCTGGCAAAAAATGCAGGGGTAGTTAATTCGTGTTGATATTTTTCGTACATTTGCGAAGAATTTAGAGACGAGATTATGGGCATTTTTGGTTTTTTCTCGAAAGAAAAGAAAGAGACACTCGACAAGGGCCTGGCAAAGACCAAGCAAGGTGTGTTCTCAAAGTTGACACGTGCTATTGCAGGAAAGTCGAAAATCGACGATGATGTGCTCGACAACCTTGAAGAGGTATTCATTACGTCGGATGTGGGCGTTGATACCACATTGAAGATACTCGACCGCATCCAGAAGCGTGTGGCCCGCGACAAGTATGTGGGTCTGGGCGAGCTTAACAGCTTGCTTTGCGAGGAAATTACCGATATGCTTGCAGAGAACGACACTGATACCGACACCGATTTTGTCGTCCCTAAGGATAAGCGTCCATATGTGATAATGGTGGTAGGCGTGAATGGCGTGGGGAAGACCACTACCATAGGCAAGCTTGCCTATCAGTTCAAGAAAGCGGGCAACAAGGTGGTGCTTGGCGCGGCCGACACGTTCCGCGCGGCAGCCGTCGAACAGCTCGATATATGGGGCGAACGAGTGGGAGTGCCGGTAGTAAAACAGAAGATGGGTGCCGACCCGGCTTCGGTGGCATTCGACACCGTGACTTCGGCAAAGGCTCACGATGCCGACGTGGTGATTATCGACACTGCCGGACGACTGCACAACAAGAAAGGCTTGATGGACGAATTGACGAAGATAAAGAATGTGATGAAGCGCGTCGTTCCCGATGCTCCGCACGAGATTCTGCTCGTGCTCGACGGCTCGACGGGGCAGAATGCATTTGAACAGGCACGGCAATTTGTTGCGGCTACCGAAGTAAACGAACTTGCAATCACCAAGCTCGACGGCACAGCCAAGGGTGGAGTGGTGATAGGAATCAGCGACCAGTTCAAGATTCCGGTAAAATATATCGGACTCGGCGAGGGGATGGAAGATTTGCAGATTTTCCGTAAAGACGAGTTTGTGAAGTCGTTGTTTGGGAAATAGTCCCTGTGCCGCCTGACTTGCACGGTTATTGTCAACATCGTCTTTTCCATAGGAAATGGTGGGGACGATTGCGTGATATGTTAATACAATTCTACGGTTTATTATATTGTCAATGAGAAGGAAACGGATAGATATCATCACACTGGGGTGCTCGAAAAACTTGGTTGATACCGAAAAGCTGTCTTACAGGCTTGCCGCTGCGGGATATGACGTGTATAACGACAGCGACGACGTGTGTGGCGAGACGGTTGTCGTCAACACGTGCGGCTTTATAGGAGATGCCAAGCAGGAGTCGATCGACACCATCCTTGAGCTGGTCGAAGCCAAGAAAGAAGGGCGCATCAAGCGCATATTTGTGATGGGATGTCTGTCGCAACGTTATTTCGACGAGTTGAAAACAGAGATACCCGAGGTTGACCGGTTCTATGGCAAGTTTGACTGGGACGGTATAATAGCCGATTTGAATGCCAAAGTTCCACCCACGGTGAAAAACTATGAACGGAACATAACCACTCCGTCGCACTATACTTATTTGAAAATATCGGAGGGATGCAACCGCTTTTGTGCGTTTTGCGCCATACCGCTCATTACGGGCCGGCACAAGTCGGTTCCAATGGAGGAACTTGAAGAAGAAGTGCGCATGCTCGTGGCCAAGGGGGTGAAGGAGTTTAACGTGATAGCGCAAGACCTGTCGTCGTATGGCATCGACATATATGGCGAGCCTATGCTGGCGCGGCTTATCGACCGCCTTGCCGACATAGAAGGGGTCGAATGGCTGCGGCTGCATTATGCTTATCCGGCACAGTTCCCTTATGACGTGTTGCCCGTGATGGCTCGTCATGCCAATGTGTGCCGGTATATCGACATCGCATTGCAGCATATAAGCGACAAGGTCCTCGGATACATGCGCAGGCATATTACCAAGGACGAGACACTGGAACTGATAAGCCGCATAAGGCGCGAGGTGCCGGGAATACACATCCGCACCACGCTCATGGTGGGCTTTCCGGGAGAAGGAGAGGCCGAGTTTGAAGAATTGAAGGATTTTGTGCGGTGGGTGCGATTCGACCGCATGGGTGCCTTTGCTTACAGTGAAGAGGAAGGGACATATGCTGCCGTGCATTACGACGATGATGTCCCCGAAGACGTGAAAGAGTCCCGCCTTGCCGAGATTATGGACTTGCAGGAAGGCATAGCCCTTGAACTCAATGAGAAAAAGGTTGGGCAGACGTTGAAAGTTATCGTTGACAGGGAAGAACCCGACTTTTATGTCGGTCGCACCGAATTCGATTCGCCCGAAGTCGATCCCGAGGTGCTGATACGCAAAGCCGAGGGAATACAAATAGGCGAATTTGTAAATGTCACAATAACCGAGGCGTTGCCGTTTGAATTAGTAGGAGTAATAAAAAATAACGAATAAAATGGATAACACCGTTATCATCGAGGCTATCGACAAAGCCATTAAATACAAGGCACGTTTTTACGCTTATCGTTTGCCGGGAGAGGAGCAATTGCACTTTGGCGCACAGATAATCGACCAACGCACGCCTATAGGCTTCATGATTGCTCCATTTGTAGAGAAGCCCGACTGCATGCCTTATTTTATATCGGCGCAATTCGATGCCGAAAAATATATGAAGCTCCCTGTGTCGTCGTTACCGGTCACTTCGCTGCACAAGGTGACCGAAGTATCCACGACCAAGCAGGAATATATGGATAACGCCGCCCGCTGCATTGCCGCATTGCAGGGTGGAGACTTGCGGAAAGTGGTATTGTCGAGGGTGATTGTCGATGAATTCAATGCATCGCTCACGTGGACACAGGTATTCCAGAGGTTGCTCGACAGGTGTCCCGACTCGTTTGTGTTTGTGTTCAATAGCGAGGTTACGGGTGCATGGATGGGCGCGTCGCCCGAACAGTATTTAAAGTATGACGGCAAGCAGTTGCACACGATGGCATTGGCAGGAACGCGGCCTGCCGGCACGTCGGGAGAATGGGGCGAGAAGGAGCTTGAAGAGCAAAGAATAGTGACCGAATATATCGCCGGTAAGTTTGCCGACTTGAAGATAGATTTTGAGCAGCAGCCTCTATATACACGGCTTGCAGGCAACGTGGAGCATCTGTGTACCGAGTTTGTCGGAACGGTGTCGCGCCCGTCGCAAGTTGACGGAATGCGCAACACG
The DNA here is from genome assembly GCA_944321905.1 of uncultured Muribaculaceae bacterium. Taxonomy (GTDB): domain Bacteria; phylum Bacteroidota; class Bacteroidia; order Bacteroidales; family Muribaculaceae; genus Avimuribaculum. The sequence continues at coordinate 3,079 of CALUNI010000084.1, read as the reverse complement.
CTGCATCCGACTCCTGCCCTTGGCGGCCTGCCTGTAAAGAACGCGGTGAAAATGATAGGCGAGGTCGAAAGCCACAGCCGCCGTTATTATGGCGGATATATGGGACCTGTCGATTCCGACGGGTTGTTTAACCTGTTTGTCAATGTAAGGTCGTTGGAGTTTGACGGTAACCATTATTGCATATATGTGGGGGGCGGACTCACAAGTTGCTCGGTTGCCGAGCAGGAATGGGACGAAACGTGTAACAAGGCAGTGCTGCTGCAGAACGTGCTTAACGCTTGATGGCGCGGGCTGTGTTATCGCCCGCCTTGATGACGTATATGCCAGAGGGCAGTGCCGACCAGTCGATAAGGCGGGTGTAATTGCCTGTTTCATCGGATTGAAGCATAAGGCATCCGGTTGTGGAATATATTTCGATATTGTACAACCGGGTGTCGCTTTTTATTTCAACGAAATTGTCGCGTGCTACGACTTGGAATTCCGGCCTGTCGCAAGTTTCGTTTATTCCCGATGGGCCGTTTCCCGATACTTTGTATGCGGCATATCCGGCGCCAAAACAGTATTCATATACGATAACTGCCGATTCGTCGATTCGCTCAACGTCGAAGAACGATGCGCTTGAGGTGTTGGTTTCAATGCCTTTCGAGCCTAAGGCCGGAACGTTGGCAATAGGGATACAGCCGGCTGTGATGTCGCGTATGGTGAATCCTCCACAGTAGTCGGGTCCCGATGAGTGTATCATCATTTCATGTCCTGCAAGGCTGAAGTATGCGCCTCCCACCGTCTGGTTGCGTTGCGGTGGCGTGTTGCTTTTGCTGCCGGTGGGCAGCTCTCCGCAATCCGAGCCGTTGCTGTATAGGAAGTATCCATATTGCTTAGACTGGTAAATGAATTCTTCCGGTGCATTGTCGGTGGGAATCACATATCCTGTGGCACTTGCACGAGTTGACAGAGTTTCGGTGATTGTCGTTTCTACGAAATGTCCGTTGGCTATTTTCACTATGTTGACGGCGTAGGTCGATTGCGGGAATAAATACACGTATCCCCCTTCATCGGAAAATATATCCCCGCTTGCCGAGATATAATTTGTCATGCCGTTTTCTAACAAGTAAAAAGCTATGTCGTGCGGCTCGTCAGAACCGTTGCGGTAAATGCGTAGCTTGCATGGCGTTTCGGTAATTCCGTCATCTCTCATTATCAAGTTTCCGGCATCGTCGAAGGCTATGCCGTGGGACGATGTGCCTGCATAACCGTTTGCCGTCCGGTGTCCGAGACGGTCGAATGTCAGCAATTCTTGTTTCCCGAAGTCGTTGGTGTAGAGTATTCCATTGTTCCACGCTCCTTGGTAGGCTTTGTCGTAGTGCGAGTTTTTTGAAGGGAAGTTGTCGGGCAGGTTGCCGTCGATTTGGCTGTAACGGAACAATGTTTCAACGGTCACGGTTATCGGGGTACTGTCTTGTGCCGAAGCGAGCAACGGGCAGAAAGAGCAAATCAGGGAAAATGCGATTGTCGGGAAGTAATTCATGCGTGGAGTCCTTAATGGTGAGTAAGAATTGGTTGAAAGCAAAGATACAAAAAATCCAAACTCCTTAATTTTCATCAAGCAAGTTTTTTGCATTGTCGTGTGAGTGTGAGGGTAAAACGGGACATTTTTTAATTGCATAATAGTGTGAAATTAACGGAAATATTTGTAAATTTGCAAAATATGAAGGTGCTATGTGAAGCGTCGTTTGTCGGTATCAAGTTTCAAAGGATAAAGTTAAGTTTATGATATTCAAGATTGCAACTCCATTGTCAAATTGCGTCGAGACTGCGAGTAGTGTCGGTAAAGGTGATTACATATACCCTGTTCCCGATGCCGTTTCGGCAGGGAGCCGCATGTTTATCGTGTGTGACGTTAAAGGACACTATGAAATAGACGAGGTGGCGTGTCGTGCCGTGCTACATGCCGTTAGCGATGCCGTGAGCATAGGTCATGACGCGACCAAACCGTTTGAGGAAAGCATATTTTATGACGCGCTGCACTCGGCAAGCGACGTGCTCGACTCGATAGACTGCGACGACGGCGGAAAGATACGCAAGGGCGATGTGGCTGTCGCATTTGCGTTGTTGCATCGGGGTGGTTGCTTTTTTGCCACAACAGGCAGGGCGCAAGTGATGCTTGTGCGTCCAGGTGAGGGTATTGTATTCCGCTCACGCAATTTTAATGATTATGCAAAACTCGGTGACGTGAACAGCGAGCATAGGATTGAGGCTTCGGTGCGGAACATTACAGACATACGTCCCGGGGATTATATATATTTAAGCAACGACCAGGGTGGAATAATGGCCGATGACGAAATCACGAGGCTGATGACCGATGATATGAGCGACGAGGATAAATTGAGGCATTTGACGCTTGCCACGGTGAGCGGAAGCAAACGGCGAGAACATCTGGTGCATGTGGCAGATGTCCAAAAGGAGGATGCCGAGTTCGAACGGTTGCCACAGAAGAAGAAGTTGAAAAGCCGTGTGCTGAGCGGCCCGTTGTTTGTGGCTGTCGTTACAGCATTGTTGGCGTTGTGGTTCATGTTTGTCTTTGCCGTAGCATCTTATTTTTTCGACCGTATTAATTCATAGCCAGTTGATTGTGCCGTTGAGGTGGCAACGCTTGTGTCTTGACGGCTGTATGTATAAAGAACATGCTTACACGGTTGCCGTTGCTGAACGATTGATGGATGCCCGCAGATTTGGGCTTTAGCCGTTTTTGATTGTCGGGTGCAGTATAAAGGGGGTATGTCGAAATGAATAAATGAGGCAACACTACTTACGGATTACAAGTAATACCAGCATCCCATAATGTGGATTTGCAAACTATGTGCAATGGCAGCAGATGCGGAATATTGTAGCGTAATTTCTTTTGTGTGCCACAAGAATGGCCTCGGCGAGGCTGTATTCGGCTTAACCTGCGGAAAGATAGACATATATACTAAGCGGCTTCGGAGATGCCGAACTTAAGCTGATGCAATAGTTCGGTATCTCCGAAGCCGTATTTCAAGGGGGGGGGGAACTACCGCAGGTTTTATTCGCTGTCGCTCAC
>CALUNI010000083.1 GCA_944321905.1 uncultured Muribaculaceae bacterium | reverse complement strand
AAAAAATTTTACACCCCTTAACCAACAGCCTGCAAACCAACAACTTCAAAAACCACACCGGACGACAGAAAAATCCGCCAACAACCGCCCATTAATCTTAAAAAGGCAGAATCGCAAAAAAACGGGCAAAAAAATTAGCACAAATTAACACAGACATGATGCAAATCTTTAGTCATCTCGTCCGTTCACTACTCAAAACGAAACTTAAAATAAAAGACAAGGGCTGTCTCAAAACAATTTGAAACAGCCCTTATATAACTTGGACACCTAAATTTATTGCAATTTTGCAAGTGCCGCTGCTATGCGCTTCACAGCTTCGCGAATATTGTCGTCGCTTGTAGCATAGCTAAGCCTAATATAACCCGGAGCACAAAATGCTGCTCCATCCACAGTGGCTACATGGGCTTCGTCAAGCAGATATAGAGCAAGATCACCCGAAGATTCGATAATTTTGTCGCCATATCTCTTACCTATATAAGCCGACACTTCAGGGAACACATAAAATGCACCCTGCGGGTCGTTAAGTTTCACTCCCGGAATTTCCTTAAGCAACGATACTATGAGGTTGCGACGGCGTTCAAACGCCTTGCGCATATCTTCCACGCAATCTTGCGGGCCTGTATATGCAGCTTCTGCAGCTTTCTGAGCAATTGAAGACGCTCCCGACGTATATTGACCTTGCAACTTGTTGCAAGCTTTAGCCACCCATAACGGTGCGGCTATGTAACCAATACGCCAACCGGTCATGGCATAAGCTTTAGAAACGCCGTTCACTATTACCACACGATCACGTATTTCGGGGAATTGCGATATTGAATTGAACTCGCCCGTATAATTTATATGCTCATATATTTCATCGGCAAGAACGATGACATCGGGATGTTCAGACAACACATTGGCCAATGCCTTTAGTTCCTCACGCGAATACACACTTCCCGTAGGGTTAGACGGAGAGCAAAGTATTATCATGCGAGTACGTGGCGTGATGGCCGCGGCAAGTTGTTGCGGAGTTATCTTGAAGTCCTGTTCATGCGAGGCCGGAACAAGCACGTTTTCCCCGCCTGCAAGTTTTACCATTTCCACATAGCTCACCCATGCCGGGGTCGGAATGACAACCTCGTCGCCCGGATTGATGGTGGCGAGGATGCAGTTACATAGCGACTGTTTTGCACCGTTTGAAACTATGATTTGCTCTGGCGCAAAGTCAATGCCGTTTTCCCGTTTCAACTTTGCACATATTGCCTTGCGCAACGACAAATAACCGGGAACCGGAGAATAAAACGAGAAATTATCATCGATAGCTTTTTTTGCCGCCTCTTTAATATGATCGGGAGTGAAGAAATCTGGTTCGCCTACCGAAAGATTAATCACATCCACACCTTGAGCCTTCAACTCGCTGCTTTTTTGCGACATCGCCAATGTTGCCGATGGCGACATTGCCTTAATCCTGTCAGATATATGTTCCATGTTTGATAAAAAATTTGCTGCAAAGTTACATATAAATACGACAATATGCTAATAGTTCCCAATATGAGAGCATCAATCAAAACATGTTTTAAGCCTTTTATGTTTCAGACAAACCTTAATAACTATTCATCAAGCATTTTGCCTCCGGCTTTATTATGCCACCAATTGCATAGGCGGACACTGGGACCTCTACTGCACCGATAGCCCACGGACCTATTTCGTATGGGTTGAAATAAAATACAATACCGTAATCATTGAAATAGAAATTAGGAGATTCCAATGCATAACCAATTGCATCAAGATTTATGCCCGACGTTTCTTGCAATTGCTCGTCGGAATCGGCATCGTATCGTCCCCGTAAGCTGTCCTTTATCGCCGCAACCAAGTCATCTTTTTTATCAGACATTATTATATCGTCAAATGTCAATACCTTTCCTTGCTTCACGTCGAAATTGACAAACGAAGAAGAATAAATCGGGTGGGCTCCTCCCCCATACATGTAGTGGTAGATTTCAAAAACAGCATACCTGCTATTGACGTTCACGGCCTTCACGCTGACGGTCTGCTCAAGCAGCCTAATGCCTGTGTTGTCAACCGGCGGAACGGAATCTACAGCTTCAAGTTCGCACGACTCATCCATGATTACCGGATTTGCCGCATATTCAAGCATGGCTTTGTCGATTCCGGCTTTCAAGCTGTCGCCAAAACATCTTATCATAAGTGTGTCTTGAAGGCCTTTTATGTTGCTTTCACCAAGATTAACAGGCCATTGTAAAGTTGACTGTGATACGGTATAGAGTTTTGTTTCCGCACCGAAAGTTGTGTCGCCGACACACAAGTAATTGGCCGACAATGATTTTTCAACAATGCCGATTTCAAAATTTTTGATGTTGGAATCATTTGCGCTATCAGTATTCCCTTTTTCCGAACATGCAACAGTGGCAATTGCCAATGCGGCAATTAATGAAAAATATTTCCCATTCATATAAATCGTAATTTATCAGTCTGGCAAATATACGAAAAGTCGAGTGCATTGCAAAAAAACAAAGCTTGATTTGTTTTCCTGCATTGCCGAGACGTATCCTTTGCTTCAAAAATATAAGCGAGCATTTATTGTATTCCCGGCACAGAGTCACAAAAAAATGCAACATCGGGCAACGCACCCAAAGCAATTGTCCTTTAACGATGTTGTAAAACATGTTTCCAAGTTTTGTGCAATATTATTTTTACTATTTAATCTTTTGATATATATTTGCAATACGTAAAATCTTTTTTAGAACCTGTATAAATTTTGCTCAAGCATATTTTGATACTTATTTTCAAAGATGTTTGTTCGTTTAGTCATTTAATATAACAGGCAATGTTACAAGACGAAGCGTAGAAACATATTGAAAGCTCAAAAAAACAGCACGACTTAAATTTAAGCCTGCAAAATTTAGAAAGGTTCAGAATCATTGAAAACTTATATAAGAAGCTAAACAACTTTTTAAATATAACACTAACTAAACAAATTCCGAATGAAAAGAATTTATACTTTCGGCAACGGCAAAGCAGAGGGTCGTGCCGACATGAAGAATCTTCTCGGAGGGAAAGGCGCCAATCTGGCGGAAATGAACCTAATCGGTGTTCCTGTTCCACCGGGCTTTACCATCACAACTGAAGTATGTACCGAGTACAATGAAAAAGGCAAGGATGCCATCGTTGCTTTAATCAAAGAGGACGTAGAAAAAGCCATTAATCATATCGAAAGCCTAACGGGCAACATATTTAACGACAGCGAAAACCCGCTGCTTGTTTCCGTCCGTTCGGGTGCAAGGGTTTCAATGCCAGGCATGATGGACACTGTGCTTAACCTGGGTATGAACGACCACGTGGTTGAGGCTCTCGCCCGCAAGTCGGGAAATCCCCGCTTCGCTTGGGACAGCTACCGCCGCTTCGTCCAAATGTATGGCGATGTCGTACTCGGCATGAAGCCTAAAAACAAGACCGACATCGACCCGTTTGAGGAAGTGATGGACAGCGTAAAGAAAGAGAAAGGGGTAAAACTTGATACCGAACTTGACGTAAAAGACCTTAAGAAACTCGTAAAGCTCTTCAAGACCGCCGTTCTGAACGCAACAGGCCACGACTTCCCCGAAAGTGCCTGGGATCAATTGTGGGGAGCTATCTGCGCCGTGTTCGACAGTTGGATGAACGAACGTGCAATCCTATACCGTCGCATGAACCAGATCCCAGAAGAATGGGGCACGGCTGTCAATGTACAGGCCATGGTTTACGGCAACATGGGCGAAACATCGGCCACCGGCGTGGCATTTACACGTGATGCAGCAACCGGTGAAGACATATTCAATGGCGAATACCTTATCAACGCTCAAGGTGAAGACGTAGTAGCAGGCGTGCGCACACCGCAACAAATCACCATAGAGGGATCGCGCCGTTGGGCTAAATTGCAAGGCATAAGCGAAGAAGAACGTGCCGCCAAGTATCCTTCACTCGAAGAGTCAATGCCGGAATGTGCTAAGGAACTCATCGCCACCCAACAAAAGCTTGAAGACCATTACAAGGACATGCAAGACCTTGAATTCACCATCCAAAATGGCAAATTGTGGCTGCTACAGACTCGTAACGGCAAGCGCACAGGCGCCGCAATGGTGAAGATTGCCATGGACTTGCTCCGCGCAGGCGTTATTGACGAAAAGACCGTGCTGCGCCGCATGGAACCACAAAAGCTCGACGAGCTGCTCCACCCCGTATTCGACAAGGCCGCATTGCAGTCGGCCAAGACTGTTGCAAAAGGCTTGCCCGCTTCTCCCGGCGCAGCTACCGGCCAGATTGTATTCTTTGCCGACGATGCCGAAGCATGGGCAGAACGCAAAAAGAAGGTCATCATGGTGCGTATGGAAACTTCCCCCGAAGACCTTCGAGGCATGACCAAAGCTCAAGGCATCCTGACGGCTCGCGGCGGTATGACTTCCCATGCAGCCGTAGTTGCTCGCGGCATGGGCAAATGCTGCGTTTCAGGTGCCGGCGAGATTGTCGTTGACTACAAGGCTCGCACAGTTGAAATGGGCGGAAAAGTATTTAAAGAAGGTGATTGGATTTCACTCAACGGCAGCACAGGCGACGTTTACGAAGGATTGGTATCAACTGTCGATGCAGAGTTGTCGGGCGATTTTGCAGCCATCATGAATCTTGCCGACAAATATACCAAGATGTATGTGCGCACCAACGCCGATACTCCGCGCGACGCCCTCGTTGCCCGCAAGTTTGGAGCCCGTGGCATAGGCTTGTGCCGTACCGAACACATGTTCTTCGAAGGCGACCGCATCAAAGCAATGCGTGAAATGATCATTGCCAAAGACGAGTCAGGCCGCCGCATAGCTCTCGCCAAGCTGCTCCCAATGCAACGCAGCGACTTCGAAGGCATCTTCGAGGCTATGGACGGATACGGAGTTACAATACGTCTGCTCGATCCCCCATTGCATGAATTCGTTCCTCACCAACTGGCTACGCAGAAAGAACTTGCTCAAGAAATGGGCTTGACCATTGAAGAAGTAAAGAGCAAGTGCGACAGCCTTGAGGAGTTCAACCCAATGCTCGGACACCGCGGCTGCCGACTTGGCAACACCTATCCCGAAATCACCGAGATGCAAGCCCGTGCAATCATCGAAGCCGCATTGAATGTCAAGGCAAAAGGCATAGACGTACATCCCGAAATAATGGTACCTCTTGTAGGCGTTGTGAAAGAATTGCAACGTCAAGCCGACATCATCAACCGCACCGCACAAACGGTGTTTGCTGAACGCGGCGACACAGTGCCGTATAAGATTGGTACTATGATCGAAGTGCCACGTGCTGCCCTTGTGGCCGACCAAATCGCAACCGTTGCCGACTTCTTCTCGTTTGGCACCAACGACCTTACACAGATGACATTCGGCTATTCTCGCGACGATGCGCCTAAGTTCTTGAAATTCTATAAAGAATATGGCATTATCAAGACCGATCCATTTGAAGTGCTCGACCAAGAGGGTGTAGGCCAATTGGTGGCAATGGGTACAAAGAAAGGACGCTCAACCAAGCCCGAACTCAAAGTGGGCATTTGTGGCGAGCATGGCGGAGAACCGTCTTCGGTTAAGTTCTGCGCCCACCTTGGCATGGATTACGTGTCTTGCAGCCCATTCCGTGTGCCTATCGCACGCGTTGCTGCCGCCCAAGCTGCTGTCGAGGAATAATCGCTGACTAAACTTCATACAATAGGCTGCAAGGAACTGCAACAAGCCCCTTGCAGCCTGTTGTTTTTAACACATTTTGCCGGAATACGGCATAGCTATCAAACGGGAATATCGGCTTAGCCAACAAAAAAGTAGGCCTGGCCGACAAAAAGTAGGGTGTATTATGGGTAAATATCCGCAGGCCGGGATTATGCGCTAATCCGGAAGGATGGCTCTAAGAAGGTCGTCTGCTTTCATGCTGCAAAGCTACTCAACATGCTTGAGAATTTCTATCGCCAACCGGGATTATCCGCTGATCCGGATTATCCGCTGCCAGCGGAATTCGCTGACCCAAATTTGGAATCCGAATTATAAAAAAACCGCCTCAAAACTTAATTTGAGACGGCTTAACCTATTGCGCTTCAAGATGGACTTGAACCAACGACCCCCTGATTAACAGTCAGGTGCTCTAACCGACTGAGCTATTGAAGCAATATTTTCTTAACTTGCGCTTCAAGATGGACTTGAACCAACGACCCCCTGATTAACAGTCAGGTGCTCTAACCGACTGAGCTATTGAAGCAATATTTTCTTAACTTGCGCTTCAAGATGGACTTGAACCAACGACCCCCTGATTAACAGTCAGGTGCTCTAACCGACTGAGCTATTGAAGCAAGTTTAACTCCTTTTTCGGAATTGCGTTGCAAAGGTACAGCTTATTTCTGACATATGCAATAGTTGCCGCCAAAAAAAATCAAAAAAATGCATTTTTCAAGTAATTTTAGCTAACCGGGAGCATGAGAATTCAATAGTAAGTAGTACTTTAGCGGTTAAATTTGTAAACAATAAAAATATGAAGATAAAATCTGCCTTGCTTGGCTTTTGCGCCTTGACTTTTTCACTATCGGCAGGCGCGGCAAACACTACCGACGAAGCTGCCGTGGCTCGGAATCTCGACACGTTCAACACATTGTTTAAAGACCTTATAACATATTATGTGGACAGCATCGATGCCGACAAGTCGATGAAAATTGCAATCGACGCAATGTTAAGCGACCTTGACCCATATACCGAATACATGCCCGCATCCGACCAAGACGACATCCGCCTGCTCACCACAGGAGAATATGGCGGAATCGGTGCCATAATAATGCAAATGGGCGACTCGGTAGCGATAAACGAGCCATATGAAGGGAGTCCGTCGGCTCGCGTCGGATTAATGCCGGGTGACATAATCGTAAAAATAGATAACGACACTACTGCCGGATGGAATACCGAGCAGGTGAGTTCTCACTTGAAAGGGCAGGCAAATACAAGGCTAAGCGTGACCGTCAGACGCCCATACGTGGGGCTGAAGCGTTTCGACTTCATGCGTGAAAAAATATTCATGAAGTCGGTGCCATACTATGGCGTGGCTCGCGACAGCATCGGCTACATAGCAATAACGAGTTTTTCCGAAAGCACTCCCGAGGAAGTGCGCAACGCACTTACGGCACTGCTCAAAGACCCACGCGTGAAAGCCATCGCCCTCGACCTGCGCGGGAACGGAGGCGGACTGCTTGAAAGTGCAGTACAGGTGGTTGGCAACTTCGTGCCTAAAGGCACGTTAGTGCTTCAAAGAAGGGGAAAAGAGAAACAAGACGAAAAGACATACAAAACCACCCAAGACCCCATAGCACGCGACATTCCGTTAATAGTATTCGTCGATGGCGGCACAGCTTCGGCTTCGGAAATCACGGCAGGCTCGCTACAAGACCTCGACAGAGCCGTAATCATAGGCTCCCGATCTTTTGGAAAAGGACTCGTACAGGAAACGCACCAAATGCCGTATAACGGTCTGCTAAAAGTAACAACAGCAAAATATTATATCCCGAGCGGACGGCTCATTCAAGCCATAGACTATTCACACCGCAACGTCGATGGCACTGTCAACCGCATACCCGACAGCCTCACAACCGTATTTCACACCGCCCACGGGCGAGAAGTGCGCGACGGCGGCGGAATCACGCCCGATATCAAGGTCACATATCCCGAGATGACAAGATTGTATTACAACATAGTCCGCGACAACTGGGCCTTCAATTTTGCCACAAAATACGCACACGAGAATCCGGCTATTGCGTCACCCGAGAACTTTGAAGTGACCGACAGCATCTATGCCGATTTCAAGAGGTTCATCGACCCAGACAAGTTCAAATACGACAAAGTGTGCGAAGACCGCCTTGCCGACCTCGAAAAAATAGCCGAAGCCGAAGGCTACATGAACGACAGCATCCGTGAACAATTCAAGGTGATGGCAAAACTGCTGAAACATGACCTCGGCAAAGACCTCGACACGCACCGCGAAGAGATATCGCAAATATTGGCAATGGAAATCCTAAAACGGTATTACTATCAAGAAGGACCGATAATAAACTCATTAAAGACCGACGAGTGCGTCGATGAAGCTATAAAATTGATTGCCAAACTTGACGATTATTATAAAATATTGAACATCGAGGAATAAATGGAATTAAAGGAACTGTGCGGGCTGATTGATTCCAAGGCCCGGCAAGAAGCCATAAAGAAACTTTTAACTGCAAAGCGCAACCGCGTAATAAGCATCGACGGGCTTGCAGGCTCGTCTGCCGCAATGCTGTTTTCCTGCCTTCCGAAAGGCAAAATGCCTTACCTCATTGTCGCCAACGACCTCGACGAAGCCGGATACATGTATTTCGACTTATGCCAAATCAACGACGAGTCGCACGTGCTCATATTCCCGTCGGGATACAAGCGTGACATAAAATACGGACAAATCGATGCTCCGTCGGAAATACTGCGCACCGAGGTGCTTAACAAGTGGCACACCGACAAGTCGGTGCAATGGGTCGTAACCTATCCCGAGGCCCTTGCCGAGCGTGTGTCGAAGCGTGACAAAGTGGAAAGCTCCACCATAATATTGCACAAAGGCGGCACTGCCGACCTTGTGGAAATAGAGAAGCAATTACGCGCATTTGGCTTTAGCGAACAAGATTATGTGTATGAACCCGGCCAGTTTGCCGTGCGCGGTTCCATTCTCGACGTTTATTCTTATTCAAATGAACTGCCATACCGAATTGACTTTTTCGGAGACGAGATAGAAAGCCTGCGCACGTTCAACGTAGAAACGCAATTGTCTGAAACCGACGTTGACACTGTGTCAATAATAAACGGCACCGCCACCGAGAGCGTCGGAGGCGTGTCGCTTTTAGAATACATCGGGTCGGATGCGATAATCATATGCCGCGACAAAGACTGGCTGCTGCAACGAATAAAGTCGATTTCAGAAGAAACATTGTCTGAAAGCACCGTCATAGCCGACGAAGGCGACAAAGATGCCATGAAAAAAGTGGTAAATTGCATAGATTTCACCACTCACTTCTCATCGATGCGCCGCATAGACTTCCATTATGGCGAAGCTCGCACAGAATGTGAAACACGCCTGTCGTTTAATTTTTCGCCACAAGCCATATACCATAAGAATTTTGACTTGATAAGCGATTCATTCCACGATTTCATACAGAAGGGATACGCCATCTACATTCTTTCAGACAGCGAGAAACAGATTGAACGCCTAAAAGCGATATTTGAAGACCGTGCCGACGACATTCGTTTCACGCCCGTAGGCAAAACCATACATGAAGGATTTGTCGATAACGAATTGAAAATATGCGTGTTTACCGACCACCAGATTTTCGACCGGTTCCACAAATACAATTTGAAAAGCGACCGAGCCAGATCGGGGAAACTTGCCTTGTCGCTTAAGGAGCTCAACCAAATCGAAGTCGGTGACTACATAGTACACGTTGACCACGGGGTTGGCAAATTTGGCGGATTGGTACGAACCTCGGTCAACGGGAAGATGCAGGAGATGATAAAATTGATTTACCTCAACAACGACATCATCTTCGTATCGATTCACGCGCTGCACAAGCTTGCGAAATACCGTGGCAAAGAGGGCGTGGAACCAAGGATAAACAAACTTGGGAGCGGGGCATGGAACCGCATAAAAGAACGCACCAAGAGCAAGCTGAAAGACATTGCCCGCGACCTCATAAAGCTATACGCCGCACGGAAAGAGGAAAAAGGATTTGCATTCTCGCCCGACGGCTATTTGCAACAGGAACTCGAAGCTTCGTTCATATACGAGGACACCCCCGACCAGCTAAAGGCAACAAATGAAGTAAAAGCCGACATGGAAAAGGCCAAACCCATGGATCGCTTGATATGTGGCGATGTGGGATTCGGCAAAACCGAGGTGGCCATCAGGGCCGCGTTCAAGGCTGCCACCGACGGCAAACAGACTGCCGTGCTTGTACCCACCACCGTACTGGCATACCAGCACTACTCCACATTCAGCGAGCGGCTAAAGGATTTCCCTGTAAAAGTAGAATATTTGAGCCGTGCTCGAAAGCCAAAGGAAGTAAAGCAAATCCTCGAAGAACTTGCCGCCGGGAAAATAGACATTATAATAGGCACGCACAAGCTCATTGGCAAGGGGGTAAAGTTCCACGACTTGGGACTGCTCGTCGTCGATGAAGAACAAAAATTTGGTGTTGCCGTAAAAGAGAAGCTTAAGCAGCTGAAAGTTAACGTTGACACTCTCACAATGTCGGCCACGCCGATACCTCGCACACTGCAATTCTCGCTGATGGGCGCACGCGACTTGAGTGCCATTACCACGCCACCGGCCAACCGCTACCCTATCTTGACATCGGTCAACGCCCTTAACGACGACATAGTGGAAGAAGCAATTAATTTTGAAATGTCGCGCAACGGCCAGGTATTCTTCGTGAGCAACCGCATCGAGAACCTCGTCCAACTCAAGGAAATGGTAAACCGCCTCGTACCCGACGCACGAGTCGCAATCGGGCACGGACAAATGCCGCCCGAGAAATTGGAGCAAACCATAATAGACTTTGCAAACCATGACTACGACGTGCTACTTGCCACGACAATCATCGAGAGCGGCATCGACATGCCAAATGTGAACACTATAATCATAAACAACGCCCAGAACTTCGGACTCAGCGAACTGCACC
>CALUNI010000082.1 GCA_944321905.1 uncultured Muribaculaceae bacterium | reverse complement strand
TGCCAATGTATGACATTTGGTGATATTTCCACCACATCGCCAGGTAAAAGCAGTTGTGCCGGTTTGCCTTTTTCTTGGTAATACCCGCGACCGCCTACGGCTATCAGTATTTGGCCTCCTGTGTGGCTATGCCAGTTGTTGCGGCACGCCGGTTCAAATGTCACATTAGAAATGTGTGTCTTTAGTTCTTCGTTGTTTACCACAGGAGCAAGGTATGACTTGCCTGTGAAGAATTGTGCATAGGCATCGTTTGAGGTCCCGGTGGGGAAGATGCTGAGTCCTTGAGGTACTGTTGCGTTGTTTTCCATAATTTGTGCATTTAATATGTTTGCCGAGAATAGTGTCAATGCTACTATAACCCGAGTCTTGAGGAATTTGGCATTAATCATAACATTATATTTTTGTGTGGTACAAAAATATGCCGATTATGAATTTAGCGGTGTGAACAAATTACAGATAATCTGACACAATTTACAGAATTAAAAAAGGCTTTCAATCTTCGACGGGAGATGTTTACTTAACTGCTTTGCGGATTTTGCGGTTTGTGCGCCATAAGTCGGGTCGGTCGGTAATTATTCCGTCCACCGGCAGGTGCGGCGTGTCTTCGGGACCTGCAAGTGTCCATATTTTTACTTCTTTGCCGTGCTTGTGCAATTTTTCAATTATGCCACGCGTAATAGAGCGGTAGTAGAAGTTGAAAGATGCTATGTGCCGGTATTTCTCGTAATCGAAGTTAGAGAAATTTCTGTCAAAAATAGCAGGCAGGCCTTTGGCTCGGAATATTAGCAACTTTTCGAGCTTGAGAGCCGGGTCGATACGGTGTATTTCGGCAAGAGATTCGTCGCTGAATGACTGGATTGACACCATGTCGGAAATATCGTATCGGTGTATTATTTCCACAATTTTTCGCTCTAATGCGTAGCTCCCGGTTTTGTGTTTGACCTCAATAAGTAAGCGGCTGCGTCCCGATATGGTCTCAATCACTTCGTTGAGGCTCGGTATGTGTTCTGCCGTGTCGGAACCGTTTTTGTCAATAATCTTGAATGATTGTATCTGGGCAAGAGTAAGGTCGGCAATGTTGCCCATGCCTGTAGTGGTCCGGTCGATGGCTTGGTCGTGGCATACTGCCACTTCGTCATCGAGAGTCAGCCTTGTGTCAACTTCGATCATGTCGGCACCTGCCTCTATTCCTTTTTCGATGCAAGATAGCGTGTTTTCCTGCCCGAGACCTGTGCCTCCCCTGTGTGCCACTATGGTAAGTGAGTCCATCTCATGATTGGTATATCCACGACGGTAAAATAGGTTCGGTATTACGTTGTAGGCAACGTATCCGGCCATTATTGCACCGGCTCCAAATAGCATATTTATTTTTTTATTCATCTTCTTATTGTTTATGTTGACCACAAATATAGTGTAGCGGAGATTAAATACGGAAAAAATTCTGCAATAAAATGTTAACGAAGTTGTTGTTTGTTGTTTTGCATAGGTGGTATTTGTTTAATGTGATAGCAAATATGCCTAAAAGGGAATAAAGTTGTATCAATTTGTAAACAGACGTAGCGTCTGTAATCATGTTAAAACAACCTGTAATTTATCTACAGACAGTATGGGAAACAGGCATTAATTTTGCAATGAAGATAATAAGACAATATATATAACAGTATATTATGGAAGTGATAAAAAATAAGGAATTTGGTGGAGAGCGACCATTGTTTGCCTCGCGTGACTTACGCATTGAAGGTGTGACTATCCATGCAGGCGAGTCGGCTTTGAAAGAGTGTAGCAACATTGAAGCGGTAAATTGCCGATTTGAGGGCAAATATCCGTTCTGGCATGTTGACGGCTTCGTAGTTAAGAATTGCGTGTTTACATCTGGGGCACGCGCCGCATTGTGGTATTCCCGTAATCTGGTAATGTCGGATACTGTTGTGGACGCTCCCAAGATGTTTCGGGAAATGGACGGCGTAAAACTGGAAAATGTGAAAATTCCCGATGCGCAAGAGACGTTGTGGCACTGCCGCAATGTAAAAATGGACAATGTGGAAGTGAATAATGCCGACTATCTGTTTATGCATAGCGAGAATATTGAAATCAATAATTATAAACAACAAGGAAACTATTCTTTCCAATATTGCCGTAACGTGGTTATCCGCAATGCGGTAATAGATTCTAAAGATGCATTTTGGAATACGGAGAATGTCACGGTGTATGATTCGGAGATTACAGGTGAATACCTCGGGTGGCATTCACATAACTTACGGTTGGTAAATTGTAGGATATCGGGTACACAGCCGTTGTGTTATGCACATGATTTGGTAATGGAAAATTGTGTGATGGCCGACGATTGCGACTTGGCCTTTGAATATAGCAGCGTCAAGGCCGACATAAACGGAACTATACGCAGCGTCAAGAATCCAATGGCAGGGAGTATCGTGGCCGATGGGTATGGTGAAATAATTATCGATGCAAACATAAAGTCTCCGGCCGATTGCGTGTTGGAACTTCGGAGCGGGCGTGAAACTGTTAGATAGCGATGTGTGCAAATGGAATATAATTTTGATGAAATAGTTCCACGCAGAGGCACAAACTCTTACAAATGGGACAGTGCCAACGATCCGGACATATTGCCGATGTGGGTGGCCGACATGGATTTCCACACGGCTCCATGTATTATCGAATCGTTGCAGAAACGGGTTTCTCATGGCATATTTGGTTATACTCGTGTCCCCGACGAGTATTACGATGCTGTCACAGGATGGTTTGCTCGCCGTCACGGGTGGAATTTTAAGAGGGAATGGTGCATTTACACGTCGGGCGTAGTGCCGGCAGTGTCGGCAGTGCTAAAAGCTCTTACGTTGCCAGGCGACAAGGTTATGGTGCAAACACCGGTATATAATTGCTTCTTCTCGTCGATAAGGAACAATGGATGCGTGACGGTTAGCAATCGACTTGTAAGGGATGGCGATAAATATGTGATCGATTTTGATGAAATGGAGCATAAAATTGTCGCGGAAGATGTCAAGGTGTTCCTGTTGTGCAATCCTCATAATCCTGTCGGTCGCGTATGGACACGCGACGAGTTGCGGCGGATGGGGGAAATATGCTTTCGACATGGTGTGACTGTGGTGAGCGATGAAATTCATTGCGAGCTTGTTTTCCCGGGGCATGTTTATACTCCGTTCGGGTCGCTGGGAGAGGAATTTGCCTTGAAGTCGGTAACGTGTGTGTCGCCAAGCAAGGCTTTTAACATTGCCGGTTTGCAGATTGCCAATATTATTGTTGCCGACGACGTTTTGCGCCGCCGCGTCGATAGAGCCATAAATATCAATGAAGTATGTGACGTTAATCCTTTTGGTGTACTGGCCACTATCGCCGCATACAATAAAGGAGAAGAATGGCTTGATGACATGCTGAAGTATGTATATGGCAATTATGAGTTCATGCGAGAATACTGTGCAGCCGATTTGCCCCGATTCCCGATTATCGACCTTGAAGGGACTTATCTTGTGTGGATGGATTGCTCGGCATTGCACGTCGGTTCAGAAGAACTTGAACGCCAATTGATTGAACGTGCGAAATTGTGGCTGAATGCAGGAACCATGTATGGCACTGAGGGCGAAGGTTATATGCGATGGAATATCGCGTGTCCGCGTTCGGTATTGGCCGAGGGGCTAAGCAGGTTTCGTAAGGCTGTAGGGGATGCGTGTGTGCCTACGGAATGATGATGAACATCGGTGGCTATTTAAGATACAGGGCATGGATGATACTTGCCCTGTATCTTTTTTACATAGTGTTATAAATTGCGTTAATATAAATCGGATAGAAAAGAAGTTTAACAAAAATGATTGCGATTTTATGCTTGCGTCGGTGCTGGAGTGTTAAATCATGGCCGATTTGCGCAAATGTTTCTGTTTAATCGATTGTATTTTGTAGAAGAATCAATCTTATATACTTTTGTGACAAAAATATAGATAAACAGACTAATATTGACTATCAAACTATGTATAAGATGAAGATGTGGATGGCTTGTGTGGGTTTGGCTTTTGCTATTTGTTGTCCGGGATTGACATTGGCACAGCAGGTGGCAGAAAGTGATTCTCTGCAATTGCCACAATCATGGTCCTACAACGAATGTATAGAGTATGCCAAAGCTAACAACATAGATTTGCGCCAGTCGTTGTTAAACCGAGAGTTGGGCGGTTACGACTTGGAAGCCGCCAAAGGACAGTGGTTGCCAACGTTCAACTTTTCTACGTCCCACAGATTGAGTAATTATCCAAGCCCTTCGGGTGGCAATTTCACGTATGACGAGGGTAACGGCACGTTGAACAGCGTTAGCAAGAACACGTATAACGGAAGTTACGGCATTACGGGCGCGTGGACTATTTTTAATGGGAACCAACGCAGGAATAATATCAAACGGAGTGAATTGCAGAACGACATTTACGACATGACGGTGGCGCAGACAAGCAACAGCATAGAAACCCAAGTACTAAATTATTATTTGCAGATATTGTATGCCCGTGAAGCCATTGACATTGCAAAACAGACTTTGGAGGTGAGTGAAGCACAGATGGAGCGTGGCGAGCAGTTGATGCAGGCCGGAAGGATGTCGCGCGTTGATTATGTGCAACTTGAGTCGCAGTACCAGGCTGACAAGTATAACGTGGTAACGGCCGAAAGCACTTATGAAACACGCAAGATGCAGCTAAAACAGCTGTTGGAACTGGGAATCGATTATGATATGCAAATCGACAGCATCGTTTTTGACGACGAGATGATATTGCAGCCCTTGCCCGACAAGACGGATATTTATAACACAGCTATAGCATGGCTGCCAGAGATACAGCAAAGTGCATTACAGCAGGAAATGAGTGAGCTTGACATTAAAATAGCCAAATCGGGATATATGCCTACGATTTCGTTAAGCGGTTCGCTCGGTACCGGTTCTAATTCCAGTAGCGATTATTCCTTCGGTAGCCAGATGAAGCATAATTTTAACGAACAGATAGGCGTGACGCTTTCAGTCCCAATTTTTGACGGCAAGCAGACCAAGACAGAAGTGGCAAAAGCCCAAGTGTCGAGACTTAACACGATTTTTGACTATCGCAGTCTGCTCAACGATGTGGCACAAACCATAGAAACGGCCTATCTCGACGCGCGTAATTCGCAGGCGCAATATGTGAGCGGGAAAGAGAGCGTAAAAAGCGCGGAGTTAACTGATGAATTGACTAATGAACAGTTTGAGCTCGGGCTTGTCAACACCATTGACTTGTTGTCTTCACATAATTCATTGCTGACGGCAAGACTTCAATTGCTTCAAGCCAAATATATGGCATTGTTAAACTTGAAAATGCTTGATTACTATCAGCACAAAGGCATTACGTTGCCATGATTACAAGTAGGTATAAAAACAAAAATGATATTAAAAGATGAAACGCGGTATTTCATTATCTGATACAAGGATCGTGTTTGTAGCAGGCATGTCGCTGTTGCTGCTTGCGGTAGTTTCTTGTTCAAAGAAAGAAAAAGTGAGTTTACAGACTGCCACTGTGGCCAAAGGGGAAATAACCGAATCGGTGACCGCCACGGGGACGCTTGAATGTATTACGCAGGTAGATGTCGGTACGCAAGTAACCGGTATCGTGGCTAAACTGTTTGCCGATTATAATTCTATGGTCACCGAGGGGCAGCTGATTGCCGAGATAGATAAAACCACGCTTGAAGCCGACTTGCAGTCGGCCGATGCACAATTAGAAAGCTCACGGCTTGAATATGAATATGCAAAGAAAAACTATGAGCGCGACGAAGCTTTGCATGGCAAGCAGCTTATAAGTGACTACGAGTATGAGACGAGTATGAGGGATTACCTTGTGGCCAAGGCCGATTATGAACGTATGCAAGCCAACAGGGTATCGGCTGCAAGAAATCTAAGCTATGCGGAGATTACTTCGCCGATGGATGGCATTGTCATATCGCGGGAAGTAGAAATAGGGCAGACTGTGGTATCTAACATGGAAGTTGCAAATCTTTTCACTATCGGAGACCTGGACAAGATGCAGGTGGTTGCCGATGTTGACGAGGCCGACATTGGCTCGGTTAAAGTGGGGCAAAAGGCGCAATTCACAGTTGATGCATATCCCGACGACATTTTTTATGGCGATGTGACGCAAGTACGCATAAGTCCTACGACCGATTCAAATGTTACGACATACGAGGTGCTTATAAGCGCGTCAAATCCCGAACACAAACTCATTCCCGGCCTAACTGCCAACGTGACTATTAAGGTTGTCGAAATAAAAGATGTGATGACGCTTCCTGTGAAAGTGTTGCGATTCAGTCCCATGCAATTTGAGGGGGCGGAAGGCTTGCCTGTTGCTGAGTCAATGCCCGAACCTCCGGCCGGTGTGGAAAGTGCAGGCAAGGGGGAAATTCCCGACCCGACAATTTCGACGGGAGACAACAGACGCCTTGTGTGGGTTCTCTCGAACGACAACCGCCTTGTACCTACTGAGGTTGTAATTGGTGCCGATAACGGGATAAACGTTGAAATTGCAAGCGGGCTTAACGTAGGCGACAGAGTGGCATTGCAATATACCACCGAAGTGCTTGATGACGGGGCTTCGGACAGGGAAAGCAATCCTTTCATGCCCGGACCGCCCGACCGTGACAAGAAGAAAAAAGAGAACAAGGAAAATTAGCGAATTACTCGTTATTGAAATGGATAAAAAAGAGATAATAAGGTTGGATAACATAAGGCGTTATTTCAAGGTGGGCAGCGAGGAAGTGCATGCATTGCGCGGAGTGTCGTTCACCATCTATGATGGCGAGTTTGTGACCATAATGGGTACGTCGGGGTCGGGTAAATCGACACTGCTTAATTTGCTTGGATGCCTCGACACTCCAACCAAGGGCGAATATTATCTGGACGGCGTGTCGGTGCGCACAATGGGAAAAAATGATAGGGCAAAGCTGCGCAACCGCAAGATAGGCTTCGTATTCCAAAATTATAATTTGCTGCCTAAGACCACCGCACTCGAGAATGTGGAGTTGCCGCTGCTTTATAATAGCAAGGTTTCGGCAAAGGAGCGTGTACGCCGAGCTACCGAAGCTCTTGAGCAGGTAGGATTGCACGACCGCATGTATCATAAGTCAAACCAGATGTCGGGAGGTCAGCAACAACGTGTGGCCATAGCCAGAGCATTGGTAAACGACCCGGTGCTTATACTTGCCGACGAGGCTACCGGCAATCTCGATACTCGCACGTCTTACAGCATACTTGTGTTGTTTCAAAAGTTGCATAAATTGGGGCGTACTATAATCTTCGTAACGCATAACCCCGAATTGTCGCAATTCAGCAGCCGTAACATCGTGCTACGTGATGGCAAGATTGTGAGTGATGAAATCAATCCCAGCATTCGTTCGGCACAAGAGGTATATGATTCGCTACCGGCTGAGGATGATTAATTAAGTAACAAGACATATGAATCTGACGAATTTATTTAAGATAGCATTCAAGGCTCTAAGCAACAACAAGATGCGCTGTTTCTTGACCATGCTGGGCATCATCATAGGCGTGGCCTCGGTCATAACCATGTTGGCTATCGGCCAAGGATCGAAAGAAAGCATACGCGCACAGATTTCCGAAATGGGGTCAAACATGATTATGATTATGCCCGGAGCCGACATGCGCGGTGGCGTGCGCCAAAGTGCCGAAGACATGCAGACGCTGAAAACTGCCGATTATGAGTCGATACGCAGCAAGTGTGACCACGTAGTGGGTGTTTCGCCCAACGTGAGCAGTGCCGGGCAGTATGTGAACGGCAATAATAATTACCCTTCGTCGATCAATGGCGTGACGAGCGACTACCTTGACATAAGACGCTTGAATGTATCGGAAGGAAACGTGTTTACCGAGCGCGACGTGCAGTCGGCTGCAAAAGTTTGCGTGATAGGCAAAACAATAGTCGATGAGCTGTTCCCAAACGGCGACAGCCCTATAGGAAAGGTCATACGTTTTGACAAGTTGCCGCTTACGGTAATCGGCGTGTTGGAGGAGAAGGGCTATAACAGTATGGGACAAGATCAAGACGACATAGTGCTTGCTCCTTATACTACGGTAATGAAACGCGTCCTTGCGATAGATTATATTCAAGGAATCGTATGCTCGGCGACATCGGAAGCTTATACCGACAAAGCTATAGACGAGATAACCGAGGTGCTGCGCTCCAACCATAAGCTAAAAGCTACCGACGACGATGACTTTACCATACATTCACAGCAAGAGTTAAGCAACATGTTGAGTTCCACGACCGACATGATGACCACGTTGCTTGCGTGCATAGCCGGCATATCGTTGCTCGTGGGTGGCATAGGCATCATGAACATCATGTATGTGTCGGTTACCGAGCGCACTCGCGAGATAGGTTTGCGCATGAGCATAGGCGCAAGAGGCATTGATATCTTGTCGCAGTTTTTGATTGAATCGGTCATAATAAGTATAACAGGAGGCATAATCGGCATTATTTTTGGCTGTACGGCAGCTTTTGTGGTCAAAGGAATATTGAATTGGCCAATTGCCATACAGGTTTATTCGGTTGTGTTGTCGTTCCTCGTTTGTACGCTCACAGGTGTGTTTTTCGGATGGTATCCGGCTAAGAAAGCATCGAATCTCGACCCGATAGAAGCCTTGAGATATGAGTAATGAATTGATAAATGGACCAATCGAGGCACCCTACCAGCACAGGGTAAAGGTGATGCACTTTGCCATACACTTTATAGTATTGGCGATAATATTCATTATGCCCGAAGTGCTTATGTCGTGGGGTCGCACAATACCCAAGTTTGTGTACGTACACACATTTGGTTACATATTGGTGTTTTATGTCAATTATTTCTTGTTTATTGATAGATTTTTATTTAAAAGAGATCGATTATGGCTGTTCTTTGTGGCTAATGTACTCTTGATTATATTGTATTTATTGCTTATCTTTGGAGTGCATTGTTTGTGTTCCCCACCCGACGCGCAAAAGGTCTTTGAAGGCTCAGGTGTTCCGCCAATTTTTCCTCATGAGGTTAATGACAAATGGCTGTTAAGGGAAGTGGCACATCTTTTTTCACGAGATTTTGTGATGATGTTCCTGTCGATATGTGTCAGTGTTGCATTGAAATTGAGTGAAAAATGGATAAGATGGGAGCAGTATGAACAAAAGATGACCGCCGAGCGGAAAGAGATGGAACTGAAGAATTTGAAGAATCAGTTAAATCCACATTTTTTGTTCAACACCCTAAATAATATATATGTTCTCATCAGTATCAGCCAAGAACGTGCTCAATATGCCGTGCATGAATTAAGCCAATTGCTGCGGTATATGCTATATGAGAACGATTCAAAATCGGTTTCTCTCGACAAGGAAATGCTCTTTGTGAAAAATTACATCGAGCTTATGCGCTTGAGGCTGGGCAGCAATGTGGATTTGCGCGTCGATATAAATGAGAAAGAAGGAATAGGGCTCAATATAGCTCCCCTGTTGTTTATATCGTTGGTGGAGAATGCTTTTAAGCATGGAGTTTCGGCAAGCAAGCAATCGGTCATTGATATAAAAATAAAGGTAATGGGAACTAAAGTCGTTTGCCGGGTCGATAACAGCTATTTCCCTAAAAACGATGATGATAAAAGCGGGAGTGGGATAGGGCTTGTCAATCTGAAGCGGCAGTTGGCCATCCTTTATAATGGCAGATATTCATTGACACAAAAGGTGACAGATTCCATTTTCAGTACCGACCTTGAGATAAATTTACAAGATAATGCATAAAAAATTCCGAAAAAATGCGAAGTATAAGATGTTGCGTAATAGATGACGAACCCTTAGCTTTGGCTCTTATTAAAGACTATGTGGAAAAAACGCCGTTTTTACAGTTGGTAAATGCGTTTCCTTCGGCATCGTCGGCGATAAAGACCATCATAGAAGAGGATATAGATTTGGTGTTCCTCGACATACAGATGTCGGAACTTAACGGTACGGAATTTGCCAGGGTTGTTCCTCCTCATTGCAGGGTAATCTTTGTCACGGCATTTGATAAATATGCGTTAGAGGCTTTCCGTGTCAATGCGCTTGATTATTTGCTCAAGCCTGTCAATTACTCTGAATTCATGGAAGCGGCCAACAAGGCCTTGAGGTGGTTTGTCATGGAAGAGCGAGCCAATGCTCAAGGGGATGTTGAGGATTGCATAATTGTCAAGAGCGAATATAAGCTTGTGCAGATACCAATAGACGACATCCTGTATATAGAAGGTCTAAAGGACTATGTGAAAATATACCTTGAAGGCGCAGGCGGCTGCATAATGTCGCTTATGAGCATGAAAACGTTTGAGTCGGGGTTGCCGTCATCGCGTTTTATGCGTGTGCACCGTTCATTTATCGTGCAGATGTCAAAAGTGAGGATGATAGAACGCAACAGAATAGTGTTTGGGAAACAGTATATTCCGATTTCGGATACGTACAAGAATGCGTTTAACGAGTATGTATCCAAGCATATACTATCGTCATTAAAAGACGAATAGAAGAATAAATATGTCAATCAAAATGTCTGAAATTATTTATCGTAGCATAATTAGATGAGGAATAATTTCAAAAAGCACTCTAATTGAAGTTGATTCTTGGTGGGCGGGTGCCGTGAGGCAGTCGCCCACAATTTTTATAAGGCAAAATATGTTTTGTGGGAATGACATTAATTGTGGTTCCACTACTGTCCCGTAAAAGTTGATAAATAGTTCTTTGAAATTATTGAAATATAGTCAATTACGTGGTTTCTTGAGA
>CALUNI010000081.1 GCA_944321905.1 uncultured Muribaculaceae bacterium | reverse complement strand
AGATTGCGGCTGCGGAGCTGCCGAACCATGCTTAACATGCAAGCGAAGCGCAGCTTGCGGACAGCAGCGGCTTCCCCACATGAAAAACGGCTTCGGAGATGCCGAACTTAAGCTGCCACAATAGTTCGGCATCTCCGAGCCGTTTAATGTATATGCCTGTCATTCCGCAGGTTGCGTTCGCTATCGCTCACTCCACCGGCGATTAAGCCGGGTGCAGCCTCTCCGAGGCTGTTCTTGTGGCGCACGAAAGAAATTACGCTACAATATTCCCGCATTTGCTGCCATTGCACATCGCTTGCAAATCTACTGATAAGTTTTGGCGATGTTAGCGTTAAGTAGTGTTGCTTAATTTTTTGAGACCGGCCTCATGTGTCAAGCCGAATATGGCAGCTTCTGCTGCCATCACTGTATTTGCACTGCAACCGGCTTTTCGGACTGAGCCAAAAAAAGCATCTGCCTGAAAGACAGATGCTTCTCATCATATGCCCGATTTGGGATTATGATGGTTGTCGGTTCGTATTGGTTCAACATTCACATGTGTCCACTTTACTCACGACATAGGGAAATTTAGACTAGATGATTTGAGAACAACGCTTTTACACGCTTGTTACAATCACGTTCACACGTGAACACCTTGCAAATATAATGATATTTTGCATAAAAAAGTAATTTGTGATGACAAAATGTAACCCTTGACCGTCCAAAGGTTAATTTTTGTTTGCGTAAAATGCTGATTGTATAGCGTTTATGGGCGTTTTATGTTTTTGAACAGTGTTGTAAGACACTGTGAAACCGGCAACCATCAATCGGTGTTCCCGTTTATGATGACAATGCAGTTTTTGAACCCTCCGTCTATTATTTCATTGAGTTGCCTAACCGAAGGGTTGGACACTCCTTTGATTAAATACATCTCGGCAAAGGGTTGCCTGTGCTTGACGTGGTGCATTAGTTCGCTTGATGTCGGGACGGCATCGAGAGCGGCATATTGTTCATATGTGTAGTCGGTGAATACAGTGTTGGCCGATATGCCACGTCGGTCGAGCAGGTAGCCGTCGTCAAGTTTGACAGGCGTGGAATAATTCCCGTCCTTGCCTATGTCGGACGGAGCCGGATATGACATGACTCGCGTCCCCGTAGGGTCGAGAGTGACGGGTACGAGGTTGTCGAAATTTCCGGTCGTCTTGTACACGACAACCGGTGCGAGCATTGCGGCTTGTCCCGGGGTTGCGGGTGTCATATTATTTGAAGTGTTGTCGGGTGTGATTGCCGGCATGGCTTCTCGGTGGGAACCGCATGAAACGGTCAACACCGAGATGGCTGCCAATGCGGCAAGGCTGCGTTTGAATTTCATCATGTCGTTCGTTCGTTTTTATTCGCGGAAATATACACGTTTTACGCGTTCTGAAATCGATGTGAGTATCTCGTAAGGGATGGTATCGCGCACCTTGGCAAGTTCGGCAACAGGGATGTTCCTGCCGAATATCTCAATTTGGTCGCCAACCTTGCATTGTGCGTCGGTGACGTCGATCATGCACACGTCCATGCATATGTTACCCACCGTTGGGCACAGTGTGCCGTTGACAAGCATGTTGATATGTCCGTTGCCGAAGTGGCGGTCGATGCCGTCGGCATACCCTACGGGAATTGTGGCAATGCGAGACTTGCGCTGTAACACTCCGTGACGACCGTAGCCTATAGTGGTTCCCGCCGGCCATTCCTTGATGGATATAATCACGGAATAAAGCGACGACACGGGAATAAGGTCGGCTTTGTCGGCTGTTGGGGATATTCCGTAAAGGCCGATGCCGAGCCTTACGAGGTCGCATTGGTACTCGGGGAAGCGTTGGATGCCTGCCGTGTTGAGTATGTGCCGCATTATGCGGTGTGGAAATGCCGATTGCAGCATGTCGCAGCATTCGTCGAAGTAGGCGAATTGCTTGTGTGTGTATTCGTCCTGGGCGGGGTCGTCGGCTACGCACAGGTGCGAGAATACCGATATGGGCCGTATTGCACTCTGGCTGCGAAGCAGCTCTATGAGTTGGGGCAGTTCTTCCTTTATGAAACCGAGGCGGTGCATTCCTGTGTCGAGCTTGATGTGCACGGGATAGTCGGTGATGCCGAACTTTTCGGCCTCGCGTATTATTTTACGGCATTCGTCGAGGCTGAACACCTCGGGTTCGAGCCTGTATGAGAACATAGCCTTGTAGTTTACCACGGTTGGGTTAAGTACCATGATGGGCATTGTGATTCCCGACTTGCGCAAATCGACGCCCTCGTCGTGGACGGCTACCGCAAGGTAGCTGGCACCGGCTTCTTGCAGCGTCTTGGCAAGCGCGTAAGAACAGCCTGCCCCGTAGCCCGACGCTTTTACCATGCACACTATTTTGGTCTCCGGCTTCAGCTTCGAGCGGTAATATTTATAGTTGTGTGCCACAGCGTCGAGGTTTACCTCAAGCACGGTCTGGTGTTGCTTGGCTTCAAGCAGGTCGGCGATTTGCTTGAAGTCAAATTCGGGCGCACCTTTTATCAGTATCAATTCGTCTTCAAAGTCGCTTTGCGAAACGTTTTTCAGAAAGTCGGCTGTCGATTGGAAAAAGCGGGAATTGACATCGAAGTACCGTGAATTTTGGCACATCTCGGGTCCTATGCCTATGATGCGGTTTACGTGTTTCTGTTCAAGCAGGTGTGCCACGTAGCCGTAGAGCTCGCTGCGGTCGTATGCCTCGTGTAGCACGTCGGAAAGTATCACAGTCATCGACAGTCCCGGTTTGGCTCGGCGTGCCATGAAGTCTATGGCCGGCGCAAGTGAATTGAAGTCGCTTGTATAGCTATCGACTATTACGAGGCAGTTGTTTATCCCTTCCATCACGTTGAGCCTTGTCCCCACGTGGGTGAGCCGTGCCACGCGCTCGGCTATGGTTTCGGGCTTTATGTGCAGGTAAATCATCGTGGCTATGCAGTTTATCACATTTTCTATGTCGCTGTCCTTTGTGAATGGGATGTGCACGTGATTTTCGAGTCCGAGGAACGAGTAGGTCACATCGGTGCCTTTTTCGCCTTTTTTGATAGCCGTCACGGCGAGAGGCCGGTCGGCATCGTGCCTCGACCAGGCAATCTCCTGGGCTATCGCCAATATCGGCATGACGGCCTCGCGAATTAGCTTGTAGTCGGCGCAGTATATTATGCAGTCGCATGCGGTGAGCAGTTGCGTCTTTTCGTGAATCTTCTGCTCCATCGATTCAAAGCCTTCGTTATGTTCGTCGCCGAGGTTGGTGATTATGCCCACAGTGGGGCGTATCATCGACTGCAATGCCACCATCTCTCCCGGTTGCGAGATGCCGGCCTCGATGATTGCGAGGTCGGTATTTTCGTCTATTTCCCACAACGACAGAGGAACGCCGATTTGCGAATTGTAGCTGCGCGGGCTTCGCACTATGTTATAGTCGTCGCGCAGTAGTTGGTAAAGCCATTCTTTCAACGTTGTCTTGCCCTTGCTTCCGGTGATTGCAATCACCGGTATGTTGAAGCGGCGGCGGTGGTATGTGGCTATCGACTGTAGGGCGGCGCGAGAGTTTGGTACCACAAGGAAATTTGCATCGTCGAGCAGCTCGGGCGGGACATACGTTATGTTATCGACAACGAAGTTGCGGACACCGCGTTCATATAGCTGGGCGATGTAACGGTGGCCGTCGTTATTGTTGGTGCGAATGGCAAAAAAAAGCGTTTCGGCCGGATAGGTCAGCGAGCGTGAGTCGGTCAGCAACTGGCTTATCTCGGCATTCTTGTTGCTTAGGGAGTCTTGTGATATCCGCAAGATCGATGCAATTTCTTTGATTGGATACTTCATAATTCCTTGAAGGTTATGTAGTGTTTTAAATAATCTAATTTTGCGATGTGTGGATAGCGCTTGGCCATGTCGGCCAGCGCGTTGTGGCATTTTTGCTTGAATTGCCTTACGATGTCGGCGTTTGGGCTTGTCGGCCGGTGGGCGAGCATCTTTGACAGGCGTTCGCACTGCTCGGCTATCTGGCGTTCGCGGTTGTCAAAAAAGGCGGATTTGAATTGCTCCCACACATATTCTATGGCCGTGTCCGACGGGTGGGTCATGTCGGCTGCGTAGAAGCGGTAGTCGCGCAGGTCGTCGTTGAGCATCTCGTATGCGGGGAAGTAGTGGCAATATCCGGGATGTTTGGCGACCGTGCTGTGTGCGGCGACCGTCAGCAGGCTTTTGCTCAGATGGTTCATTTCGAGCCCGTCGGCAAGGTGGCGTATAGGGCTTACGGTGAAGACAATGTGTGCCTGCGGGTTGACGGAGTGCGTCAAGTTGGCAATCGAGTCCAGCACGTCGGTAAGCTGCGCAATGTCGCACAGGCTGCGCGTAAAGCGGTTTGATGGCAGCTTGTGGCAGTTGTTTGCCACCGTCCCGTCGGCGAGCCGGTAAACGAATGCCGTGCCAAGTGTCAAGAACAGGTGGCTGCATCGGGCAAGTTGCGTGTGTCCGCGTTCAATGCTTGCATTCATAGCTTGTGCCGTGGTTTCTGCGTCAGCCCCCGAGAACCGTGAATGGAACATGAAATGATTCCATACGCCGTTGTGCAAGAAAAGCTCGTCGGCGGCGATATGGGCGTGCGCGGTCAGCAGCTCTACGCATTTGAGCAGCGATATGGGGTTGTAGGTGGTGCCGAACGGGTTTGTCACGGCATCGACCATTGCGCCTTGTAGCTTTAGGCCGATGTTGTCGGAAAAGCAGGAGCCGAGTAGCAGCACACTGTCGTCGTAGCATAATGGCGGCAGAGCATCTCGTTTGATTTCTATGGCGGTTCTAAACTGCATCACACCTTTTGCGTTAAATGAGCATAATGCAAATTTAGAAAACAGTTTTGATTTTACATCATCATATCTCGTTTTTTGACTATGATAATTATTGGAATGCGCCATGTCATGGCAAGGCTTCTACGGGTTGGGCATGTCGTGAAGCCGGAATGGTCGTGTGGCATGTGCCGCGGTAGGTAGCATGCCCGGTTCGTTTAGGGGCAAAAAAAAATTGATTGTCTCACGACAATCAACCTTGTTAACCTTAAATCTAATACCATGAAAAACACGATGCAAAGGTAGTGCTTTCATGTTATCTAACATAATTTTTGGGCAACAAAATGCCCCGCACTAACTCTATTTAACACAATCGGCCTGCGGTCGCTGTTTTTGTAACACGGCATAACTAATGTTGTAAAGTATTGCTTGGAAACAAAAAGTGTGTAAAACGCGGGAGCCGGATTATTTTTCAGGCAAAATCTATGTTATGTCATGAAAATCTTCCGAAAAATATTAGTATATTTGCAACTGAGATTGATGTCAGCGCAAGAGAGGAGCAATGCATAAAGCTGATATTGAAGATACCGATAAAAATATCTCTATAACGACAATAAACCTTAAGTCTAAATTAACTAACAATTCTCATTAGTTGGGCAAGGTAAAGCAGCGATTGCTTCGCCTTGTTTTTTTCTACCGTCCCGCGTGGGGCATACGTGTGTATTAACCGGGGCTATTCACAAGATTTGATGTCATGAAACCGTTTCTCTGTTAAAAAATAGTTCCTTTATATCTTTTATTTCGTCATCTGTGATTGGATGTGGACTGTCTTTTCTTCTTATGTCTTTCAGCCGTTGCAGATGCTTGATTTTGTATTTGCCGTCGGATTCTTGTTTTAGTCCATAACGCTCTTGAATTTCTTTGGAGCAAAGCTTCAAGACCTTGATTTCTCCCTCCTTGTAATTCTTGACATATTTATTTCTTTTGAGAAACTCTACTAATGTTTCTATTTTACGGGTAGTGGCCTGCTCTGCTTTCCAATCTTTCACATGCTTTTCAATGAATTTGTTAATGTCCGGATTGTTGGAGAACAAGCGTTTATATAGGTTGGACTTGTCATTTGCTAAAACATAATATTCATTTGGTGAGTCCTCGTACTTACAATGATTATATTGACTGCCGAGTTGCCCTTTTATTTGCTGTAGAATGTCTTTGTTTTTCAGTACAATAACGACATCTGGGGCTTTGTCCTTGAAATGCTGCTCCAAACATTTTTTAATGCCCTTGTAGTTTTTTTCTGGATTAATTTTTAATTCACCTTTGCCTAATTTCCCTCCGGGTAGTAATTTGGTGTAATGTTGGATGAAGTTGGTAAATATAATTCTATCCCAATACCACTTTTTTTGTTTGGGCGACAAATCTTCAATTTCCTTGTTGGAGTATTCTTCCATCCTTTTGGGAAAAATGCTTCTCAAGGCTTTGAAAACGAATTCAAACACTCGCGTTCGTTTTGCCCGCTCTTTACCTTGTATGTGATCCCAAACTGATATTTTTGTTTCACAATGAAGAAATCGAATGCTTTTAAGTAAGCATTTATTTTTCTTGTTTTTATAGTTGCATTTTTCATGCAATGGGCAAAGTTCCAAATT
This sequence comes from uncultured Muribaculaceae bacterium, assembly GCA_944321905.1. Classification (GTDB taxonomy): domain Bacteria; phylum Bacteroidota; class Bacteroidia; order Bacteroidales; family Muribaculaceae; genus Avimuribaculum. Next base: position 4,481 of record CALUNI010000081.1, on the reverse strand, counting down.
CCCATTGGTTGCTTTTTTCCATGCGGTACAATCACTGTCATGTTCTTCAAGGCATTTGTGTGGGTCTTTATCGCATTTCCAAATTTCCGGGTCACACCAATGTTGCTCGCCGACTACAAGAATTGTGTTTCCGTCGATGCCTTCTTGATATTGGTCTCCAATCCAGGGGTCAAAGTATTTGCTTCTCATCCGTTATAGTTTTTTCGTAATCAACAAAAATACGCAAAACCCACCTCAAAACCCACTTTTTGAGCCTTTTTTTCTGTAATTGCAAAATCACTGTTGTTTATGTTCCATATGCTTGTAATCTTTGCATCGTGACTTGAGAAAACAGGTTACGAATATATTTTTAATTTTAAGAATAATAAGAATATGGGAAAAAAGCAATTATGTGTTCTGCTGCAACCATTGGTACAGGTACTGCAATTGGCGTGGGCGGTCAAGCTGCTGCCTTTGGTGTAGCTACGACATTTGGGACAGCATAGACAGGCACTGCTATTTCGACTTTATTAGGTCTGTGACTAATGCTGTCACTGCATGATTAGGAGGCGGTGCTTTGGCTGCAGGAGATGGTGGAATGACAGTTAGTTCGACTGCATCGACGCTTATTTTGTATGCGGGGGGGCAGCTATAGCCGTTGCCGAAGTAGGTTATGGTATTTATAAATTATGCAAAAGAAGGTGGTGTTGCTAAGGTATAAAATTAGATGATTCAATTAAGTGGCCATGTTTTTTGTGGTCAATAACTATTAAAATCTTTTTTTATGTTTTTATTCCCTTTATTAGTCCTTGTCGTAGGGCGTAATCAGCACTCCTATCAGTTTAGGAGTAAACAAGTGCCTCAAAATGTGTTTGAGGTCCCTATTAAAGTAATGAGTCATCGGTTGTATCCAAAGGATATACTGGATAAGGATGGATTTTTAAAAATCGGGGTTGAGCTGCTTTTAAATGAAAAGATGCTTATCGGCAATAAACCTCGGCACGAATGCAACATGCCAACTCCCGAGAATATATTGGAATATAATAATTTAGATAATAGCGTAAAACCGCTAAATTTTAATACTCAAAGCGATTTAAATGCGTTAATAGCCGAGTATCGCGAAAATTTAGATAAATTTGATGCAGACACGCAAAAAGAGGTATTGAGGATTTTGTCCAACGGCAATCGGAATGAAGCTTGCAATTACTTGCGCCAATTAAGAAACAAGCTCCTTTTTCCTCAAGAAGATGGTATGATTGAATATAAACCTACTTTCTTGTCGCCGGTAAGTGGGGACGAGAATTATCAATTGCGTGAGATAATAAAGACGTTGGTGGGCTTTGCCAATAGCGAGGCACATAAAGGTACTTTAATCGTAGGAATAAAGGATGGCATTAAAGTGTGTGGAGTGGAAAATGACTTCATGCAATTTGGCAAGCAATATAATAAAGAAAAATTCACGGCAATGTTCTTGAATTTGTATAGTACGTTGGCCTCTCCAAGTTTGATGTTGCAGACTAAGTTAGACTGGTTTTCATTGGACGGTCATCTTATTTGTAAGCTAGATGTGAATTATAAAGGAGACATTGTATTGATGGATGGCGTAAATCTGTATGTTAGAAAAGATGGCAGAACGCACCGCTTGAAAGGCGCAGACATGCTGTCTTTCATACGCCGAAGTGGCAATAGCGAGCCTTGGGGAAAGAATAGTAGTGATAATCAAAAGAGTAACGATTATGAGAGAAATTGATGAATATACTGATTGGGAAGATTTGACGGAAGAAGAGCAGGCTGAACTTTCGGACAAGAACCCTGAGCTTGCCGAAAAGTTATGTGAAGGTTTCAAAAGGCGTTATTTTGAGCTTATGCTTGGCAACTGTAATTCTGAAGATGAGATACAGGAGGCAGTTCAAGATATAATGAATAGGTGGTGATGACTCTGCTTGTGTGCGGTTGCTTGTGTCTGGGTATGGTGTCATTCATAGGCAACCGCATTTTTTATGGAATGGAAATTGCTGTGTTAAGAGAAGGAAGGTTTGACTGTGTTTATGAACTTTTATCTGAATCATGAGATTTAGGTATGGGATGTGTGTACGTTGGCTAAGAATGGGAGATAGCACATGTTTATGTTTAACTATATATCACCGGAATTTTCTTCTGAACAAGAATCCACCAAAGCGGAACAACGAGCCGAAGTATGTCGTATAGGTAGAATGTGGCCTATTGCGACCGTAATAAGCGGCAGAGTTGATTTGCGAAGCAACGATAGCTGGATTATTGCCATTTTGTACTGCTTTAGTAAACAAGTCCATTATCTCGTATTTGTTGCCGAAAACGGCATTAGGCTGAATCAAGATTTCAGACACTACACGCCGGATAGAGCGTGGATATATGATGAAAGTATTGTCGGCATAACAAGTAATGTCCTTAAACTCGCTATTTCCAAAGAACACTATGACAGAATATATTGGAATGTTGGGATTTTGAGGCAAACATTGCCTAATAGCTTGAATATGCCCGGCATTTTGCATGACAGGATTGTAAAAGCGATGCTTTTCCCTGCCATAAGCCAAAATTTGAGTCCAATATCTTTGATGTTCGTTGCCGAAAATCCAACCACTGTAATCTTTCACTTCAAAAACGATAATACCCGCTTTTGTGGCGACAGCTACATCGACTTGCGTGTATTCACCATTTGGTTTCTGTATGTAAAGGTCATGAAATATGGCTTTTGGGTTAATGCCTGCTTTCAATAGCTGTAATATTACTTTACGCTCAGACCGTTCTCCGCGAGTAATTGGTGTAACCTGCTCGATGAGCTTGCGCTCTCTTCGTTTGACATAAACAAGATAAGCTATGCCAACTGTTAAACATATCAAGAATATGGCAGGCGTGAGTGTCATAAATCAAGTCGGGGTGAAGAATCTGCAAATGGTGTCTTTTTGCAAATTTAATCCTTTTGTTTGAAAGGAGATAGATGTATAGGCGAAAGTTGCTTTAATTTTTGATTCACAGGAATTGAACAGTGTTTAATCACATATATAGAATATGCTAAATTAAGGGGACAGTCCGAAAAAAACGGCTGTAGGTTTCAGAAGCAAAAAGTGGCGTATATGGAAATTTGATTGCTTTTTATGTAACTGCCACCGGAGTTAAAAAGTAGGGTTGCGGCTGCGGAGATGCCAAACCATGCTTAACATCATTCAAGTGAAGCTTGCGGGCAGCAGTTTCCCACATGAGAAACGGCTGCGGAGTTGCTGCACTTAAGCTGCCACAATAGTTCGGCATCTCCGAAGCCGCTTAGTGTATATGACTATCATTCCGCATGTTATGTTCGCTATCGCTCACTCCACCGGCGACTAAGCCGAGTGCAGCCTCGAAGAGGCTGTTCTTGCGGCGCACGAAAGAAATTATGCTACAATATTCCAGCATTTACTGCCATTGCACATCGCTTTCAAGTCTGCTGATAAGTTTTGGTGATGTTAGTGTTAAGCAGTGTTGCTTCATTTTTTGAGACCGGCCTCGTGTGTAAAGCCGAATATGGCAGCTCTGCTGCCATCACTGTATTTGCGCTGCAACTGGGCTTTCGGACTGACCCCAATTAAGTGGGGCGGGGGAACAATGGGTGCAAAATAAAATCGGCTAAGTGTTGGCATTCAATCACTTAGCCGATTTGCTTGTACCCAGAGCCGGTACAGCCCATAGAAACCATAGGAAAATAAAAGAATTTATCTTCCTTATTATCAATGACTTGCGTGTTTCTTATTTTCTCCATTTTTGCCATATTTTGCCCATTTTCTGTTATTCAGTACACTTTTAGTACGCTTTGAAATTCCGATTTCTTTTGTACCTTTGCAACATCGGAAAACAAAAGGAAATCAATTATTTAGTGTAATCTCCCGGTTATGGTATCTGAATCGGGATAAAACCTCTAAGCAATGGCAAAGTTAGAAAATAAAACGAAAGAAAACCCCAAATTGGAGCAAAATAAACTTTCGGATGGCAGAATCAGCCTTTATCTGGAGTATTATTTGGGCAGGGAGGAAAAGCCTGTGCTGGACGAAAACGGCAATCAGGTGTACTACGATAGCGGGAAGATGCAAGGAAAGCCAAAATTCGCAGTCAAACATCATAGGCGAAAAGAAAACCTTAGCCTGTATCTGATAGACAAGCCCCGTACCCCTGCGGAACGCCAGCAGAACAAGGAAACATTGGAGCTTGCCGTAAGGATACGCGCGGAACGTGAACAGGAGTTCAAGGAAAGCATGTTGGGGTATCGCCTGAAAAAAGACCGGAACGTGAATTTCTTGGATTATTTTCAAGCCTATATCAATGACTACACCAAGAAGGACATTCGGATGGTGCAAATCGCGCTCAGCCGATTCAAGGATTTTTTGCATGAGCATTATCCGATGTATGAGTTCAGCATCAAGCCCGAACTTATCACAAAGGACATGATGGAGCAGTTTGTGGCTTATTTGCAATCGCGAAGTGTGGGCGAA
>CALUNI010000080.1 GCA_944321905.1 uncultured Muribaculaceae bacterium | reverse complement strand
ATTAAGCGGCTTCGGAGATGCCGAACTATTGTGGCAGTTTAAGTGCGGCATCTGCGAAGCCGTTTCTCATGTGGGGAAGCCGCTGCTGTCCGCAAGCTGCGCTTCGCTTGCATGTCGGTTAAGTATCGTATGACGGCTCTGCCGCCACATTTCACAAGATAAGCTCCCTCTGAAATGTTGCATCCGTCATGATGGCATGTAGAAAAACTGATTCTTTTTTAACGGGCAATAGGTGAAATAATATTAACTTTGTGTAGCACCTGCCAATGGGTGTTGAATGTGTGTACGTTTTATATCACTAAACAGCGTTTTTATGGCGAAATATGAAAGGGCGTTATTGCCCGGGACTTCGTTGCAGGGTGGAGAATACAGCTACCGCATCGACCGCGTGCTTGGGCAAGGGTCGTTTGGAATCACCTACCTTGCCTATGCAAAAGTCACGATAGGTGGAAAGCTTGGAAAACTTCAAGGCGAGATGCCTGTTGCGGTGAAGGAATTTTTCATGCGCGACATCAACGGTCGCGAGGGCAGCACGGTGACGCTCGGCAGCGAGGGTGGCTTGTTTGACAAGTACAAGCACAAGTTTTCGCGCGAGGCGCGTAATCTTGCGGGCTTGGACCATCCGGGCATTGTCAAGGTGCTTGAAACGTTTGAGTCAAACGGCACGAGCTATTACTCTATGGAATATTGCGGTGGCGGAAGCCTCGATGCGCTCATTGCCGAGCATGGGTGTCTGCCGCAGGACGAGGCGTTGAAATACTTCGGGCAGATAGCCGACGCGCTCGGTTACATGCATGGCCGCCACATGCTCCACCTTGACTTGAAGCCCGGCAACGTGACGCTGCGCACGAGCGGCGAGGCGGTTCTCATAGACTTCGGACTCTCGAAGCAGTATGACGATGACGGAGTTCCCGAGTCGAGTACCACCATCGGCGGCGGCACGCCGGGTTATGCGCCGATAGAGCAGGCCAATTACAAAGAGGGCGACGGTAGTGGCAGCTTGCCCGTGACGATGGACATATACGCCCTTGGCGCGACGCTATACAAGATGCTCACCGGTGAGCGTCCGCCCGTGGCATCGGACGTACTCGTCAACTTCCCCGAGAAGCCGCTGCGCAACCACGGCGTGAGCGACGAAGTGGTTGCAGCCATTCGCCGGGCGATGCAGCCCATTCCCGCCAACCGATACCAATCGGTTGCCGCCTTTGCCGAGGCGTTGCATTGCAGCATCAATGAACCACCGAGCAGGAAGTAACCCCCGAGAAGCCTAAACCGCCACTTGAACCCAAGCCAACGAGCAAACCGCAAACAAAGTCCAAAGGAAATGCGCTAATATGGACAGCTGTGGCTGTGGCAGCATTGGTGATACTTGTAGCCCTCATACCAAATATGCATAGGACATCCGAACCCGATGCCTCGGCGCAATATGCGGGATCGGATACGATGGCGGAAGTGGCAGTCGCTGAAAATAATACGCAACGGTATGATTCGGCTCAAGTTTCTGTTGCACCTGTATCATCTGATACAATGGTTGAATTGACAGTTGTCGAGAATAATCAACATCGGCAGAATGCACAACGGGAAGAATCTAACAAGCCAATAGGTAGTGTTAATGCACCAAGTGCAGGAAATGTCTTACAAGAGCAACAACTTTCGCCCTCAGAGTTATATCTAAAAGGAAACAAGTATTATAATGAGGGTAATTACACTGAAGCTGTGAAATGGTATCGCAAAGCTGCGGAACAGGGAGTTGTTGCAGCCCAAAATGATCTTGGGGTTTGCTATGAGCAAGGTTATGGAGTAAGTCAAGATTACGCCGAAGCCGTGAAGTGGTATCGTAAGGCGGCTGAGCAGGGAAATGCCTATGCGCAGAACAATCTTGGTGCATGCTATTATTACGGACGAGGAGTAAGTCAAGATTATTCCGAAGCCGCGAAGTGGTATCGCAAGGCTGCGGAACAGGGATATGCAGCTGCGCAGAGCAGTCTCGGGATATGCTATTATTACGGACGAGGTGTAACTAAAGATTACACAGAAGCTGTGAAGTGGTATCGTAAGGCGGCTGAGCAGGGTTATGCTAATGGGCAGAACAATTTTGGTACATGCTATTATTACGGTGAAGGAGTAAGTCAAGATTACGCCGAAGCCGTGAAGTGGTATCGCAAGGCGGCTGAGCAGGGTTATGCTAATGCGCAGTCCAGTCTTGGTTCATGCTATTTTTTCGGTAAAGGTGTAAGCAAAGATTATGCTGAAGCCGTGAAGTGGTATCGTGAGGCAGCTGAGCGGGGGTATGCTAATGCGCAGTACAATCTTGGCACATGCTATGAAACAGGCAGAGGTGTGAACAAAGACATATATGAGGCTGTGAAGTGGTATCGTAAAGCGGCTGAACAAGGGCATGATAGTGCGAAAAAAGGGTTGAAAGAACTCGGATATTGATTGATAAGCGTGGTGAATTAGATACGACAGTAGCGGCTGACAATGCTTTACACAGAGAAACGATTAATTGTGTCTCTGCATGTGCAAAATCGCATTTTAATAGGACGCATAAGCGTCCATTGGGGTGGCCTCGGAGATACCGGGTTATGTGGGATTGATTCCAATTCGACCTCTCTGAGGCCGTTTATACGTAAGAATTCCGGCTACCGCAAGCTGCGCTTCGCTTGCATGGCGGTTAAGCATAGTATGACGGCTCCGCCGCCATATTTTGTTCAAAAAATAATGCTGCTCATGCCGGTATCCGATATCTTAAAAGTATAGCGGCAGTAATATAGATAACGTGAGTTCGATATAATAAACAAACGCCGTGCCACTTGTAGAGCCGCAAAATTTTGCGGCTCAGATTATGGACGGAGAGCAAAAGGATGATAGTGCGACGGGAATGTGTATCAAAGTTCCCATTCTGCCGTAATGTGGCATTAGAGCCGCAAAATATTGCGGCTGAGATTATGTAACGGAGAGCAAAAAGATGATAGTGCGACGGAAGGTTTATCAAAACTCCCATTCTGCCGTAAGGTGGCATTAAAGACGCAAAATTTTGCGTCTGAGATTATGAAACGGAGAGCAAAAGGATGATAGTGCGACGGAAGGTTTATCAAAACTCCCATTCTGTGGCAATGTGGCAGTAGAGACGCAAAATTTTGCGTCTCTACAAACATAAACATATGATATTAAGTGTTTTGTGTAGCCTTGATTGCATTGATATGCGGCAACGCCACGTCTTTGCTCGCAAATGTTGGGCTAACACTTCCTTATCCCGGACTCGCGTCTGCACTGATGTGGAACACAAAGCAGGCCGCCTCGTGATGAAGCGGCCTGTATCGATTAATGCGTTTTTAGTCTTGCTATGTGTTGTGCCTCTTACCTTACTCTCAAGCTGCGGCCGGCACGAATGGTAGTGGTGCGGGAGATGCCGTTGAGCGAACAGAGCTTGCTCACCGTTGTTCCATAGCGTTGTGCAATCTTGCTCAGCGAGTCGCCACGGCGAATCTTGTGATACATTTTACCCGAAGATGCGTAGCTCGATGGCGCATAATTACGCGATTGCTTGTAGGTGCGCTTGTTGAACGTGTATGTGTCGGTGTGCGTGGTCCTGTTCTTGAAGTCGAAGATTGCCGACGGGTTTATGGCATAGCCCATAAAGCGAGTTTCGAAGTGTAGGTGAGGCCCGGTGCTGCGTCCCGTGTTTCCGCTGAGTGCTATCGGGTCGCCCGCCTTCACATAGTCGTTAGGCTTTACAAGGAAGCGCGACAAGTGGCCGTAAACGGTTTCAAGTCCGTTCTCGTGACGCATGACCACGTAGTATCCGTATCCGCGGCGTTCGTATTTGGTGAGGCGTATCTTTCCGTCAAAAGCAGCCCTTACTGTGTCTCCCACATGGGCACGTAGGTCGATGCCCTTGTGCATACGGCCAAACCTGCGACGGTATCCGTAGTTGCTGGTAACCACGTTGCTCGAACATGGCATGCAGTAGGCCGACACGTCGATCTCTTGTTTGTCGGGAATCTCTATGCCGGAACCGGCGTAAGCGTCAACACGGTCGCTTTCCCAACAAATGGAAAACACGTCGGACTCGGGTTCGAGGTCTTCATAAAGCCTGTTGGCAAATTCCTGCACTTCGTCCACCTTTATCTGGTCTTGGATGTGCATTTGCGAGGCCAACAAGTCTTCGTGAGCTTGTGAATAATTAGAAACTGATTGTAGATTTTGGGCTGAAGCCGGTGACAGCGAAGATAACGTTGCAAAAGCTAAGCCTATGCTCAAATAACTAAAAACGTTTTTTAAATTCATTTTTTCTTTTTCCTGTGATAAAGTTGTCGTTGCCACGCCTCATCAAATGTGTGTGTAACCCGTGTTAAATCTCGTCGGAGGCGTAGCGATAGTTGAGACCTGCCGGGGTGTAATCGAAAATCTCTTCGGGCTTAAAGAATCGGTTAAGCTCGATTTGTGCATTTTCTACAGAGTCGGATGCGTGGACTATGTTTTCTTGTCCGCTCATGCTGTAGTCGCCACGAATGGTACCCGGAGCAGCGTTGCGACCGTTGGTCACGCCTGTCATTGCCCTTACCACTTGCACGGCATCCTTGCCCTTGATGCACATGACCACAACCGGAGTCGCCATCATGGAAGCCTTAATCCGAGGGAAAAACGGACGGTCGATAAGGTGGGCATAATGTTCATCGAGTATCTCGCTCGTCAATTGTATCATTTTCATGCCTGCGATTATCAGACCTTTTTTCTCAAAGCGGGAAATCACTTCGCCCGCAATAGCCCGGCCAATAGCCGACGGCTTCAGAATAACTAATGTAGCTTCCACGTTAATGCGATTTAAATGGTTGTGATGGTTTATTTTATCTTCGATATGTTAACAGAAATCAATTCTGTTTTCTTGTTGACTCAAAGTTAGTTATTTTTCTAATCTGAGATACTTTTTTGCGGTGTTAAATATTCTAAAGTGCTTATTTGGGTTATTGAAATTTGGATGTAAGTGACTAAAATATAATCTGTTATATTGATATATGTTTTACAACATGTTTTGAGTAGTCATTCATTTGAGCAAGAAAAATTTTCACTTATCCGATGTTAAAATTTTCTATTTTAACAATTCATTTCGGCCATAACTTTTCAACTTATGCGGCTCCAGTCTTGACTTCGTGAATATAGGAAGTTCAAGTGCCTTGCGAGCTTGGCATTTTGAGGCTTCTCAAGCAGTGGGTCGTCGTTGATTATGCTTGCGGCATCGTCGCGTGCAATCCCTATTATTTGCCCGTCCTTTGCTATGTTGGCGATGTGCAGGTTGAATGCAATGCCGCTTTGCTGTGTGCCTTCCATGTCGCCGGGGCCTCGCAGCCGCATGTCTTCTTCGGCAATCACGAATCCGTCGGTGGTCTGCGTCATCACTTCAAGCCGGTGGCGCGTGTTGGCTGCGATTTTGACGTGCGACATCAAGATGCAATAAGAACGGTCGGCTCCGCGTCCAACCCTGCCCCGCAACTGGTGCAGTTGCGACAGCCCGAACCTCTCGGCGTTCTCTATCAGCATCACAGTAGCATTAGGGACGTTTACGCCAACCTCGATCACCGTCGTTGCCACCATTATTTGGGCTTTGCCACTAACGAACAGTTGCATCTGGTGGTCTTTCTCGCTCGGTTTCAGCCGACCGTGGACGAAGCACACACGGTAGTCGGGGAATGTTTCACGTATGATGTCATAGCCTTCTTCGAGGTTCCGCAAATCCATTTTTTCATTTTCTTGGATTAACGGATATACGATATACACTTGCCGTCCCTCCTTAAGCTGGGAGCCGATGAAGCGATATACCTCTTGCCGGTGGTTGTCGTAGCGTAGCAATGTCAGCACAGGCTTGCGTCCGGGCGGCAGTTCGTCGATTACCGACACATCGAGGTCGCCATAAACCGTCATTGCGAGTGTGCGGGGTATGGGTGTGGCCGTCATGACGAGTACGTGTGGCGGAATGGCATTTTTCATCCACAGTTTTGCCCGTTGCACGACACCGAATCGGTGTTGCTCGTCGATAACCACCATGCCAAGCCGGGCGAAAGCTACATTGTCCTCGATGAGGGCATGGGTTCCCACAGTGATGCCTATCTCTCCATTAATAAGCCCGTTATGAATGACTTCTCGCTCTTTTTTTGAAGTGGAGCCGGTGAGCAGAGCCACTTTCACCCCAACTTGCGATGCCATTTGGCTGATGGTGTCGTAATGCTGCCGGGCAAGAATCTCGGTAGGAGCCATGATGCATGCCTGGTAGCCATTGTCGATGGCAAGCAGCATGGTCATTAGAGCCACAAGCGTCTTGCCGCTCCCCACGTCGCCTTGCAGCAGCCGGTTCATTTGCCGTCCGCTACCCATGTCGGCGCGAATCTCCTTTATAACACGCTTTTGTGCGCCTGTGAGAGGAAATGGCAGCACATGGTTGTAAAAGTCGTTGAAATGCTTTCCGACTCGGGTAAACCGGTGTCCTCCGAACTTCATGGAGCGGGACTTGGAATAGCGCAGCAGGTTTAGTTGAAGGAAAAACAGTTCTTCGTATTTCAAGCGGAACTGTGCCCGCTGCAGGTCTTGCACCGAAGCCGGGTTATGGATATTGACAAGTGCCTGCCGAGGGGTTACGAAGTGGTATCGGGCAACGATGTCGGAAGGCAAGGGGTCGTCGATTTCTTTCAGCGTGGCGAGCAAGTTTTGCACGAGCTGTTGGAACGTGCGGGTCGTGAACGACCTGTTTCGCATTTTGTCGGTAAGAGTATATATGCCTTTCAGCCCTTGAGATTCCAGTTCGGGGCGGTAGGCATCGACCTCGGGGTGCGTGAAGCTGTATCGTTGGTTGTATAGCGACGGCTTGCCGAACAGGATATAGTCGGTGCCGGTGTGAATGGAGTCTTGGATTGTTTTTACTTTGTTGAACCATACCACGTCAACCGAGCCGGTCTCGTCATAGAACAGTGCGTTTAACCTGCGTTTCGCCCCCTCTCCATGTGCGGCAAAAGCGGCAAAGCGGCCTCGAATCTGGAGGTATGGAAGTTCTCCGTTTTCGGGCAACCGGCGCAGTTCGCATATTTTGTGGATTTTGCTGCGGTCAACGTATCGGAACGGGAAATAATAGAGCAGGTCGTAATAGGAGCGTATGCCTATTTCTTGGGCAAGCAGTTCGGCTCTTTTTGGACCTACGCCATGCAGGTATTTTATGTCGAGCTTAGCGAGATGCTCCATTCTGCAATAATATTTCGGCGATTTTTATGTCGTCGGGATGTGTTATTTTAATGTTGGACGTGTCGCCTTTTACTAGGTGGATTGAGTGTCCCGCATGTTCTATAACAGAAGCGTCGTCGGTGAACGTCGGGTCATAACTTGCCGCGTATGCCGCTTGTAGTGCCTTGGCGTTGAACACTTGTGGCGTTTGCACGGCAACGAGGCTTGAGCGGTCGATGGCATGAGACTCGCCGTCGGTGCCTGTTTGCCTTATCGAGTCGGTTACCGGCACGACGGGTATGGCGTTACCGTGGATTGCCGCCTCGGCATAGGCATTCTCTATGACTTGATGCGAGACAAGCGGACGCACGCCGTCGTGAATGGCCACGAGGTCGTCGTCGGCGGGGGTGATTGCTGATATGGCGTTCTTCACCGAACCGAAACGTGTGTCGCCACCCTCTACTATTGTCACTCGTGCCAAGAATCGGTATTGCAGGCATAGTGCTTTCCAATATCCTATTTGAGACTTGGGCAAGGCAAGAACCACAGTTGCTCCTGCATCGGTAAACCGGCTGATGGTGTGCATCAGTACCGGTAGTCCGGCCAACGGCAGGAATTGCTTGGGAACAGCTGAGCCAAACCTGCTTCCCGACCCGCCTGCTACTATTATTGCATATCTTTTCATCAAGTGTGTACAATTATAAATCAGTGAGTTCCGACTCATTCAACCCCGTCAGGCGTGCTATATCCGGCAATAGCATTCCGCTTGCTTTCAAATTGCGGGCAATTTCAATAGCTTTATGCAATGCCCCTTCGGCCAAGCCTTCAGCTCTGCCTTTTTTTTCAGCGGTTGACATCACGCTGTACAAGTCGCGGTAATTCTTCAGGCTTTCTTCATATTCGTTACGTTCGCGGCGGTTGAATTTGGCAATCTCGGCAGTCTCGAAAAGGCGAGTAAACACACGTTCTTGCAATGCTGCGGGTCGTTCAAACAGTGTTGACAGATTGCGTAGGACGAACAGCCATTTGTCGAACATCGAGCAAAGCTCATCTTCGGTCTTGTTGAATTTAGGCATTTCCAGATAAATGAATGTCAATTTGTCGTAAAAGACTTTCATCGTGCGCAAGTCAACCAATTTCACTTCGTGGTGATAATCTTCAAGATTGTCAAATGTGAAATTCAATATGCCTATGGTATATACTGCTTTAAGCTCGTAATCCCAATTTCCGCGGCGGGCTTGTTCTCTTATCGGGAACGTTGAATAAAACAGGCTTCGGTCTTTAAAAAATTCCTGTTCGCCTTTTTGCATTTCCACCAGGAATTTTTCACCCTGTTCGTTCTCGCAATAAACATCAAAAACAGCCTTTCGGTCGAGCTCCAAGCTGCCCAGATGCTCGGGATTGAGGTATGTTATGTCTTTTACAACCTCTCGTCCCGAAAATAACGCATTAAGGAAGCTAATCAGTAATTCTTTGTTTATGACTGTCCCGAATAACTTTTTGAACCCAAAGTCAGTGTAAGGGTTAATATATCTGTCGTGAGTGTCGTCTATTCCCATAACCGCTGCTATTTTTTACAAAGTAACAAAAATTTCCTCACATATCATAGCCTGGCGTGACATGTTGCTCCAATCGTGTCGCAATGAGGCACAACGGGGGAGTGGCGACGTTTTTTTTACCCAAATCGGCATAAAAAGCCTTTTTAATTAATGACTGTTTTGTGCTAAAATAGTATTTTGTGGAGATTGCATTGCATGAGGTTGCCGTCTTCATCTCTCAGATGCATGCCGTTGCCTTCGCAATATCGCCACATTTTGCATTCGAGGCATTGCCCTGTATGCATCCAACTGTGGTCTCGGTATAAATTGAATTTCGTGTTCCATGTGTCAACGAAGCTGTCGGCATATATGTTCCCTTGATGGTAGTTGCTTCTGATGCTCAAGCATCCCGATATCGAACCATCGATTAGGATAGAGGCCACGTTGATGCCGGCTTGGCAGAAAAACGGGTAATCGCGTACTTCGGTTTCATAATTTCCAAGAAATCCTTCGCAGCTGTAGCTTAGACGTATTTTGTTTTCTTCACGGGTTTTCTTTATGAATGACATTAATCCGGTATATTGCTTGTCGTCTAATTGCATCGTTTCATCGTTTTTTGCCCGGCCTGACGGGAAAACGGTAAATATGCGCCAGTCTTTAACTCCCAATGAGATTAGATAGCCTTTAAATAGGTCGATTGTAGGCAGGTTCATTTTGTTGGCGCATGTTATCACGTCCCATGTTATGTTTTTGCTCCTTTTTGTTAGTGCCGATATTGCGTTTACAGCATGTGCGAAGCTTTCGCTGTTTCCACGCATGGCGTTGTGCTCGGTTTCAAATCCGTCGAGGCTTATTGCAATCGTACACAGACCGGCATCGATGAGTGCGTCTAATTTTTCGGGAGTCAGCAGCATTCCGTTGCTCACCATGCCCCATTTAAATCCTCGCCGTGTTATGGCTTTACCGCACTCAACGATGTCTTTTCTCATCAACGGTTCGCCACCTGTGGTAATGACGAGTATTTCGTCGGGGCGCATCGCTTTGGAAATTTCGTCAAGAACGCGCTCAAAATGCCCGAGTGGCATGTCGTTGCACGAGGTGTTGCTGCGACAGTCGCTGCCACAGTGCCGACAATTCAAGTTGCATCGCAACGTGCATTCCCAGAATAGTTGGCACAGCTTGTGTTCCTTTTTGCGTGTCGTATAGAACCTTTGTGCACGGCCAAGTTTATATTTCTTGATTAAATCCATGGGATTATGCCAACGCTACGGCAATCAACGCTGCCAATGCGCAAGTTATCACTGCGTAAATGGTTATTTTCAACCATTTGCGTTTGGGCTTGGGTGTTGGCTCGTATTTGTCGAGCCAAGGTGGCGGCGGCCCGTAAACGCAACCTTCCGAGCAATAATATATGTTTTTTCTTATGGCCATTTCTTTAAGATGTTTGTTATTTATAGCATTTCTAATAACGGGCTGATTATGGAGTAGAACGTGGTCCACACCAGGCCGAAGGCAATACCGAGCTTGCACCATAACTCGGCACGTTCGCTATACTTCAGGGCTTTGTCGTATTGACCAAGGTTGTATTTGCTCTTTACTTGTGCCGCATATATGATGGCTATAACTCCGAAGATCTGACAGCATAACGCCGTTGTTATTATAGCCCAAGCCAAATTTGTGGCCGGGCATGGCGGCATGGCATTCCTTTGGTTAGACGGAGCCTGCTGTGGCAATATTGGTCTGGCTTGGGCAGTATGCTGCCGAGCAAACGGTTCTGGCGGATTCTCTTCGGTGGTGTTATCGTTGGCGTTAGATTGCTGTTCTTCGCTGCTTGGGCTGCTTGTCAAGTAGTCACTGCCTGTGTCAATCGATGTGCCGTTGTCGTAGGAAGTCTCGGGCTGCGGTTGTATGTTCCGGAATTCGTCACCTTTGCCCGGCTCGGGTTCTGCCGAAATCGGTGATGCCGGAGTGATGAAAAAACCGGCCAGTTCGGTCAAGTCTTTGGCTTTTATCCAATCTTCAAGACCTTCTCTCCATACGTAAGTATCGGGAGTGACTCCGGCTTTGATAAGCTCTTCGAGCTGCATAGGACCCCGTTGAAGCCCGTTTATATGTATCCAATATTGCATAGCAGAATCTTTTTCACATGTTTAACGTACAAATTTAGTAAATTTCACTTGATGTTTCGGTACTGTCGGGTTTAAATCTTTCCAAAAAATCCACAAGTGCAAGAACGTGTAGAGTCCAACAGCAAATGCAAAATTAGCCCAATTTGTCAAAGAAACATTTCTTGGGAGTTAGGAAACCCAG
>CALUNI010000079.1 GCA_944321905.1 uncultured Muribaculaceae bacterium | reverse complement strand
GCTGTACTTGGCCGACGGGTTGGTTATAATCTCCACCTTCTCGATGGTCTCGGCAGGCAACTGCTCAAGTATCTGCCCACGGTTGTCGGCTGTCAGTCCCGACGGCCTGCCGTTAATCCAAACCGTAACCGAGGAGTTTCCCCTAAGCGATACCTCGCCATCTTCGTCAACTTCTACCGAGGGAATGGTTTCAAGTATTTCGCTTGCCGACGCTCCGGCTGCAGCCACATTCTGGCTCACGTCAAACACTTTCTTGTCAAGTTCAAAACGCATCTGCGACTTCATGCCTATCACTTCAACCTCGTCGAGGACATGGGCGTTCTCGCTCAGTTCCACCACATTAAGGTCGAGAGACTCGTTTGACGAACTCAATACGGCATCGAGCAATGCCGCCCTATAACCGACGTATGAAAACTTCACCTCGTAAGTCCCCGACGGGACATCGTGAAGCTTGAACGAACCGTCGGCTCCCGACATGGTGCCGACTGGCAACTCCATGCCACTGTGCTTGTTACTGACCGTTACATTGACAAACTCCATCGGCTCGTCGGTCGATGAATCAATTACTTTCCCCGTTATGACACCGGCTTCGGCCGTGGATGCAAAAGATAACATTGCGGCACCTGCCACGAGTGCCATTGCTTTTCTCACCATTTAAAACAACTATTACTAATTCTGACAAAAGACTCTTACAGACAAAAGCAACAAAAATATGCATGGATACTGCTTCAATACCGCAAGTCCAAGCATTTTCAAGCAGGCTCTTACCTTATCAAAGTTTGACTCTTCTATAATCCCAAACGCAGCCTTGCGCTTTTTATTACCGGCGCACAACACAAATTACGACAATGTAAATACTTTTAACCACCGGCACACGAAGGCCGCCCCGAGCCTTTCAAACCCGGCTTTTGCCGCCTATTGCCTTACGCATCTTCCTCAACATAAACAGTTGCATTACGGCCATCGCACATACGGCACCCGCCACGTCGGCCAACCAATCGAAAAAGTCCATGCTGCGGCCAAGTCCCATGAACTTTTGCAGCACTTCTATCAAGCCACCTATGAGAATGGCTATCAGCGTGAGCGCGGCAACCTTGTCAAAGCGAGTGTGGTGAGGATAAGCTACCTTAAAATAATCCACGATGTAAGCAACCGCGAGCGCAAAAAACATTATAAAATGAACCACCTTGTCGCCTCCGGGAAAGTCAAACAAGCCACCGCCGTCAAACCCGCCAAACGGGCGCGGTGCCAAACACAAATACAGGACGGCCAATGAGAATAATCCGGAATAAACGCCCACGGGGACCTTAAGCAACAATTTAAACATACTATTTTTACAATTACAATTTTTATAATTTCCATACATACGGTACAAAATTAATAATTAGAATTCAATTTAAACATAAAAAATAATTACATTTGCATCACATTTATACCAAAGCATAACGCTATTACCATTAAAACATGGCACACAACAAGCACAATTCCACATTCGGGAGCAAAATAGGCGTGATTGCCGCCACAGTGGGGTCGGCAGTCGGACTGGGCAACGTGTGGCGTTTCCCAAGCCTCGCACAAGAAAACGGCGGCGCGGCATTCCTGCTGATATACATGTTGAGCATGCTGCTCATGGGCATCCCGCTGATGCTTGCCGAGACATCGATCGGGCGGGCAGGACGCTCCGACACCATAGGCGTGTTCAAGCAACTTACCCCGGGCAGCCGATGGTGGGTGGTGGGAATAATAGGCATTGTGGCATCATACATAATATTGTCATACTATATGGTTGTGGCCGGATGGACTCTCGAATATATTTACCAGTCGGCCACGGGATGGATTTTTGAGGGAACCACAAACACCGCAAGCGACAGCCTGATATACCAGCAGAAAATGTCCCAGATGATAGCAACCGGATGGAATCCCATCATATGGACATATGTGGTGATTGTAATAAACCTGCTCATCCTGCTGAAAGGCGTACAAAAAGGCATTGAAAAAATGTCAAACATAATGATGCCGATGCTATTCGTGATATTGCTCGTGTTTGTAGGAGTGGCCATGACCTTGCCAAACGCAAAAGAGGGGCTGGAATTCTTCTTGAAGCCCGACTTCGGCAAAATCGACATAGACGTTATCATGGCCGCACTCGGACAAGCCTTCTTCTCAATGAGCCTTGGCATGGGCATACTGGTGACTTACTCGTCATACTATCCGAGCGACACAAAGCTCATCGGCACGTCGTTTACAGTGACAGGGCTGAATTTCTTGGTGGCATTCATGATGGGACTCATAATCTTCCCTGCCGTGATGAGCTTCGACGTGGTTGTCAACCCCGACAGCCTGTCGGGTACCACCCTGGTATTCGTCACCCTGCCCGAAGTGTTCAACCAGATGGGGATGCCGCGCTTCTGGGCCGTGCTATTCTTCGCACTGCTGTTCCTTGCCGCAGTCACTTCTACCATATCCATAGCCGAAGTGTCGATAGCATTCGTGCGTGACCGATTCGGCACATCGCGACGCACCGCCTGCCTCGTTATACTGATACCTATATTCATCACGAGCGCCATATGTTCGCTCTCGCTTGGGTCGGTGGATTGGCTTAAGATTGCCGGGATGACGGTATTTGACTTCCTTGACTCCTTCACCACCAATGTCTTGCTGCCCATAAGCGCATTCTGCATATGCATATATGTGGGATGGGTGCTGCACAAGCGGTTCTTGACCGACGAATTGACAAACCACGGTTCTTTCAAGTCGCACCTTGCTCCTTTTATGGCATTCTTGATAAAATGGGTGTGCCCGGTGCTGATTGCCGCAATTTTTGTGTCATACATAGCTTCGCTGCTGTAAGACGATGAAAATAGGCGAATGGTTCAACATGTCGCGCCCGCAACGCATAGCGTCGATCATACTTGTTGCGCTAATAGTGATTGTCACAGCTGTGCGCATGTCGCTTTCGCGCAACAAGCCGTTGCCGGAACAGGTGGAACAACGCGCCTTGGAGCTTGCCCGGTTTCGCGCCGACATCGACTCGGCAGGCATCGATACCGCCACAACAATCAAGAAGCCAAAGCAGCCAAAGCCACCGGCTCCCGACCGTAAGGTGGAACAAATCCCGACATTCGACGAATAGGCGTGCAAAAAAATTTTGCCGTTGCAACGATTTACTGTAATTTCGCACTACATTTTATTAATATGCTTTCGCTGTGTCAAAATTCACACAATTCTCTATCAACATACGCGGTCGGCTGATGACCATCACACGCCCATGGGTAATGGGAATACTAAATGTCACGCCCGACTCGTTCTATGCAGGCAGTCGCAGCTTTGACGACGATGCCATCGCACGCAGGGCAAAACAACTGCTCGACGAGGGTGCCGACATTATCGACATTGGCGGATATTCTTCCAGACCGGGAGCCGACGACATATCGCCCGACGAAGAGTTTTCCCGCCTGAAGCGAGGCATCATTGCAGTAAGAAAGATATCTCAAAACGCCATAATATCAATCGACACATTCCGTGCCGACGTGGCTCGACGAGCCATCCTCGACGAGGGTGCCGACATCATAAACGACATTTCGGGCGGCACTCTTGACCCAGGCATGCACCAAGCCGTGGCCGACATGCATGTCCCATACGTGCTGATGCACATGCGCGGCACGCCGTCAACCATGCAGCAACACTGCCGGTACGAACATGGCGTCACCGCCGATGTAATAGCCGAAATGGGGCAAAAAATCGACCACCTGCGGCAACTTGGCTTATGCGACATAATAATAGATCCCGGATTCGGCTTCGCAAAGACCATTGAACAAAACTACGAGTTGATGTCGAATCTCGAAGAATTCCTATTGCTTGACTTGCCGCTTTTGGTGGGAATCTCACGTAAATCGATGATATACCGATTGACAGGCTCCACGCCTGCCGACTCGCTGAACGGCACCACAGTGCTAAACACCGCCGCACTGCTGCATGGTGCCGGCATACTGCGCGTGCATGACGTGGCTCAAGCCGTCGAAGCCGTAAAGATAGTGGGCGCAATAACGGGAGAATATCGATACTGAAGCACTCGACAACAAAACACAAACTACACACGATAAACTTATGTCATTTGGAATCAAAGACGCGATAGACATACTGGTGGTGGCAACGCTGATGTTCTACACCTACCGCATGATGAAAGAATCGGGGACGATAAACATATTTTATGGCGTACTCGCATTCATCGTGGCATGGGTGGTAATGTCGGAAATACTCGACATGAGGCTCATAGGCACCATCATGGACATGTTTGTCAACATCGGGCTGATAATCATCGTAATCCTTTTCCAAGACCAAATCAAACGGTTCCTCGTGGAAATAGGCTCGCACAAGCGTTGGCAGTGGGTCAACATCTTCAAGCGGGACTCGGCAGGAGAGACTCAAGAAAAAAAATGGATTCTTCCTGTCGTTTATGCCTGCATGAACATGTCTAAATCAAAAACCGGCGCATTGATAGTGATACAGCAAAAAATGCTGCTCGACGACTACGAGCACACAGGCGACATCATCGATGCAAACATCAACTCTCGGCTGATTGAAAACATATTCTTTAAAAACAGCCCGCTACACGACGGGGCAATGATTATAGCCGGCGAGCGCATAACATCGGCCGGATGCATACTGCCGGTGTCGCACGACACCAACCTGCCTCGAAACCTCGGGCTGAGGCACCGATCAGCATTAGGCATAGCGCAGGCCACCGATGCCGTGGCCATTGTCGTGTCGGAAGAAACCGGCAACATATCGATGGCCTACCGTGGCAAGCTTTACCAAAAATTATCAAACACAAGCCTCGAAAACCGCTTGTCGGAAATCTGCCAATAACAAAAAAAGAAAGAAAACCTCACGTCAATAATCTCTATGATAGAATACATAAAAGGCTCGATAGCCGAACTCACCCCGGCCTACGCAGTAATCGACAACCACGGCATGGGATACATGGTAAATATTTCCCTGTACGCTTATGAAAAGCTGCAACAGCAGCAACACGACGGCAATGCCATGCTGTATATATATGAGGCGATACGAGAAGATACCCACCAACTGTTTGGGTTCATCGACAAGCGGGAAAGAGAACTGTTCTTGCTGCTGATAAGCGTCTCGGGAGTGGGTCCAAACACGGCTCGCATGATATTGTCGGCATTGCCGCCCGACGACTTGAGCGCATCCATAGCAACAGGCAACGTAAACACGCTTAAAGCCGTTAAAGGCATAGGGGCGAAAACCGCGCAACGCATAATTGTGGACCTCAAAGACAAAATAAAAACCGATACCTCAACGTTATTATCCAAGATGCCCACAAACAACGAGGTATATGAAGAAGCTCTCGCCGCACTTGTGATGCTGGGATTCACCCGGGCAATGTCGCAAAAGGTGCTTACGAAACTGCTTGCATCCGACAGCCGGATGACAGTGGAAGATGCCATCAAGCAGGCTCTGAAAATGATGTGACCGTCACGCCTTTGTTGATTCGGCGATATGGCCACGCCCATATCGCTGCAAGGCCGTGAAACGCGGGAAGCGTCTTCTTGGGTTTTATAACGACTTTAGGATACACGATGAAAGGCTATTCAAATAGCAATTACAAAAAAATAAAACTTTGGTCTGTGGCCGTATGCATGACTCTCGTCGCATCGACATGCGGCTTTTTTGCTTATGGCCAATATTATAACAGCGAACTGCTGCCTCCGCCGCCAACCGCGCCAAGCGGCAACGGCACGTCGGCCGAGGCAGGAGACACCATCGTGACCCAATATCCCGTAAGGCCGACGGTTCCCGATTCTTATGACTACCTCAACCAACAAGACAATTACGCAGCCGACTTGGCTAACCCGTCAAATATAACCACAGAAGCCGAATACGATTATGAAACCGGCTGCTACATAATTCGCACCAAGCTCGGCGAAAAAGAGATTGCCACACCGTTCATGCTATCGGCCGACGAATACAACAACCTCGTGTTGAAGCAGTCGATGCAAGAATATTACCGCCAGAAGAATGCCGACCTCGCACAAGAGAAAAAAGACCCTTTCAACTTCCTTGACATGAGCTTCGGGCTCGGCCCGCTCGAAAAGGTGTTCGGTCCGGGCGGCGTGCAGCTCAAGACGCAAGGATCGGTACAGCTCACAATGGGCATGAAAGTCAACAAGACCGACAACCCCGCCCTGTCGGTAAGCGCGCGCCGCAGCACATACTTCGACTTCGACGAGAAAATCCAAGCCACCATAAATGCATCGGTAGGCAACAAGATGAAATTCAACATGAATTACAATACCGATGCAACATTCCAATTCGACTCGCAGAACCTAAAGCTGCAATACGAAGGAGAAGAAGACGAAATCATAAAAAACATCGAAGCCGGTAACGTGAGCATGACCACCGGGTCGTCGCTCATAAGGGGTAGCACAGCCCTGTTTGGCGTCAAGACAACCATGCAATTCGGCAAGTTAACCGCAACAGCCCTCGTGTCGCAACAAAACAGCGAGTCGCAGACCGTCAACACCAAAGGCGGCGCACAAACCACCGAATTCAGCGTCAATGCCGACGAATATGATGCCAACCGCCACTTTTTCCTTGCCCAATTTTTCTACGACAACTATGACACGTTCTGTGCCACGCTGCCGCTCGTAAACTCGGGCATAAACATCACGCGCATCGAGGTATGGGTCACCAACAAACGACAGAACTACGACGAGTCGCGTAACCTCGTGGCATTCATGGACCTTGGCGAAAACCAACGCCTTGCAAGCGACCACTGGGTGACCGACATGTCGCGAAACAACCCGTCAAACAATTCAAACAACCTGCTTACCGAAATCCGCAACGAATATCCCGATGCACGCTCCATAAGCCAGGTTTCTTCGGCATTGCAACCGTTGACGGCCTACGGCATAGAAGGCGGACGCGACTATGAAAAAGTGGAAAGCGCGCGCCTGCTCAGCTCGTCGGAATACACGCTTAACTCATCGCTCGGCTACATTTCGTTGCGCTCGGCTCTGAGCAGCGACGAGGTCCTTGCCGTGGCTTATGAATATACTTACCAAGGCAACACCTACCAAGTGGGCGAATTCTCGGGCGACATAACATCTTCCGAGCAATCGCTTTACGTAAAGATGCTCAAGGGTTCGACCGTATCCCCGTATCTGCCTGCATGGAAGCTGATGATGAAAAACGTGTATTCGCTCGGCGCGTATCAAGTGCAGAAAAACAATTTCAGGCTCAATGTCAAGTACCTTAGCGACACCACCGGGACTGAAATCAGCTACATTCCCGACGGAGCCATCAACGGAACTCCTCTCATACAAGTGCTAAACGTTGACCGGCTCGACTCTAACGACCAACCCAACCCCGATGGCCGATACGACTTCATCGAGGGGTACACCATATTGGCCTCGACCGGAAAAGTGATTTTTCCAGTAACCGAGCCTTTCGGCAAGCACCTGCGCAAGCAGATAGGCAACGATGCGATTGCCGACCGCTATGTGTATGAAGAACTCTACGACTCGACGCTGACTGTCGCCAAGCAGCTGTCAGACAAGAACAAGTTCACACTCTCGGGCGAATACCAGGCCTCGTCGGGTTCGCAAATCAACCTTAACGCGATGAACGTGCCACAAGGTTCGGTGGTTGTCACCGCCGGCGGCGTGACGCTTACCGAGAACAGCGACTATGTGGTCGATTACAACATGGGTATCGTCACAATCATCAACCAAAGCATAATCGATGCCGGTACCAACATCAGCGTGTCGCTTGAAAACCAGTCAACCTTCAGCACACAGCGAAAGACGCTGCTCGGCCTCGACCTTAACTACCAGTTCACGCCCGACTTCAACGTGGGAGCCACCATCATGCACTACTCCGAAAAGCCGCTGACCGAGAAGGTCGCAATAGGCAACGAGGTGGTGAAGAACACCATTTGGGGACTTAATTTTGCTTACAAGAGCGAGTTTATGTGGCTCACCAACCTGCTCAACAAGATACCCACGGTAAACGCTACCGCCCCGTCGTCGATAAGCATGGAAGGAGAATTTGCGCAACTCATACCGCACCAGGCCGACACAGGCTCGTCGGAAGGCAGCTCATACATCGACGACTTTGAATCGACGCAGACCGGCATCGACCTGCGCTCGCCATACCAATGGTTCCTGTCGGCCACGCCTTACGACTCGGGCAGCGACGCACTGTTCCCCGAAGCCGGGCTGACCAACAGTGTCGATTACGGCAAGAACCGCGCGTTGCTGGCTTGGTACTACATCGACCGCATGTTCACGCAGCGCAACTCTTCACTCGCTCCCGGATACATACGCAACGACCTTGCACAACTTTCCAACCCGTATGTGCGCGAAATATCATACACCGAGTTGTATCCCGACAGGGAACTAAGCTATGGCGAATCGACCACGATACAGACGCTCAACCTGTCGTTCTACCCGAGCGAGCGCGGCCCCTACAACCTCGATGCGACCAACATCGACAGCGAGGGTAACCTGCTCTATCCCGAACGCCGGTGGGGCGGCATAATGCGCAAGCTCGACAACACCGACTTCGAGGCTTCCAACATCGAATACATACAGTTCTGGATGATGAGTCCGTTCCTCGACCCCGACAACCCCAACACCGAGGGTGGCGACCTGTACTTCAACCTCGGAGAGGTGAGCGAAGACATACTCAAGGATGGATACAAATCTTACGAAAACGGGCTTCCCACCGACGGCAGCGACCAATACATGCTTGAAACCGTGTGGGGACGCGTATCCACACAGACGTCGCTCACCTATGCCTTCGACAACACTGCCGACAGCCGACGGCTGCAAGACGTGGGACTCGACGGGCTGAGCGACGACGACGAGTTTACGCACAGCAGTTATGTGGCATTTGTCGAAGAGTTGCGTTCCAAACTGTCGCCGACGGTAATCGCCGAAATGGAACAGAACGCATTCTCCCCGCTCAACGACCCGGCAGGCGACAATTACCACTTCTACCGTGGTTACGACTACGACGAGCAGGAACTGTCGATACTTGAACGATACAAGCACTATAACGGCACCGAGGGCAACTCGTTGTCGAGCGACGAGGCCGACGACGGGCTATACCAATCGTCGCGCAGCGTCCCCGACGTGGAAGACATAAACGGCGACAACACACTTAATGAGTACGAACGATACTTCCAATACCGCATCTCCATGCGTCCCGAAGACCTCGTGGTGGGACACAACTACATTACCGACGTGCGAGAGACAACCATCACCACCCGCGACGGCAACAAGCAAGAGGTCAAGTGGTACCAATTCAAAATTCCTTTGAATGATTACGAAAAAACAGTAGGGTCGATATCCGACTTCTCCACTATACGGTTCATCCGCATGTACATGACAGGGTTTAAAAAACCCACACACCTGCGTTTTGCAACCCTTGAACTGGTGAGGGGAGAATGGCGCACATATGATTACAACCTTAACACCCGTGGCGACACTCCGGCCGAGGGCAACATCGATGTGAGCGTCGTAAACATCGAGGAAAACGCCGGCCGCACGCCGGTCAACTATGTGTTGCCTCCCGGTGTCACACGTATCGTTGACCCGGGGCAGTCACAAGCCGTGCAGCTCAACGAACAATCCATGTCGCTCGAAATCACCGACCTACAGGCCGGCGACGCACGAGCCGTGTACAAGAATTCAAGCCTCGACCTGCGCACGTACAAGCGGTTGCAGATGTATGTACACAACGAGGCTTTGGTTGACGACGTGACGGGATTGTCAAACGGCGACGTTGCCATATTCGTCCGCCTCGGATCGGATGTAAAAAACAACTACTACGAATATGAAATACCGCTCGACGTGACACCTGAGGGACATTACAGCGCCGATGGACAAGACCGTTATGCGGTGTGGCCCGATGCCAACCGCCTTGACGTGGAACTCGAGACGTTCACCAACGTAAAGAAAAATCGCAACCAGCAAAAGATGGCAGGCATGGGCGATGTCTCATACACCACCGAATATTCTGAATACGACTCCAAGAACAACCGCGTCGCCGTAAAAGGGAATCCATCGCTGAGCAACGTGAAAGTGATAATGATAGGCGTTCGCAACAATTCGGCCACCACCAAAGACTGTATCGTGTGGGTAAACGAATTGAGGGTCACCGACTTCGACAGCGACGGCGGTTGGGCGGCCAAAGGTAGCGTCAACCTCAACCTCAGCGACATTGCCACATTCAATTTCTCGGGACACAAAGAAACGGTGGGATTCGGCTCGGTCGATCAAAGCCTGTCGGAACGCAATCTCGAAGATTACTCGCAATACAACATAGCGTTCCAAATAAATGCCGGACGCTTCCTGCCCGAGAAAGCCAAGCTTAACGCTCCGGTCTATTTCTCCATGACAAAAGAAAAGACCACGCCTAAGTACAACCCTCTCGACGAGGACATACTGCTCAAGGATGCGCTTGACGCCTGCTCCACCGACGAGCAACGCGATTCAATCGAGTCGTTTGCCATCACCCGCAGCACGGTGAAGAGCTTCAGCGTCTCGGGACTGAGGTTTGACGTGAAGAGCAAGAACCCCATGCCATGGGATCCCGCCAACTTCACGCTCAGCTACTCGTCGAACAAGCAGCAAAACACCGACCCCGACAACGAATACGAAAACACCAGCGACTACCGTGGCAGCTTCCAATACAGCTACTCGCCATATTTCAAGCCGTTCAAGCCGTTCTCGGGATTGAAAAGCAAGTCAAACAACGTCAAGTTCCTAAAAGACTGGGAATTTAACTGGCTGCCCACTTCAATCGAGTTCTTTACAAACATATCGCGATACTATTACGAGCAACAAGAACGCAACTCCACCGACAGCGATATCGACCTGCCGGTATCGGTGAGCAAAAACTTCTTGTGGGACCGCCAGTTTGCCCTAAACTGGAACATCACCAAGTCGCTCAACGTGGCGTTCAACTCCAACACCACCGCACACATCGAGGAGCCGGCCGGAGCGGTCAACAAGCGGCTGTTCCCCGACAAATACAAGTTGTGGAAAGACTCGGTGATGCAGAGCTTGAAAAACCTGGGCACGCCATACTCCTACGACCAGTCGTTCGTAACCACCTACAAGGCGCCTTTCAGCACCATCCCCGCGCTCAACTTCGTCACGGCATCGGTCACCTACAATTCAACCTACAACTGGGAACGAGGCACCGCAATCAACGGAATAGAGACCGGCAACACCATCTACAACCAGTC
>CALUNI010000078.1 GCA_944321905.1 uncultured Muribaculaceae bacterium | reverse complement strand
GAGATACGCCATACGGTACCCTCGATGAGCGAGGTGTAGATCTCGGCGGTCGCCTCGCGATCCAACCAGATAAACTCTGAACTGCCAAGGCGGTAGGTATATAGAATCTCGTGCGTGGCCGCGTCTATAGCCACCATTATGCCACGGCGTGAACCGACGTATATGGTCCCGTCTGATTCCAACACGATGCATGGCGCATGTTCATAGCCAAGGCCGGTGTCCACGCGCCACAGCAGGTCGAAGTCGTCGCTCGTGGTGCTTACGGCCACCACTTCTCCGTCCATGGTTTTGGCATATACCCGGTCTCCGTTTTCCGAGGCACCGAGGCTCTCACGGTATTTGTAGTCGTTGTTTCGCCATAGTACACGGCCTGTTTCTAAGTCGAGTGCGGTCATGTATCGGTCGGGGGCTACGATTATCACTTTTCCGTTAGCTATTACAGGAACGCAGTTGCCGGGGCTGAAAAGCCGGTTTGTGCTGCCGTTGTTCCATTTCCACAGCGTGGTTCCTGTATTGGTGTCGAGACAGCGCAGATAAGTGTCCCATGCGCCAAACACTACCTTGTCGCCGCACACCGTCGGTGCGGCTTGGCAATAATTGGTGAGGCTGTCGTTTTCCCACAGCAGCTTGCGGCTATGTGTGTCCCATGCTTGGAATTTCTTGTATCCGCCTTGCAGCAGCATGTTCCCGGCGATAGTTCCGTCGGCGACATATGGCCCGTCGGCGATGTATTCATGCATAAGCTTGCCTGTGTGCTTGTCGAGCCATAGCAGACGGCGGTCGGCTGTGGGTATGGCCACTGCGTCGTCGGTTACGGCAGGGCGGGAGAAGAGCGAGGCTGCTGTGTGGTATTCCCATGCAATGTTACCGCTCGCCTTGTTGACGGCTTTGACGTAGCCGAGCGAATTGCCGGTGTATATGTTCTCGTCGTCTATGCCGACGCGTGTGAATATAGACGCATTGTCGCGGAAAACCAAATCGATTTTAACGTTTTCGGGCAAGTTGTACCGCATCGTGTCGGTAGGCTCGTAGGGCTTGAATGATGTGTTGATGGGGTAGCCAAACATCAATGCAGGCTGCTTGCCGAGCTGCTTGTCGTATAGGAATACCGAGTCGTTGCGGATGTCGAGAATCGAGTACCCGAAGGTGCCGTTCATGAACAGCGAGCGACATATGAGGCCGTCAATGCCACCGGTTGTGTAGTGCTTGAACGTGTGGTAGTGCCCGCAAATGTGGGTTACTACCGGATAGCGTTGCAGCAGTCGCACGTAGTCGGTACAATTGTCGAGGTCGGGATTTATCGGATAATGGCATACGCTAAGCACCTGCTTGCCTGTCGCGGCAGTGCGACTTGCCAACGTCTCGTCGAGCCATATCAAGTCTTCCTGCTTGATGTGTCCGTCGCCCATTTTCATGTATGGGCCGCAATTCACGCCGGCTATAATCAAGTTGTCGGTTTCGGTGACAAAGCGGTCGGCACCCCATAAATCGACAAATGTTTTGCCTGCACTTTGGCTCCAGTTGTTTTCGTGGTTGCCCGGTATGACACACATCGGCTTGCTTATCATGTCGAGTATCGACTTGGCGTTCTTCAATTCGCTGTCGCTGCCTTCGTTGGTGATGTCGCCCGAAACGATTACAAGGTCGGCATCGCCGGCATTTATTTCATCGACCGCCACTCGTAATTGTTTGTCGTTGTCGTTGCCCGGCGTAACGTGAGTGTCGCTGATGATGGCGATTTTCTCGGCCTGCAAGTGGAAAGCCGATAATATTATGCACAGTGCGGCAAGTAGCCCGGATGTTGCGGTATGCATAGCGTGAAAGTTTTTTAGCGTTTGTTGGGATTTCCTTCGTAATAGTTGATAAATGCGATGTTTACCATTCGGTTGCCGCCCGGGGTGGGATAGTTGCCCGAGAAATACCAGTCTCCTGGATGGTTTGGAATCGACTTGTGCAGGCCGTCGAGCGTCTGGTATATGATTTTGACTTCGGCTTTTGTGCCTGCGGGCGTCAGCATTTCGGCAATTTCGTCAGATATCTCTTCGTCGGTAAACGGCGCGTATATCTCGGTGACGTAATTCACGACCTTTTCCTTTGGCAAGTCTTGTTGAGCCTTGCATTTGGCATACACGTCGTCGATGACGCTTTGCATCCCGCGCTTCTTGAGCAGGCGTATGGCTGCACGGAAAGCGGCAAACTCGCTCATCCGCGACATGTCGATGCCATAGTAGTCGGGATAGCGCACTTGTGGCGACGACGACACGATGACGATGCGGCGCGGATGCAGGCGGTCGAGTATCCCAATTATCGACTGCTTGAGCGTGGTTCCGCGCACTATGCTGTCGTCGATGACGACGAGGTTGTCTATACCTTTGGCCACTTGCCCGTATGTAACATCATACACGTGTGCGGCAAGGTCGTCGCGTGTCTCGCCTTCGGTGATGAATGTGCGCAGCTTTATGTCTTTGATGGCAATTTTCTCGCATCGAAGGTGCTTCTTGTAAAGCAGGTTCTCCAGACGAGCCTTGTAGTCGTCGCATGCAGGGTCGATTGTGCATATTTTTTCGATGACTTGAGCCTTAAGGTATTTTTCCATGCCTTCCATCAAGCCGATGTAAGCCACCTCGGCTGTATTTGGGATGAAAGAAAATACCGTATTGTCGAGATCTTCATCCACTGCTTTTAAGATGGCCGGTGCTATCTCATGCCCGAGGGCTTTTCGCTCGTTGTAAATGTCGGCATCGCTTCCACGCGAGAAGTATATGCGTTCAAACGAGCACCGTTGGTTCTGCTGCTTGCCTAATATGTCGGTAATTGCTATGTCGCCCTTCTGGTTGACGATGATTGCCGAACCCGGTTCAAGCTCTTTTACCTGGTCGATGTCGAGGTGCATTGTGGTCTGTATCACAGGACGTTCCGATGCTATTACGACGATTTCGTCATCGTAATAGTAAAAGGCCGGTCTGATTCCATGCGGGTCTCTCAAGGCGAAAATGTCGCCACTGCCTATGGCTCCGCAAATCACATAACCTCCGTCCCACAGCTTTGCAGGTTCGGTGATTATGTTTGGAATGGATATGTTGGCTTCAATCTGCCTGGTCAGCTCGCATCCCGACAGTCCTTTCTCGCGCAAGAGCCGGTAGAGACGTTGCTGCTCGTTGTCGAGTCGGCTGCCAAGCTGTTCGAGAATCAGCACCGTGTCGGCGTAAATCTTGGGGTGCTGACCTTCGCTGACAATCGAGTTGAAGATTTCATCGACATTGGTCATGTTGAAATTCCCGCACAACATCAAGTTGCGGGCACGCCAGTTGTTGCGACGCAGGAACGGATGGACATAAGAGATGCCCGATTTCCCGGTGGTGCTGTACCGCAAGTGCCCCATATACACCTCGCCTATGAACGGCAGCTCGGTCTCGTCGCGGTGTTCGGCCGTTTTAGCATTACCGACGGTGTGCTTCACGTTGTCGAAGATTTCTTGGATTGCCGATGCCCCAAGAGCCCGTTCTCTGAATATATATTCGTTGCCCGGAGTGGAATTTAGTTTTATGCATCCCAGTCCTGCACCTTCTTGCCCACGGTTGTGCTGTTTTTCCATTAGGAGATATAGCTTGTTTAACCCATAGAAGCAAGACCCGTATTTCTCCTTATAATATTCGAGCGGCTTGCGCAGTCTTATCATTGCGACACCGCACTCATGCTTTAATGTTTCCATGGCGCAAAACTACTAAAAATTGTCAACATAACAGTTGCCGCGGAGCGAGAGCCTGTTAAATTTTACAATCTTTGAGGTTTGTTCAAGTTGTTTTGAAGTTCTTTTGGCGGGTTGCCAGTCCGAGTATAGGTGGAAGTTTTGTTGTTTTTTTTCTGCTGTTTATGTATTTTTGCATAAAGGTATAAAATTCTTGGGTCATGAATAGTATGTACGAAATATTGATGGACTTGCCGTTGTTCCAGGGCGTGAGTCGCGACAAGCTTTCGGAACTGATTGAGAAGACTCCGTTTCATTTCTTGAAGTTTGGCGATGGCGAGGAAATCGTTGCCGTCGGCGGTGCTTGCACGCATGTAAAATTTATCATATCGGGCGAGGTGAGAATGGAAATACCGTGCCGAAACCTAAGGGTTCGTGTCGGCGAGACACTGGCAGCTCCAAATGTGTTTGGGCATGATTACCTTTTCGGGCGCAGGACCGAGTATCCGTATGACGTTTACAGCCGTGGCGATTGCGGAATATTGCAAATTTCCAAACCCGACTTCATAAACATACTGCAGAGCGACAATATATTCTTGTTTAACATACTTAACATGCTTTCCCGTAATTCGCAGAACAATGTCGAGGAGCTGCGTTCGCTTAGTTACGGGTCGATATTCGAGCGTTTTGCCTTTTTCGTCGTGTCGCTCACGCAGCACAACGCCAAGGACATAAGGCTTACATACAAGCAGAAGGACTTGTGCGCTTTGTTGGGCATACAGCGGTCGTCGTTTATAAACGCGATGGACAAGATGAAAGAGATGGGAGTGATAAATTATACCTTGTCGGAAATAGAGGTGCTTGACCGCAGGATATTGCTCGACTTGGTGCATTCGACCGAATAAAGACAGCTGGGGGAGCGGGATGAGAGAACTTTTAAGGCTATGCGTGGTATTGCCGTGCTATAACGAGGAAGACACACTTGAGTATTCCATAAAGACGTTGACCGACGTGCTTGCCGCTTTGCATGAAGACGGGAGCATAGGAAAATGCTACAATGTGGTGTGTGTGGACGACGGCAGCAAGGATGGTACGTGGGGCATGATTGGCAGGCTGTCGGATCGGTATGGGCGCGGGAGAGTGTGTGGAATAAAGTTGTCGCGCAACGTGGGACACCAAAACGCCATTATCGCCGGCCTGGAGCATGTGGCGGGGCGGTGCGATGCCGTCGTCACCATGGATGCCGACTTGCAGGACGATGTGAATGCTATAAAGGAGATGGTGCAAAAGTATCGCCTGGGGTGTGAGATCGTGCTTGGGGTACGGCGCGACCGAAAGAGCGACTCGTTTGCAAAACGGCATACCGCCAATATGTTTTATGAGCTGATGAAAAGCACCCACACACCTGTTATACCCAATCATGCCGAATACAGGCTCATGAGCTGCAATGCGGTTGAATGCTTGCTGCGGTACGGAGAGCGAAACGTGTTCTTGCGCGGCATCATCCCGTCGATGGGTTTCAAGAGCGACGTGGTTTATTACGACCGTGTTCCTCGCAAATACGGAAAGTCGAAATACCCCATGGCGCAGATGCTTAATTTTGCCGTCGAGGGGATAACCTCTTTCTCGATTCGTCCGATACGTTCCATATTCCTGGTTGGCATTGTCTCTTTGGTTTTAACATTGTCGGTAGGCATATACGTGTTGGCGGCTATATTGCTTGGGCGTACCTATCCCGGATGGGCATCCTTGATATTGTCGTTGTGGTTTCTGGGGTCGCTCGTGCTTGTGGCACTTGGAATCATCGGCGAATACATAGGCAAGATTTATCTTGAGGTGAAGGCGCGTCCGCGCTATTTTGTGGAATCGGTGGTGGGCGAACAGGTTTAGGCGAAAGCCTGCCGAAGAAGGCATGGGAACGTGTGTCGAATGCCATGATTCGTTTTTTTATTAAAGATTTAAGTTATGGACAACAACGAATTGCCGTATGTGGTTTCTCACTTTCCGCAAGTGAAAGGGGTGAAGGATATAAAGTCGATAGGGTCGGGGTTGATTAACCGTACTTATCGTGTCGCGACCGATGGCGGCGACGATTATATTTTGCAACGCATTAATCACCATGTGTTTGAGAACGTGGAATTGCTGCAGCATAACATCGAAAGCGTGACTAATCATATACGCGCCAAATTGTGTGCTCGGGGCGAACGTGACGTGGAGCGCAAGGTGCTGCGTTTCTTGCGTGCCGCTGACGGGAAAACGTATTATTTCGACGGAGAGCATTATTGGCGCATGTGCGTGTATATCAAGGATTCGCATACGCAGGACGAGGTTACCGCTGATTCGGCTTATTTGGTGGGGCTGAAGTTCGGAGAATTTGAGTCGATGCTTGCCGACTTGCCCGAAAGGCTCGATGAGACCATACCCGACTTCCACAACATGGAGTTCCGTATGCGACAGTTGAGGGATGCCGCAAGCGCGGATAAGGCCGGGCGCAAGGCCGAGGTGGACGGATTGATAAGAAGCATAGAAAATGATGCCGAAGAAATGTGCCAGGCCGAACGCCTTTACCGCGAGGGGAAACTGCCTAAACGCATATGTCACTGTGACACGAAGGTAAGCAATATGCTGTTTGACTCTGCGGGAGACGTGCTGTGCATTATCGACCTCGATACGGTCATGCCCTCGTTTGTCTTTTCGGATTTTGGCGATTTCTTGCGTACCGCGGCCTGTACCGCGGCCGAGGATGAACCCGATACCGACAAGGTGCGTTTTAACATGGATATATTCCGCGCTTTTGCCCGGGGATACCTTGAATCGGCATCAAGCTTCCTTACTCCTATCGAAATCGAAATGCTTCCGTATGCCGTCATGCTTTTCCCATATATGCAGGCCGTCAGGTTCTTGACCGACTATCTTAATGGTGACACATATTATCAGATTCGGTATGACAAGCATAATCTTATACGAGCTTTGGCTCAGTACAAACTTTATCAAGAGACCCGAAAGGCTGTTTCGGAAATGAAGCAATATATTGCTCGGCAGGTGGATAAGGCGGGTGAATCGTTCAGATTAATCTTATAAAACAATCAGAAACCGATAATATGAAAACGTTTAAAATTTTAGCCTTGGGCACATGTATTCTACTGGCGGCTTGTACGTCGCAGCCCGAGTCGGTCGTGCAGACTAATGGTAATGGCACGCAATGGGAATGGAAACAAGGAACAATAGTGGTGAAATCGCCCGAGCGTCCTGCCGGGCAACAAAGCGTACTGGGGTTGTCGCTCCCTAAAATGGAAGTGGTGCGCGTGGGGTTTGTCGGGCTGGGTATGCGTGGACCCGGTGCCGTTGAACGTTTCACTTATATACCCGGAACGCAGATTGTGGCCTTGTGCGACTATGAAAGGGAACGTGCCGAAGAATGCCAGAAGTTGTTGCAGAAGGCTTCGTTGCCTAAGGCTGCCATTTATTCGGGCGAGAAAGGTTATGAAGAGTTGTGCAAGCGCGAGGATATCGACTTGGTGTATATAGCCGCCGACTGGCTGCATCATTTCCCTATTGCAAAATGTGCGTTGGAGAATGGGAAAAACGTGGCCATCGAGGTACCTTCGGCCATGAATCTTGAGGAATGCTGGGCTTTGGTGGACTTGAGCGAGAAGATGCGCAAGCACTGCATGATTTTGGAGAATTGCTGCTATGACTGGTTTGAGATGAACACCTTGAACATGGCGCAGCATGGGGTCTTTGGCGAAGTGATTAGGGCGCAAGGGGCCTATATCCACAATTTAAGTGAATTCTGGGACCATTATTGGAAGAATGGAGAGAATGACAAGCTTGGTTGGCGGTTAGACTACAACATGCGCCACAGGGGAGATGTGTATGCGACCCACGGCCTGGGGCCGGTGGCGCAGGCGCTCGATATACACCGCGGCGACCGCATGGTTACATTGGTGGCAATGGACACAAAGTCGGTAGTGGGAAAGGCTTTGGTGGAAGAACGAACCGACTCGGCTTGCTCTGATTTCCGCAACGGCGACCACACCACAACCTTGATTCGCACGGCCAACGGCAAGGTGATTGAGATACAGCATGACGTAATGACTCCGCAGCCTTACAGCCGCCTGTATCAGCTTACCGGCACGAAGGGGTTTGCCAACAAATATCCGATAGAGGGTTACGCGCTTGATGCCGAGCAGTTGTCTGTTTCGGGCGTTAAACCTAAGGTTGACGACTTGAGTGCGCATGGTTTCCTTCCCGCAGACGAGCATGAAGCTTTGGTGGAAAAGTATCAACATCCCATCTTGAAGAAGTATGGCGAGTTGGCAAAAGAGGTTGGCGGGCATGGCGGCATGGACTTCATAATGGACAGCCGCTTGGTTTATTGCTTGCAAAACGGGCTGCCTTTAGACATGGATGTGTATGACTTGGCCGAATGGTGCTGCCTGGCCGAATTGGGCGAATTGTCGATGGACAATGGTTGCGCACCTGTGGAGTTCCCCGATTTTACCCGTGGCGAGTGGAACGTGATTAAAGGCTACAAGCACGCATACGCTTCTCCCGAGGAGGAGGCTGCCGTCATGGAAAAGGCGAAGGCTTTTACTGCCAAATTGAAAGAACAGGGGGCGATGGAGTGGAGCATGGAGTAAATAAAAGTACAAATATTAGTTTAATCCAAAACGGTCGTTAGACCGCAAATATTTGTTTTGTAAATCCAGCGACCGATTTGAGTTGAACAGGGCCGGCCTTTTTGCGAAGCCGGCCCTATTTGTCTCACCTTGGCGGCGGGTGGGGATTAGTCGAGTTGCACGACGGTTATGCCGGCTCCGCCAAATTGCACATGCTCGTCGCGGTATGATTTCACGCCCGATACGGTATTAAGGTATTCCCTTATGCGTTGCCGCAGAATGCCGTTGCCGGTTCCGTGCAGTATCCTCACCTGCTTGGCATTGAATTGTATGGCATCGTCGATAAAGTATGTCACTGCCTGTATCGCCTCGTCGGCTCTCATGCCACGCACGTCTATGTCGGGCTTGAAGTCGAGTTGTCGGCGGCGAATGTCGGCAGACATAGAGACGTTAATCGTGGCCGTGCGGGTTTCGGATTGCGGAGCATTGACTTTGCGCAAACGGTCGGTGGCCACCCTTGACTGGAAGTTGCCCATTACTACCGTGGCTGTCGTGCCCGATATTTCAAGCACCTTGCACGGAGTGTTGCTGCCTTCTATTGTGGCATAGTCACCCACGGCGACTGCTTCGCGTGGCGTTTCTTGCTTTGGCTTTGGAGTCTTGGACGGCTTGGCGCGGTGCTTTATGCCACTGTTCCGGCGCAGGTCGGTTAGCGGTATCTCGTCGTTTTCGAGTTGCGATTTAAATTCGTCGAGTTGCCGCCGCAGCTCCTTGGTTTGCTCCTTTTCGGCTTGGCTCTTGCGTATTTCGTGTATTGTACGTTCTATCGTGGCGTTGCTTCGCGACAGTATTTCGCGGGCTTCTTCACGTGCCTCCTTTATGATGTTGCGTTGTTCCTTGCCTATGCGCTCGATTTCGGTTTCATACTGCTCTTCGAGCTGTTGCAGCCGCTTGTTGCGGTTATGTATTTCGTTACGCTTGTTTTCCCAGTATTTCTTGTCACGGGCAATGTCGAGCAGGTACTTGTCCATGTTGATGTAGTCGCTGCCCACTATTTCTTCGGCATCCTTTATCACTTCGCCCGGCAGGCCAATGTTGCGAGCGATTTCTATCGCGAACGAGCTGCCCGGGTATCCTATCGACAGCATGAACAATGGACGCATCTTCTGCCTGTCGTAGAGCATTGCGCCGTTTACGAGTCCGTCGGTGTCCTCGGCAAAGTGTTTCAGGTTCTGGTAGTGCGTGGTAATCACGCCGAATATCTGCTTCTCGTTGAGCCTTTTTAATATGGCCTGCGCTATTGCGCCACCGATTTGCGGCTCGGTGCCGCCGCCGAATTCGTCAATTAGCACAAGCGTGTCGTGGCCGCCGTTGTTCATGAAGAATTTCATGTTGGTCAAGTGGGAGCTATACGTGCTCAAGTCGTTTTCGATAGACTGTTCGTCGCCGATGTCGATAAACAGGTTCTTGAAGATGCCTATGTGCGAATTGTTGTAAACGGGAGGGAGAAGTCCGCACTGGGTCATGTACTGGACGATGCTCACGGTTTTCAGACACACCGACTTTCCTCCGGCGTTCGGCCCCGAGATTAGCAGGATGCGGTTTTTCGCGTCGAGATTGATGTTAAGCGGAACCACAGTCTTGCCCTGTGCTCGCAACGACAGCAGGAGCGTTGGGTGCACGGCATGGTAATATTCCACTTGCGGCTCACGTTCGAGTATTGGCATGTTGCCGCCCGTTTCGTTGGCAAAGAGTGCTTTGGCGCGGATGAAATCGACGATGCCGA
Organism: uncultured Muribaculaceae bacterium; assembly: GCA_944321905.1. Lineage (GTDB taxonomy): Bacteria > Bacteroidota > Bacteroidia > Bacteroidales > Muribaculaceae > Avimuribaculum. The sequence continues at coordinate 1,462 of CALUNI010000078.1, read as the reverse complement.
GTATTGCGTGTGAGCCGATGAGGTCGTCGATGTGCGGGCGGATGAATGCCGCGACATCGGTGAGGATGCGTATTATCTCTCGCTGCATCTCGTTTTCCAGTTCCCGTATATTGTTGTTGGCTTCCACGATTTGTTCGGGTTCGATGAATATGGTTTTCCCCGTAGCCGACTCGTCGTGTACAATTCCGCGTATTTTTCGCTTGTTCATCGGTGCGACGGGTATGACGAGCCGCCCGTCCCTTACCGATGGCGACACGTCGCTGTCGATAAAGCCCTGCTCCTTGCCTTGCGCCATGATGCGTTTCATTATCGAGTTGACGCTCTGCATGGCCGATGCCAGCGCGCGCTTTATGTTAAGCAATTCGGGCGAGGCGTTGTCCTTGATGTTGCCATATTTGTCGATGACGCTTTCTATTCGTGCGATTATTTGCGGGAAAGTATGCATCGACCGCGTTAATTCAGCAAGTCGCGGATATGTGGGGGCGTCGTTGGTCGTGGCATTGCTGAAAAATGCCGCTATGTCGGAGATAGTGACAAGCGACCGTTGCAAGTTGAATAGTTCTTCGGCCGACATGTATGCCCCGTATGCCTTTATTGAATTGAGCGATTCGGTAAGGTCGTAATAGTTGTTCAAAGGGAATTCTTTTCCCGAAGTTATTATTGACAGGAACTCGTCGGTCTGTTCGAGCAGCTTCTTTACAGTGTCGAAGTCGCTTGAAAAGCGCATGGCTCGGCAACTTTTTACTCCTAACGGGCCGAGGCAACGGCTTTCTATCAGTGTCCTTATTGTGGCGAAGTCGATTTTTGATTCAAAACTTTTTGGATATACCATAATGCCGATAGGTGGTGGATTCTATTGTATAGATTAGAAATGTAAGTCTTTGAAATGTGCATGATTGAATCTTGTTCCAAAATGCCTTGAGACAAACAAGGAATATTGGAAGATTGCTACAGGCTGCCGTAGTGTGAGCTTAAGCCGGATGGTGGTGGAGCGTCAATCAAACTTTTTCCGCCGGAACACGAAGTTTCGGCCAAGGTACTTTTCCCTTACTATGGGATTTTCGGCAAGTTCCTCGCTCGTGCCTTGGAATAATATTTTTCCCTCAAACAGCAAGTATGCACGGTCGGTGATGCTTAGCGTCTCGGGTGCGTTGTGGTCGGTGATGAGGATGCCTATGTTCTTTTCCTTAAGCTTATATACTATGTATTGAATGTCTTCTACCGCAATGGGGTCAACGCCGGCAAAAGGCTCGTCGAGCATTATGAACTTTGGATTAATAGCGAGGCAGCGTGCAATCTCGCAGCGTCGGCGTTCGCCGCCCGACAATTGGTCGCCCAGGTTCTTGCGAACTTTTTGTATGCGGAATTCCGACAGCAGGCTTTCCAACTTTTCGCGTTGATATTCGGCCGACGTGTTTGTCATTTCAAGCACTGTGCGTATGTTGTTTTCCACGCTGAGTTT
>CALUNI010000077.1 GCA_944321905.1 uncultured Muribaculaceae bacterium | reverse complement strand
ACAGCGCCGACGGGCAACTGGCTCGCCTCACGCACCAGTATTCGCGGCTTGGACGCATTCTCGACGGGCTGAGCGGAGACTTCTGGTTTGTAGCCATATACTTCGCAATTTGCTTCCGCATCAACGAGACAAGCGACTTTTTCATGCCTCACCCGTGGATGATTTGGGTAATGGCCGTGCTTGCAGGTATGTGCCACGGCAAGCAGGCTGCCAGTGCCGACTATTACAGGCAGTTCCACTTGTATTTCCTAAAAGGCAAAGAGGGCAGCGAACTCGACAGTTGCCCACAACTCGACGAAAAAATGAGACAACTGTCATGGCGACACAATTTCTGGGCTAAATTCACGCTTTTCTTCTACCGCAACTACACCGCCAACCAGGAAAAGCTAACGCCTCGAATGCAACAGTTGCGCAAGATTCTAAAAGAGCGTTTCGGCGACGACATACCACAATCGTTCCGCGATGCCTTCAGAGCCAAGAGCAAGCCATTGATGAAGTACACCAACATGCTCTCGTTCAACACTCGCGTGATAGTGCTTTTCATATCGCTAATCGTGCAGATGCCTTGGATATACTTTGCATTCGAGCTTACCGTGCTCAACCTCATGCTCGTGTACATGATATGGAGGCACGAACGCATATGCCGAAACTTCATAACCCAACTCGAAAATGGAACATATTGACAACTTGAAAGGAATAATATTTGACTACGGTGGCACAATCGACAGCCGCGGCACACACTGGAGCGAGGTGATATGGGACGGATACCGGCATGCCGGTGTCGCGGTCGGTAAAGAGGACTTCCGCAACAGCTATGTTTATGCCGAGCGGGAGCTTGCGCGCACGCGACACATACTGCCCGAGCACAATTTCTACGACCTGCTTTTGATAAAGATGCAAATCGAGCTTGGCGACCTTGCCGCCAACGGCCTGCTGCCACAATCGGCTGTAAGCCTGTATGCCGAACCGATTGCCCGATACTGCTACGAGCAGGCACGGTCATCGGTCGAGGAAGCCCGTCCGGTGCTTGAAGCACTGTATCGACGCTACCCTATGGTACTCGTCAGCAACTTCTATGGCAACGTAGAAACCGTATTGTCAGACTTCGACGTGCGCCGATATTTCAAGCAAATCATCGAGAGCGCAGTCGTCGGCGTGCGCAAGCCCGATCCCCGCATATTCATGCTGGGTGTCGAAGCATTGGGATTACAGCCCGACGAGGTGCTTGTGGTGGGCGACAGCTACAAGAAAGACATCATTCCGGCACAGTCCATAGGATGCCACGTGCTATGGCTCAAAGGCAAAGGTTGGACGGCCGAAGAAGATGCAGTCACGCACCCATGCATCATCAAAAAGCTATCCGACATGCTTCAAGCCGTATTATGATTTGTTTGCACAAATCGACCACATTTGCAGCAATATTTACTACAATTAACTAAAACAAAGCCTTGTTTGCCATTTTTAACCACATTGACCACATTAAATATTTAAAATAATTTTTCCATTTGAAAAATTGACACTACTTTTACCGCGCTTTTTTGAGCAAAGAGCCTGTAAGGGCTACAATGCGCATGAAAATATAGAGCGAAAGAAAGTATTAAGTTTAACGATATTAATTTAATTTATTATGGCAAAAATTAATGTGGAAAAAGCCGAAGGGAAACTGGGTATATTAGTTGTCGGCATAGGAGGAGCAGTTGCTTCTACATTCATTGCTGGTACATTAATGGCACGCAAAGGCTTGGGCATTCCCGTAGGTTCTATCACACAATTATCTACAATCAAGTTGTCGGATGGCTCTACCCCGAAAATCAAAGATGTGCTTCCTATTGCGAAACTCGACGACATCGTATTCGGCGGTTGGGATATTTTTGAAGACAATATTTACAAGGCTGCAACTCATGCCGCAGTACTCACTCAAAAAGACATCGACAGCGTTAAGGACGAACTCGAAGCCATACAGCCCATGAAGGCAGCTTTCGACAACAAGTATGTTACCCGCCTGCATGGCACATGGGTAAAGAAAGCCGATACCAAATGGGACTTGAAAGACCAATTGGTTGCCGATATAAAGAACTTCAAGGAAGAAAACGGCTGCTCGCGCGTAGTAGTTATATGGTCTGCATCGACCGAGGTTTATGTGCCTATGGCCGAAGTCCACATGTCTCTTCCCGCATTCCAAGAGGCTATGAAGAACAATGCGGCAGAAGTTTCTCCTTCTATGCTATATGCATATGCAGCAATTGAAAGCGGCTGCGCATTCATCAACGGAGCTCCGGCCCTCACGGTTGACTTCCCTGCAATGTGGCAACTCGCCGACGAGCACAACGCTCCTATCTGCGGCAAGGACTACAAGACTGGTCAAACGCTGATGAAGACAGTCCTCTCGCCGATGATGCACACGCGTATGCTCGGCTTGCGTGGCTGGTTCTCGACCAACATCCTCGGAAACCGCGATGGCGAAGTTCTCGACGACCCTGCATCGTTCAAGACCAAGGAAGTTTCAAAACTGTCGGTTATCGACACCATCCTCAAAAAGGACGAATACCCCGAACTTTACAGCAACATCTACCACAAGGTACGCATCAACTATTATCCGCCGCGTGGCGACAACAAGGAAGGTTGGGACAACATCGATATAGTTGGTTGGATGGGATACCCCATGCAAATCAAGGTCGATTTCCTTTGCCGCGACTCAATCCTCGCCGCTCCGCTGTTGCTTGACCTCGTATTGCTTGCCGACCTTGCAAAGCGTTGCGGATTCAAGGGCATTCAATCTTGGCTGTCGTTCTACTTCAAGAGCCCGATGCACCCGCTCGACAAGCAACCTGTTCACGACCTGTTCGCACAAAACATCATGCTCCGCAAGAAGATGCGCGAGATTATTGGCGACGAAGGTTATGTAAACGACTATCAAGAAGCCGAATATTAATCCTCACAATGAGAGAGAAAGAAAAGACTCATGGCCTAAAAGCCGTGGGTCTTTCTTTTTTGCTTATGCCTACTGCAACCGCGCTACTGCAAGGGTTGCAACCGATATGCGCAAGTCATCCACTGCCCGACGAAGAGCCTCGGCACACGCAATCAATGTGGCACCAGTTGTAACCACGTCATCGACCATCAATATGTGCTTGCCCGAGAAACGAGCCGCCTCTGCCGTGGCACAAAACACGCCTTCGGTATTAAGCAGACGCTCATGTTGGCCTTTATGCGTCTGCGTTTCGTGCGCTTTTGCCGCTTTCACCAACTTCTCCACGCGGCAACCAGCCACCGAGGCAATGCCGCGGGCTATATATTCACTTTGATTGTATCCGCGAACTACGAGTTTGCTGCGATGCAATGGCACAGGCACTACGGCATCGACACCGTCAAGCCATCCGCAGGCATGAAGCTCCGCCGCAAACCTGCGTGCAAGCCACTCTCCCAAGTGCGGCTGATTCTTATACTTAAGCGAATGCAATATGGCAGCATGGCGACTGCCACGCTCATAAAAGAAATAGCCCGAGGCCCACTCCACAGGCACCTTCCCGGCAAACAGTTGTTCCATGGGATTAAATTCGATTTTGTGATAGCCCGTAAGCGGCAGTTCGGCCATGCACATTGCACACACATGCCGTTCCGAGGCATTCAGTTCCTTGCCGCAAACCACACATAGCCGGGGGAACAGCAAGTCGGCAACATAGCCCAACAGATTTTCCATGCCTCAAAAGTCAATAATTTCACCACCGGCCAACTGCCTTATAACCGGCATCGCGACGTCGTTTTCAAAGCCCCGTTGCGCGGCAAAGCGCATCAGCGCAGCCCGTGCCTGTAGCGCAGGCTTTGACTTCACATCTCTATATTTGCTTTTCAGCAAATCTTCGAGCTTTGCCACATACTCCCCGTCGTCAATCTCTTGCATGGCCTCGGATATCGAGGAATTGTCCACCCGTTTCATCCGCAAATTATATGCAATCTTCAATCTTCCCCAACCCGAGAAACGAAATTTGTCACGCACATAAGCCCTGGCATAACGCGCATCGTCAACATACCCGTCGGCAACCAGGTGCCGCAATATCCCGGCAGCTTGCTCCTCACATATTCCCCACCTCGCCAACTTGGCAAGAATGTCGCCCGACGACTGCTCGCAACGGGCGCATAATGCCTCGCAACGCGACAACGCCTCTTCGGCAGTCAATTCTTTCCTTGCTGCAAACATCGGCATTGTCAATCTTGAGCAACCTCTTCGTCATCGACCGAAGCCACGCGGAAATAGACCCTCACAGTCTCGGCCTCGACGTTAGTAACGTCGCCATTAACCAATCTTACCGAATCAATGAGGTTGGTCGTGCAGCTGCAATCATGCACTTCATAAAAATACATCGCGCCGCACTCGACCGATGTAAACTTCGGAACCGGCCGATAATGCAACGTTAGCGTGTCGTTCAGCCTCGGGTCGGAAAGAGCACGTTGCTCATAATGAAACACAAACCTGCAATATTCCTCATTCCCCCTAAGCGGCAGATATACCTGCGACGAGAGCGAATTGCGTATTATGGCCGAATCGTTAGGCACGCCCAAGCCATACACCGTGAGTGAGTCCACACTCACAGGCTCTTGCGTGCTGCTTGAATAGAAAACAGCCTCGGGAGTGGCACTGATGCTTTCTCGGCAAGTGTTGGAAGAACAGGCAGTGGCGGCAAGCAACACGCCCGCCGCCATTACGGTTAAAGTCAAAACTTTCCCCATTTGACTATTTCGTCTATGTTTTTACGCTTTTTCTCGGGAACAGCCTGTCCGTCCTTTGGATAGCCCACCGATATTATTGCCACAGGCGACCACTCGACAGGGATATCAAGAGTGGCACGCAAGGCTTTTACATCGAAATTACCTATCCAACAAGCCCCTAACCCAAGCGACGTGGCGGCAAGGCACATGTTTTCACATGCAATAGCCACATCCACATCCATGCCGTTGTGTCCGTCGCACGGGCGCACCCACGCCTCGCTGCTGTTGCCGAGCGCGACAATAAATGCGCGAGCCTCGCGAGCCCAGTCGCGGCCATAGCACTTTGCCACTTCATCCCTCAATTCGGGAGTATCGACAACAAGAAATTGCCACGGCTGCTTGTTGCAAGCCGACTGTGCGAGCCGAGCCGTTTCCACAATCGCCATGAGCATTTCGCGTGCAACGGGCGTGTCGGCGTAGCCGCGGCAAGAATACCTGCGGCACACCAAGTCAAAAAAACGAGGATAATCTATTTCTTTTACTTCCATTACAGTTATCGATTAATAATAAGAACTCGACAATAAGTCGGTTATCACAAATGCCATTACGGCTGTAAAATAAATGACAAATATGCCCAAGCCCACAAAAAACGATATCTTAACCCATTTCCACGCATTGCGCGACTTGGCTTCTGCCAATTGGTAATCACCTCTGGCCCAAGCCGAACTTACCCCGGCAGCATTAATAATAGCCGGAATTCCTGTAGGCCAAAAACAAAATATGGTGCACAGAATAGCATGAACCAAATAATTCTTCGGCATTGTTGCCTGCTGCAAGGGAACAGATTGAGAATTAAACAAATAGCTCAGTTCCGGCAGCGAGCCTGCGGCAACCCATTCGCTCATGCCCTCGTGCCACACCAATGTGTCGCGCGTTACGCCCAACGAGAGTAACTGGCTTTCCTCAACGGGGCCTTGCTGCTGGTTGTTAATGAAAACATAATATTTCATATCCGCTCACCATTTTTGTTGTTACAATTCCCCAAACAAGCCTACGAAGAAACCTATCACACCCCCGACTATGCCAAGGATAAAGCTTATCGTCACCCACTTCTTGGCTACCTGAGATTTTGCCTCGGCAAGTTCGTAATTGCCTTGACTCCATGCAGAACCCACTTGCGACGCAAAGACAATGCCCACTATGCCAAAAGGCACACAGCAAAATATGGTGCACAAAATAGCCTCGGTAAGCCACGTCTTTGGCATCACGGGTTGGTAACCGCCATCGTTGCCATAATTCACATTGTCGCTAACCGTGCTGTCGGCATTAGCATTGCTTGCATAACCGCCATTGAACAAATAGCTCAGTTCGGGCAAAGCCCCGGCAGTTTGCCACTGAGGCATACCCTCGCGCCACACCATCGTGTCGCGCGTTACGCCCATCGAGGGCAACTGACTTTCTTCGACGGGTCCTTGTTGTTGCCCATTGATTATAACCCAATATTTCATATGCGTATTTAAGTTTTAAATTGTTACTTACAAATCAGCCATGAGAGCCGTTACAAATATGGCTGTAACGACAATCCCTATGATAAAGCCTATCCGCGACAGTATGCGCGCGGCTTTCAACATTCCTCCGGCTGCATATTTTGTGGGATTGCCCACATACTCCCTATAACTTTGCTTAGTGACCGACATGCCTATTATGCCGAATACAAGCCCGATTACGGGCAAGCAAAATTGAAGCGAACAAATTCCAAGCACAAGTCCGGCAACAGCTCCGGGCCATATGGCGGCCGACGACGTTTGAGGCCGTGAAGGCGCATTAAACAAATATCCAAGCTCAGCCACGCTTCCGGCAGCCTGCCACTGCTGAAGCCCGCTACGCCATACCAACGTGTCGCGTGTCACGCCTAACGAAAGCAATTGGCCCTCATCTACGGGTCCTGCTTGTTGACCATTTAAAATTACATAATATTTCATCTCAGTCGTTTGTCTAATATGCAATAAAGCAAAGAGGAAACAGCTACAGACGCATTACAATCTGAAACTGTTTCCCAAAATTATACAACAATTTTTGCTTGCCCAAATAAACGTGCGATTATTTCGCCACATGCGGCAGTTAAAGTATCAACGACCCTATTTGGTACACTAAAAACGATACCACCCATGCCACTGCCGTGTTATACAATAGCGTGAACAGCCCAAACTTCCAACTTCCCGCCTCTCTCGATATGGCCACCACAGTGGCTATGCACGGGAAATAGAGCAGCACAAACACCATGAAGCTCAGTGCCACGAGCGGCGTGAAATCGGGGTGGCCGGTATCGGGATTGACTGCGGCTATGCGTTGCGGCAGACTTTCGGCGGCCTCGCTGTCGCTTGCATAAAGCACGCCCAGCGTCGATACCACTATCTCCTTGGCCGTCGCGCCACTGATAAGAGCCACCGATCCTTTCCAATTGAAACCGAGAGGCTCGACTACAGGCTCTACGAAACGCCCTATGGAAGCAAGATAGCTGTCCTCTTGCTGCTTGACAAGCTCTTCACGCGTCAAGTCTTCATTGCTCTTGCTGAAATCGCGAGGGAAATAGCTCAACGCCCATATGATGATGCTGCCGACAAGTATCACGCCGCCCATCTTGCGCAGATACTGCTCGCCTTTTTCCCACATGTGGTGCAACGAGGCCTTTGCCGTCGGCACACGGTAAGGCGGCAACTCCATCACAAACGGAGTCTCGTCTTTCTTGAACATGGTCTTGCGCATGAGCTTGGCCGTGATTATGGCTACGACAATGCTCAACACATACAGGCTGAATATGACCAACGACCCGTTTTCGGGGAAGAAAGTGCCTACAAGAAGCAGGTATATGGGCAGCCGTGCGCTGCACGACATAAACGGAATGATCAACATGGTTATTAGCCGGCTGCTGCGGCTCTCGATGATGCGCGACGACATCACCGCCGGAACATTGCAGCCAAATCCCATCACCAGCGGTATGAACGACTTGCCATGCAGTCCCATCTTGTGCATTATCTTGTCCATGATAAATGCCGCCCGCGCCATATAGCCGGAATCTTCCATAAACGAAATGAAGAAGTAAAGTATCATAATATTGGGCAAGAACACTATGACACCACCGACACCGCCTATTATGCCATCCACAATCATGTCCTTAAGCGGGCCTGCGGGCATCATTTCACGCACCGTGTCGCCAAGCCATCCCACCCCCGCGTCAATCCAGTCCATGGGATACGCGCCAAGCTCGAATGTAGCCCAGAATATGAACCACATTATCAGCAAGAATATAGGGAAACCAAAAAGCTTGTGCGTGACTATGGCATCAATTATGTCGGTGGTCTTTTGCTCGCTTGACGACGTTTCGGGCGTATAAGTTTCACGCAACGCGCCCGATATAAATCCATATTTCTCGCTCGCTATGGCCGAAACTATGTCTTCGTTTCCGACACTCTCTATGTGTTCCACGGCACGGTCGCGAATCTCACGCCAACGTGCGATATTCGGGTCATCCTTTGTTTCTTCGAGAATCTCTGCATCATTTTCAAGCAGCTTTATAGAAATATATCGCGATGCAAACTTCTGCACAATGGGCAGGTTGCTTTTCTTTACCTCGCTGCTGAGCGTCCTTATAGCTTCCTCTATTTCTTGTCCGAGATTGACATGCACGTGGCGGACCGTCTTGCACGTGTTCTCAAACACCTGTATTACCGTGTCGAGCAACTCGTGAACTCCTTGACCCGACTTCGACACCGTGGGTACGATGGGCACGCCTATCATTCCGGCAAGTGCCTCGTGGTCGAGCTTGGCTCCCGAAGCCTGCATCTCGTCATACATGTTGAGGGCAATCACCATGCTGCGATCCATGTCGATGAGTTCTGTGGTGAGGTACAAGTTGCGTTCAAGGTTAGACGCAACCACCACGTTGATTATGACATCGGGCACCTCGTCGTTCAGATACTTGCGCACATATCGTTCCTCGGGTGAGTATGACGACAACGAATACGTCCCCGGCAAGTCAACCACCTTGAAATGAAAGCCCTTGTAATCAAAATGCCCATCCTTGGCATCGACGGTCACGCCGCTATAGTTGCCCACTCGCTCGTGTCCGTTGCACAATTCATTAAACAACGATGTCTTGCCGCAATTGGGATTCCCTATCAGAGCAATATTTATTGTGTTTGATTCCCGTTCCACGCTGTTCCTTTCGGCCACCGTAACGGTATCGTCGTCTTCGATGGTAGCCGGTTCTCTGTCTATGTCATATGGCAGCTTCTCGCCTTTCTTTACCACTTCGATAAGGTCGGCTTCGCTTCGGCGCAACGACAGTTCGTAATCAAGTATCTTGTATTTTATGGGGTCTCGGAGTGGCGCGTTCAGCAACACCTTCACCTCGTGTCCTCTCACAAATCCCATTTCAATGACGCGCTTGCGGAACGAGCCATGTCCGAGAATCTTGACGACAATGCCCTCCTCGCCTGTTTTCAATTCTGATAATTTTGTCATCGGTTTAAAATTTTGCACAAAAATAAGCATATATTCAAAATCATCACAATAATTTAAAACCATTCTAAATAAACACCGCTTATTTGACAATTGGAAAAATATAACCACACACATTTGTTTTGGTTAACAACTGCAAATGACGCCCAGAAACAAGAAATATTCATATGCACAAAGAATAGTTCGCTTTGATTATTCCTATATTTGCATGTTAATTCGACAGAATATGAACAAATCTCGCATATACGTAGCGTGGGTCGTTTACCTTGTGGTGGCGTGCTTATGCCAAGCGTTGTTCGGACGTTTCCCAGCCGATGCTTTTGCCTTCCCTGTTAATGTGGCGATAATGCTGCTGTGGGTGATAGCCTCTTGGGTGGTCTATAGAGAGCGCAAACCGGCTTGGCTTGCGACATTGCTGTTGTCGCCGCAAACCACGTTCATACTGCTTGCGGCCTTCGTGGCTGTGAGTTTAATTCAAGGTTTCCACAGCACAGGACTTTCGTCGGCGTGGTGGCTTGTGGCCGTAATCGCAGCTCTGCTGACCCATCTGCTGTTCGTCACCATGCGTGGAACCCGACGGGATCGCAGCCGTCTGGCAAGGTTTTTGCTCATTCATTTCGGTGTGCTGCTTGCCATAGGCGGAGGCTTTTGGGGAGCCCCGGACACGCGGCAATGGCGTATGGCCGTGGGCGAAAAGAACCCTACGTGCGAAGCAATAGACAGTAAAGGGCGCGTGACGTACCTCGACCACGAATTGAGGCTTAAACATTTCAATACGGAACTTTATCCCGACGGCACGCCAAAGAGCCATGCGGCCAAGATAGTGATAGACGGCAAAGACGAGGCAACGCTTACGGTAAACCATCCTTACGCCCTGTCGTGGAAAGACGACCTGTATCTCATGGGTGCAACACCGCAATATTGCATAATAGGGTGGGTGAGTCAACCGTGGAAATACGTGCAGTGGGTAGGCGTGTGGATGATAATGGCCGGAGCCGTGTTGCTCTTCGTGCAAGGCGCAGGACACAAGACTATAAAAGGAGGACAGACATGATGGTTACATGGGATGACTTTGCTTGGTTTGCGGCTGTCGCTGTCGTGCTGTGGGCTTTAGGCGCTGTTGAGGCTTTCAGACGGCATGGCAGATGGGCCGTTGCGTCCACGGCGGTGGGCATATGCGTCTATGCGGCGTTCATCGTGGCGTTCTGGGCGGGGCTGCACAGGCCGCCGTTACGCACAATCGGCGAAACGCGCCTGTGGTATGCGCTGTTTGTGGTGGCTGCCGGACTGGTCACTTATCTGCGTTGGCGTTACCGTTGGATATTGCTGTTCACTACGGTAATGGCTGCCGTGTTCGCGGCCATGAACATACTTAAGCCCGAAATCCACGACCAGACACTGATGCCCGCCCTGCAAAGCGTGTGGTTTGTGCCACATGTCACGGTATATATGTTCTCTTACGGGGTGATGGGCTGCGCCTTCATCTTGGGCGTGGCCAATATGGTGACACGTTCGGCCGACTATCTGCGCACTGCAGACAGCATGGTGTACGTAGGCACGGCGTTTCTCACGCTCGGAATGCTCAGCGGCGCACTCTGGGCCAAGGAGGCTTGGGGCGACTATTGGAGCTGGGATCCCAAGGAGACCTGGGCCGCCGTCACCTGGGGGCTTTACCTTATGTATATGCACCTGCGATTGCGGTGTCAGAACCGTCATGCACGCTTGGCGGCCCTGCTTTTGGTTGCGGGGTTTGCCGGGTTGCAGATGTGTTGGTATGGGGTAAACTTGTTGCCGTCGGCACAAGACAGCATGCACGCGTATTCGCAAGCCGCCGGTTGAAAGTAGATGATGATTCGTTTTTTTAACGTTAAATAATAAAAACATGAAGAAGAGTTCAAAGATTTTGCTTGTTCTGGTAGGCCTGATAGTGGTCTTGGCCATTACCTACCGGGCCGTAAACACTGCTCCTTCTGCCGACCTTGCGGCCACCGAGCAGTTGCTTGCAATCCTTGACGACGGAGACTGCGCCATGTGCCACTCCGCCAATCCCGACCTTCCGTTTTACGCCAACTGGCCCATAGCCAAGAGCCTCATTGGCCAACACGTCAAGGACGGTTACGCCTCGTTTGACATAATGCCGTTTATCGAGGCTCTGAAAAAAGGTGAAAAGCCTAACGAGGTGGACCTTGCCAAGGCGGAACGCAGCCTCGCCGACGGCCCTAAGCCGCTGGCTCAGTATTACTTGGCACACTGGGGCTCGTCAATCACCGACTCAAAGGAGGAAATAGCCATGAACGCCGTGGCGCAGTTGCGTGCCGAGTATTATCCAAGTCCGTTGGCGGCACCCGAATTTGCCAACGAGCCTGTACGCCCGATACCCGACAGCATACCATATGACGTGCACAAGGCAGCTCTCGGCGAAATACTCTACAACGATACGCGCCTGTCGGCCGACGGCACGGTGTCTTGCGCCACGTGCCATAACCTCGACATGGGCGGCGTTGACAACAAGCGTTACTCAGAGGGCATAAAAGGCCAGTTGGGCGGTGTAAACGCACCGACGGTATATAATGCTTGCTTCAACTTTGTGCAGTTCTGGGACGGACGCGCCGGGACATTGGCCGAACAGGCCGGAGGACCTCCATTGAATCCTGTGGAAATGG
>CALUNI010000076.1 GCA_944321905.1 uncultured Muribaculaceae bacterium | reverse complement strand
TTTATTTTGTCAATTATCGACATTTTGTCAGTATCGTCCTTTTAAGTTTGTTTCACTTTCTAATCCACATAGTGGCAAACTTTGCACCGCTTGCCAAATTCATAAGTCACGCTTACCATTATCACCGAATACCAGTCGGTGTTTTTGGCAAACGAGTGGTGTATCCCGTTGAGGTCGCTCAGCCCGTCGAGCTTGTCGCCAAAGCTTTTTCGCATGGTGAATTCAAGCCCCAAGTTGAGCCGTTCCTTCCACTTGTATTTCACGCCTACGCCCATGGGCAGTACTATTGCAAACGAGCTGCCCCCGCCCTTCGGCGAGGCAAGTGTTCCGCCTATTCCCACCGTCAAGTAGGGCGTGATGCGTTTTAAGTTCATATATTTCGAGCCTATGCCGAAATTGAAGAAATTAAATTCCATTTGTGCGCCCACGTCGTAAAGCGTGGAGCTAAAGTCGTAAACGGCTTCTCCCGGATATGTGATTCCGCTTGAATTGCCGCTTATGCTCAAGGCATAAAGATTGGCCTTTAGCGACCATCTCCTGTCGATTACATAGCGGAAAATGCCACCTGCCGCCCAACCCGGATGCTTTAGGAAATTGCCGTGGTTGGCATCGCCAAGGTATCCGCTCATGCCTACGCCACCACCTACTTCGTAGCGGTATGTGCCGTCTTGAGCCATCAAGGCGGCCGCGCCCGTTGCAAGCAGAGCCACTATTGCTATTATTCGTTTAAGAACATTCATTGTGGATAGATGTTATTAAATTATAACGCAATTTGGCTCAGAAAAGTATGTGTGTCGGTCGGCGTTCCACCCCGCTGCCTCCGCTCGATTAGTAAATCGGTTTGTAGGAAAGGTAGTTCAATACTCCGCGCCAAACGGTGTCGTAGGTGTTGCCGTATTCGTCGTATCCGCCGAATACATATATGTAGGGTATGTCCCATTTCGTCGTTGGGGTGATGCCGTCGCCTCCGTATCCGTGTGCGTCGGAAGTCACTGTCACGGGCATCGATGTATTGTACCACACGGGCATTTCAGTCGATGGCTTGTTACGCCATTTTAGCGTCCTTGCATGTGATGCGGCTTCGGCCGGACCGTCGTCGGTCATCGTCATGTTGAATACCAATGCATCGGCATGGTACATGGCAGGGATGTATTGCGGTATTTGCATGGTTGAGTCGGCTACCGACCAGTGTATTCCCATGTCGCGCGACACGTACATGGTATTTGGCATTTTGCCGTCTTCGGTACGTCCTCCCCATGCCATCAAGGTGGGGAATTTGGTGGTCTCCCAGCTTGCCGTATTTGTTTCACATGTCGTGTATGACAGTAGCGACATTCCTTCGCGGCCGCCTATGTCGTTGTTACTAATTACGCTCCAATTGTTTCCATCATATGCCCATGCGCGCCCTATGTATTCCGATGATGCCGTAAGTCCGCCTATGCATATGCTTATGTCGCTCGTTCCCCACGAGTTGGAGTAAGTTATCAGGTTGGATGAGGCTTTGACCGGGAAATCTTTGTCCACGACGGTGGGTGTGAACCCTGCCCGTCGGGGATATTCGTCGTAGTAGTAATTTGAGCCATCGTGCATTATGCCCAATACACGGTCGTCATATGCTCCCATGATGTTGCTCCATTGCATGCCGCAGCTTGTCCAGTTGATTCCGTCGGTCGATGAGTAAAGATTGCTATGCCCGGCGTCGAGTATGTACAGGGCGTTGCTCCCTGCCGTCAGCGACCTTACGTCGGGCGCGAACGGGAATTCTACCGTTTGCTTTGTCCAAGAGCTTGTGGGAGATGTCGCGGTGGCCAGTACGTAATATCCGTAATCGGCCATTAGGCAATATGCGTTGTCGTTGAATTTCACTGTTTTTTGCTCGGCTACGTTTCCATGCATCGATGGCAGTTGGCTGTAAGCTATTTCACCCCATTGCAATGAGTCGGATTCAAGCCTGTGCACGTTTACCTTTACATCGTAGGTGCGGTTGGTCACTTGGTCGAGAGCCGTGACTTTGATGCGCACCTCGCCGGTGAAGTCTATTGTGTCGGAGTTGGTGTAGGTGAATGTGGTATCATTCATCCTCTCGGCGTTGCTTATCGACACCTCCACCGAGTAGCAAGTGGGGTATGACAGTTGAACGAGCATACGGGATATGTCGGTGCCTTTAGGCATTGAGTCGGCGTTGTATATGCGTGCGTTCTCAAGGTCGATAGTGAAGAATACCGAGTCTAAGTTGGCCAGTATCTTTGTGTTTTCAATTAAGTTGAAGCCCGTTATTGCCGTGCTCGACGATGTGTATGTGGCTACCGACGGGTCATCGGTTTCGTCGTCATCGTTGCACGAAACTCCTATCGTCGAGAGCAGAAATAGTACAAAAGTGTATAATAAAAGTCTTTTTTCCATTTAATTCAATTCGTTTTTGAATTTGCAAATTTAGTAACAAATTTGATAAATGATGTCTTGCACAGTGTTTTTTACGCTTGTTTAGACATAATGCCTATATTTTAATAGCCTTGTAGAGCATGACAAGGGCAAAAGTAATACATGCCGGCAAAATAGCATTGTCCTAATGGATGTTACATATTATTATATCGCTTTTTATCTGGTTTTAACATTGTTGACGAGCGTGAAGATGTAGTTCGTATCGTGTTTTTCAATATTAGTAACAGTCCCGTGTGGCATTGCGGGGGCTTTTACTCCGTTGCCCATAAATAGCTGCGATGCGGTTTCGATGCGGGCTTCGTCCCACAAGCCGCTGTCGAGCATCGAATTTAACACCGACGCTCCGCCTTCTACCATTAAGCAGGTTATGCCTCGGCTGTATAGGTCGGCGAGCCATGCGCCGGGTGACGTGGTGTCGAGTTTCACATACTCGACGTTGCCGTTTGCTTCGCTTTTCACATTGTTATAAATCACGCATGGCAGGCCGTCGGTGAGCAACCGGCTTTCGGGCGGAACGGTCAATCGTCTGTCGAGGATTATGCGCAACGGCTGCCGCCGCGTTGGCCACAAGCGCACTGTGAGCGACGGGTTGTCGAGCCTGGCCGTGCCCGCGCCTACGAGTATTGCGTCGTAACGCGACCGTTCGCGGTGCATCCACGTCATTGTGATGGGAGTCGATATGACGGTTGGCCTGCTGCCGTCCCGGTCGCCGTCGATATATCCGTCGGCGCTTTGTGCCCACTTCAGCAAGATGTAGGGGCGGTGCAATGTGTGGGCAGTGATGAACTTGCGGTTTAATTCTCGGCATTCATCGGCAAGTATTCCGGTGACAACTTCCGTGCCTGCCTCTCGCAGCATGGTTACTCCGCGGCCGCTTACTTTTGCAAACGGGTCGGTGATGCCGATTGCCACGCGTGGTATGCGCATCTTTATCAGCAACTCGGCGCACGGTGGAGTCTTGCCGTAGTGCGAACATGGTTCGAGTGTGACGTACATGGTGCTGTCGGCGAGCAGCCGTTTGTCGCTTACCGAGTTGATCGCATTTACCTCGGCATGAGGCCCGCCCCACTGCCGGTGGTAACCTTCGCCTATGATTTTTTCATTGTGTACAATCACGGCTCCCACCATCGGGTTGGGCGATACTGCTCCCATGCCTAACCGGGCAAGTTGCAAAGCCCGCTTCATGAACCTTTCTTCAATCTCCATTTCTGCGTAGTTTCAAACCGATGCGAAAGTAGCAATAACGGTGGAATAATACAAGCAGGCGGTTGGCGACAGATTGGCTTTTCGCAAATTTTATGGCAGAGAGGTGGCTGCGGTCGAGAATTATTGCTAATTTTGCAACTTAAAATGTTTAATACAAAATATAAGAGGTGGAAACAAAGTACATATTTGTTACCGGCGGCGTGGTTTCTTCGTTAGGGAAGGGTATCATTTCGTCGTCGTTGGCACGACTGCTGTTGTCGCGCGGTTTTAGAGTCACTATCCAAAAGTTTGACCCGTATATCAATATCGATCCCGGCACGTTGAACCCGTATGAACACGGAGAGTGCTATGTTACTGCCGACGGGCATGAAGCCGACCTTGACCTCGGCCACTATGAGAGGTTTACCAACATCCACACGTCGAGAGCCAACAATATCACAACTGGGCGCATCTACCAAAGCGTAATCGACAAGGAACGCCGTGGCGACTACCTTGGCAAGACGGTGCAGATTATCCCTCACATCACCGATGAGATAAAACGTAATGTTAAATTGCTCGGCAACACGGGCAAATATGACTTTGTTATTACCGAGATAGGCGGTACGGTAGGCGACATAGAGTCGTTGCCGTTTCTTGAGGCCGTGCGCCAATTGAGGTGGGAACTCGGGCAAAATTGCCTCGTGGTGCACCTCACTTACGTGCCGTTCATCAACGCCGCCAAGGAGCTTAAGACCAAGCCGACGCAGCACTCGGTAAAGCAGCTGCAGGAAGTGGGTATCCAGCCCGACATATTGGTGCTGCGCACCGAGCACGACATCCCGATGTCGATGCGCAAGAAGGTGGCATTGTTCTGCAACGTGTCGCCCGATGCCGTGATACAATCGATAGACGCGCCTACCATTTACGCGGTGCCGTTGACCATGCACGGGCAGCACCTTGACGAGATTGTATTGAAGAAAACAAACACTCCATACAGTGGCGAACCCGACTTGGCAAAATGGAACGATTTCCTTAAGAAAATCGACAATGCCAAGGAGAAGGTGACCATAGGACTCGTAGGCAAATATGTGGAATTGCAGGATGCCTATAAGTCGATTAACGAATCGCTGTTCCAGGCAGCCACTTACAACGAGTATAAGCTCGACCTGCGGTACATCAGCTCGGAAAAGCTCACCGATGCCAATGTCGATGCAGTGTTGCGCGAGATGGACGGCGTGATTGTCGCTCCGGGATTCGGGCAGCGAGGCATTGAAGGGAAATTCGTGGCATTGAAATGGTGCCGCGAGCACGACATGCCCACGTTTGGCATATGCCTTGGAATGCAATGCATGGTGATAGAGTTTGCCCGCAACGTGCTTGGCCTTGCCGAGGCTAACAGTACCGAGATGGATACCAAGACACCGTATAACGTTATCGACTTGATGGAAGAGCAGAAAAGCATTTCGTCGATGGGCGGAACCATGCGGCTCGGGGCTTACCAGTGCCGCCTGATGGCGGGGTCGAAGGTGGCCAAGGCTTATGGAACGACCGACATCATGGAACGCCATCGCCATCGCTTTGAGTTTAACAATGAGTATCGCGCCCAATTCGAGGCTGCCGGCATGAAGTGTGTCGGCGAGAACCCCGAGGCGCATCTTGTGGAGGTCGTTGAAGTCGAGGGCAAGAAATGGTACATTGGTACGCAGTACCATCCAGAATACAGCAGCACGGTGCTTAATCCGCATCCGTTGTTTATGGATTTTGTGCGTGCGGCAATTGCAAACAAGGCTGAAAAGAACAAGTAAGAAACACACTAACTATAAGCATAATAATGGATAAAAACGCGATTATAGGAATGTTGCTGATGGGATTGGTGATATTCGGCTTCATGTGGCTTAATCAGCCGTCGGAAGCCGAACTTGCCCAACGTCGTGCGGAAATCGCAGCCGAACAGGCGGCTGAAGCCCGTCAAGCCGAAGCTGCAGCATCGCTTGGCGTGGTGGACACCATAACGGCAACTGAGATTGCAGCTTTGAAGACGACAGTGAAGCAATTTGGCCACGTGTCGGGAGAAGGC
Source organism: uncultured Muribaculaceae bacterium (assembly GCA_944321905.1). Lineage (GTDB taxonomy): Bacteria > Bacteroidota > Bacteroidia > Bacteroidales > Muribaculaceae > Avimuribaculum. The sequence goes on along the minus strand of CALUNI010000076.1, from coordinate 6,427 downwards.
GACGATGCCGTGTATGCCCTGGCTAATGGCGGGGTGTCGGTTTCTATGAAGGGCAACGAGTTGTCGGGCGACATCACGCTTGAAGGCGGTTCGTCGGGCAGTCTGGCAGAAGCTCTTGCTTCCACTACCGACAATGTTGCTTTCCATAACCGCCTTGTGGCCAAGGTTAGGGAACTTATAAGCATCTATACCAAGAACGGTTCGTTTGCCAATTTCTTGAACGGGCGAGATTCGACGCTTGTCCTTGAAAACGAGGTGTTAAAGGTGGAGATTTCTTCTTTAGGCGGACAGATATCGAGCGTCACGCTGAAGGACTACAACGACCATAAGGATTTTAATGTCGATGACGTGAACCCGGTCAAGCTGTTCGATGCTTCGACCAATGGTTACAGTTTCATATTGAACACCCACTCGCAACGCTTCGATACCAAGGATTTCTATTTCACTCCCATGCAATTGAACGACAGCACGGTGGTGATGCAGCTTGACTTGGGTGGCGGAAGCAAGTTTGGCATAAGGTACACCTTGCCTTCGGGACGCTACGATGTGGCGATGGACGTGCTGCAGGAGCAGATGGATAAAATCATTCCGGCCAATATTCCCACGCTTGATTTCTCGTGGTGGCAGAAAATGTCTCGGCACGAGTCGGGCCGTATGTTTGAAGAGCGCAACAGTGCCTTGTATTTCCAGTATGCCGGTGGCAGTGTCGATAACTTGAGCGAGTCGGGCAGCGACGATGAGCAGTTGCAGGATAAGTTGAAATGGGTGGGCTTTAAGAACCAGTTCTTTTCGAGTATCTTGATATGCAAGACTTATTTCAGTGGCGCCAGCCTTGAAAGCCACGCTATTCCTGCTGATAATTACGACAGTCGCAATTATCTTAAGAATATGAGCATGGAGAGTTCGCTCGATTATAATTCGGCCAATCCCATTCCGGCTCAATTCAATTTCTACTTCGGTCCCAACCTTTATCCGCTGCTGTCGTCTTACGACGAACTGGTTTCGCCCGACGAGGATCTGCATCTCACTAAGGTCATACCTCTTGGTTGGCCGATATTTAGGTGGATAAATACCGGCTTCATCATTCCGATATTTAACTTCCTTGGCAGCTTCATTCCAAGCTACGGATTGATAATATTGATAATGACCATCCTTATAAAGCTTATTTTGTGGCCGTTGGCGCATAAGAGTTATAAGTCGCAGGCGCGTATGCGTTTCCTTGCCCCCGACGTTAAGGCATTGAACGACAGGTATCCCGATAAGGAGCAGGCCATGACCAAGCAGCAAAAGCTGATGGAGCTGTATCGTCAAGCCGGTGCAAGCCCCATGAGCGGCTGCCTACCCATGCTGTTGCAGTTGCCCATACTTGTGGCAATGTTCACGTTCTTCCCGTCGTGCATAGAGTTGCGTGGCGAGTCGTTCTTGTGGGTAAAGGACTTGTCGGCACCCGATGCCATTGTCAGCTGGGATGCCCAGATTCCATTCATAACTAATTACTTTGGCAATCATATAAGTCTTTTCTGCTTGCTGATGACGGTGACCAATGTCATTTATACCCGCATCAACATGCAGAACCAGGCCGGTGGCCAGTCGATGCCCGGCATGAAGATGATGGCATACTTGATGCCTATCATGTTCCTCGTGTTCTTCAACAATTATGCAGCCGGGTTGAGCTACTATTATTTTGTTTCGTTGCTCATCACCATTATCCAGACGTATGCTTATCGCCACTATGTGAGCGAAGCCAAGATGCGTGCCATGATGGCCGAGAACGCAAGAAAGCCCAAGAAAAAAAGCGGTTTCATGGCTCGCCTTGAAGAGGCTCAACGCCAACAGCAGGCCATGCTTGCCGAGCAGCAACGCCGCAAGAACAACAATGGCAAAGGTCGCCGTTGATTATAATGAATATATAGAAATCATAATATATGGCATTGGTTAACGAACATTTTTTGAAGCTGAAAAGCAATTATCTGTTTGCCGATATTGCTAAACGAGTAGAGAAATACAGGTCGGAGAATCCCGACAAGAGAATAATACGCCTTGGCATAGGCGACGTGACTCGCCCGTTGCCTCAGGCAAGTCTCGATGCCATGCACCGGGCAGTGGACGATCTGTCGCGCTCCGAGTCGTTTCATGGCTATGGCCCTGAGCAAGGGTACGACTTCTTGCGCGAAGCCATCGTTAAAAACGACTTTGAACCGCGTGGCGTGAAGTTGGATGCCGATGAGGTGTTTGTGAGCGACGGCGCAAAAAGCGACACCGGCAACATAGGAGAGATTCTTGAGCAGCGTTGCAGTGTCGGTGTCACCGATCCTGTGTATCCGGTCTATATCGACAGCAATGTGATGTGTGGCAGGGCAGGCGTGATGCAGGCCGACGGCAAGTGGAGCAATGTGACTTATTTCCCTTGTACGGCCGACAACAATTTTGAACCGGCTCTTCCCGAGGGGCAGGTTGACATCATATATCTGTGCTATCCTAATAATCCGACCGGCACTACTCTCACTCATTCGCAATTGAAGAAGTGGGTGGACTATGCAATAGAACATAATTCGCTGATAATCTTTGACGCTGCTTATGAGGCGTTTATCAGTCGTGCCGAAGTGCCTCATTCGATTTATGAAATCGACGGAGCGAAGCGTGTGGCAATAGAGATACGCAGTTTCTCAAAGACCGCCGGATTTACAGGCGTGAGGTGCGGCTATACTGTCGTGCCTAAAGAGGTGGTAGCCATGACTGCCGATGGCAGGGAGGTTCAGCTCAACGGTTTGTGGAACCGCCGTCAGTGTACCAAGTTTAATGGGGCAAGCTACATCACGCAGCGTGGAGCCGCAGCTATCTATACTCCCGAGGGCAAGAACCAAGTGATGGAGACAATCAATTATTACAAGGAGAATGCCTGCATGATGCGTGCAGGGCTTGAAGCCGCGGGATTTACCGTGTATGGCGGCGTGGACGCTCCATATATTTGGCTTAAGACTCCAGGCGGCATGGGATCGTGGGAATTCTTTGACCGGTTGCTTAACGAGGTCAGCGTAGTAGGCACGCCGGGTGTCGGGTTTGGACCGAGTGGCGAGGGTTATTTCCGCCTCACAGCTTTTGGCGGGCATGAAGCCACAGCCGAGGCCATGGAGCGCATTCGCAATTGGCAATTATAAACCGTGGTTATGGAAACAAAAGTTATAAAGATTGCTGGAATTGACGAGTTGGAACAGGCAGCGCGTGAGTTTGCTTCCGTGATGGGAGACTACACCGTCTTTGCTTTCTATGGCGAAATGGGTGTGGGCAAGACCACGTTTATCAGCGCACTTTGCCGTGTGCTTGGCGTTGAGGAAGATGTTGCCAACTCTCCGTCGTTCTCCATTATAAATGAATACCGCAGCGACTCTACAGCCGAACTCATTTATCACTTTGACTGCTATAGGTTGCAAGACGAGCGGGAGGCCGAAGATATCGGAGTCGAAGATTACTTTGACAGCGGTGCGGTGTGCCTCATAGAGTGGCCCGAGAGGATTGAAAATCTGTTGCCCGACGACACTGTAGTGGTGAAGATAGTGGAATCGCCCGATGACCACGCGAGGACGATTACGATGGAGTTTCCCGAAGATTGACATGCTTTCTTGATGGCACGATACATCAATATCCACGAAACGGCTTCGACCAACACTTACCTTGCCCGAATGGCGACGATGCTTCCTTCGGGTACGGTGATTTATACCAACAATCAGTCGGCAGGACGCGGGCAACGTGGTAATTCTTGGGAGGCCGAGCCGGGCAAGAACTTGACGTTCTCGATGCTTGTAAAGAATCCATCGGTGGCTCCGTCGGCACAGTTCTACATAAGCGAAGCCGTGTCGCTTGCCATAGTGGACTTCTTGTCGCAATATGCGTCGGGGGTTACTATTAAATGGCCTAATGACATATATCATGGACATCGCAAGATATGTGGAATACTCATAGAGCATTCGTTGTGTGGGAATAGCATAAACCATACTATAATAGGGGTGGGGATAAACATTAATCAAACCTGTTTCAGAAGCGATGCTCCTAATCCGGTCTCTCTTGCCCAAATCACTGGTAGCGAAATTGACCTTGACGAGGCTATGCGCGACGTGTGTGGTCGCATCGAGATGGCGGTGTCGGCCCTTGTCTCAGGAGACAAGGTTGCGTTGCATAAGCGTTACATGTCGGCATTGTATATGAACGACGGTGATGCGCACGAGTTCTTGTTGCCGTCGGGCGAACGTCTTATGGCTCGTATTGCCGGAGTGGAACCTACCGGCCCTCTTGTGTTGAGGCACGATGACGGTTCGGAGCATTCTTATGCATTCAAAGAAATCGCATTCGTTTTACAATAACAGGCGAGTGGCTATTTTATAACAGTCACTTTGTTTAGCAGAAATGGTTGCAATCGGCACTGAGTCGGTTGCAACTTTTGTTTTTCGGCGGAGATAACGTTTGTGTGGAATGTGTTGCCATGCAAGGAATTATTTTTAGTAATTTTGCGACATGGAAGAAAGCTTGAAACTGAAAACCGCCCGGACGCTCAAGTGGAACACTATCGACCGCCTGTCGTCGCAGGTGCTTTATGCCATAACTGGCATAGTGCTTGCCAATCTGCTCACTCCCGAAGAGTTTGGGCTGGTTGGCGCAGTACTCGTCTTTCAAGCTTTTGCAACGCTGTTTGTTGATAGCGGATTCTCAAACGCACTGATACAAAAGAAGCAGCCTACCGAGACCGATTATTGCACAGTGCTTTACTTCAACATGGCAGCGAGCGTGGCTATTTATGTCGTGTTGTGGCTGTGTGCGCCGCTCATCGACCGGCTGTTTAATGCCGGCGGGGAACTTGTCGCCCCGGCTCGGGCGATGTTTCTGTCGTTTGTTATTAATGCGACTGCCATAGTGCAGACTAATCGCTTGACCAAGCGCATGGACGTGAAGATGATTGCCGTCAGCAACACCGTTGGGCTGGTGGCGAGCGGGGCGGTGGGCATATGGCTCGCAATGACGGGATGGGGCGCATGGGCTATAGTGTGGCAGACGGTAGTGCTTGCCGCGGTCAAGTCGCTGTTGCTGTGGGCAACGTCGCGGTGGTGGCCGAGAGAACGCTTCAGTATGGCCTCGCTTCGCTCTATATTCAAGGTCGGAGCAGGGATTATGGCCAGTTCGTTTCTTAACATATTGTTTCAGAACATATATTCGTTCATCATAGGTGCGTATTATAATCTCTCGAAGCTCGGATACTACACGCAGGCCGACAAGTGGAGCAAAATGGGTGTGACATCGCTGTCGCAGGTGGTAACGGCCTCGTTCCTGCCTATTCTTAGCGGATGTCAGGACGACCGCGAGAGGTTTCACCGCATGATGTCCAAGACCCACAAGTTTACGGCATATGTGGTATTTCCGTGCATGTCGCTGCTTGCCGCGGTGGCCTTGCCTGTATTTCACTTGCTGTTTGGCACGAAGTGGGACGAGGCCGTGCCGTTGTTCCAGATGCTTGTGGTGAGAGGCATATTTATAGTGCTCACGTCGCTCTATAACAATCACATCATAGCTCTCGGCGCGGCGCGGCGCATGGTATATTCTGAGACGGTGAAGGACGTGCTTGCCGTCGTTGCCATCGTTGTTGCAATCCCGTTTGGCATAGGGTGGCTTGTGGGTGGCCAGGTGATAGCGTCGTTTGTGTATTTCGTGTATGCCATATGGCTTACGTCAAGCACCACCGGGTATTGTGCGTGGAGCATGTTGCGCGAATTGTTGCCATATCTGGCCATTTCGGTAGTGGCTCTTGTGCCTGTGCTGTTGCTGCCCATGGTGTTGTCGCAGCCTGCGTTTCTGCTTGTGGCGCAGTTGCTGTCGTTTGCTGTCGTATATGTGGCGGCAAATGCCATACTTCATTCTCGCATACAGCAAGAAGTGGCAGCCTATATTTTCAACCGAAAAAAGTAGTGTGCTAAGGTCTTGAATGTGCAATTAAAGTTGACTTTTTTTGCAATGCATTTTACTTTAGTTATATTTGCAACAATTTTTAATCATTATGCCAACAATCAAATGAATTTTATCGAAACCAGAGATGTGGTCAAGCATTATGACGGGCATCTCGCTCTCGACAAAGTGTCGATAAATGTTCCTAAAGGGTGCGTGTTCGGGCTTCTGGGTCCTAATGGTGCTGGTAAAACATCGTTGATAAGAATCTTAAACATGATTACGCGCGCCGACAGTGGCGAAGTCTTATTTGACGGTCATCCACTGCACGAAAAGGATGTAACCAACATAGGCTATCTTCCCGAAGAGAGAGGCTTGTATAGAAAAATGAAAGTGGCCGACCATATCCTATATATTGCCCAGTTGCGCGGAATGAGCAGGCAGGCTGCTCGCAGCGCAATGGCAGAATGGCTGAAACGCTTTGAGCTAACCGAGTGGG
>CALUNI010000075.1 GCA_944321905.1 uncultured Muribaculaceae bacterium | reverse complement strand
GTAAGCTCCACCGTCCCCATGCTCGAAGCAAAATGCCCGGGATTGCGGGAAAGCGAATCGATTAAAAATTTCCTTAACTCGTCGCACACCTGCGGTAATTTTTCCACCGGCAGCCGTCTCAAATCGGCCGGCGAACCTATTCCCGACAACAGTGGGCAGTCTTTCTTTATATTAAAATTTGGCACAGCTTAATCGCTATTTAATATTTAAAGTCCTCTCTCTCTTTTGCTTGTCGCGGATCATTGCTTGCGATTTCGGGCATACTTCTTATACAATGGAACGAATACCACCACACCCGAGGCGACAATAGCGAACACCACCATGAAATCGACATGTTCGACACGCGACAACAATATGATACACAACGCCACCCACAACAATGCCACACAGGCAAAGCGGAAGATTTGATACTTTGTCATAACAATTCTTACCAATCTGCTTTTTTAGCTTTGCAAATATAGTGAAAGTCGAGCGCAATGCAAAAACAAAACCCCGTTTTGTTTTTTGCATGGCCGAGACGCATATCATAAGCGTCACACGCCGGGCAAACAATAAGGACTTCCACCAACCCGTCAGCGATACAATGTCGGAATGGGAAAAGTCCTTAAACTACTAAAACCACTATAAAAAAGTCTTTCAGTGACACATCCGGTCATCACTATCTTTTTCCTAAGGCTTACGATTTGATATTTGCACATATTATAATTGCAAAAAACTCATTAGTTTACATGGCACAAAAATACTATTTTTATCTATAGAAAAGTCATCCCCCCCCCGAATTAAATTTCGTTAACAGTTTTAACTTTTTATTGCATACATGCCGCTTTCCAGCATTTGCAACTTGACGACATAATTATTATTGTTTCAAATTTTAAACATTAGTTCACCTTACAATACCAATAAATTAATTAATTTTGCGAACGATAAAAGAGAAATAAAAAACGCTTGCTCGCAAAGGGTTTAAAACGAAAAACCCAAAACTTTTAAACAAATATAACTTTTTTGTAATATATATGTCATCAAAAGTCACTAAAGAAATGGCCTTGGACTACCATAAAAATAATGGTAGGCCGGGTAAAATTGAAATTGTTCCAACAGTTCCCTACTCATCGCAATCCGACTTGTCGCTTGCATATTCGCCGGGAGTGGCATTCCCCTGCAAGGAAATAGAAGCAAACCCTCACGACGCATATGAATATACCGACAAGGGAAACCTCGTAGCCGTCATATCAAACGGCACTGCCGTACTCGGCTTAGGCGACATAGGCGCACTTGCCGGGAAGCCGGTAATGGAAGGCAAGGCTTTGCTGTTCAAGATCTTCGCCGGGCTTGACTGCTTCGACATAGAGGTAGATGAAAAAGACCCCGAAAAATTCATTCAAGTGGTCAAGGCTATTTCGCCCACGTTCGGAGGCATAAACCTTGAAGACATAAAAGCCCCACAATGCTTTGAGATAGAACGGCGTCTGAAAGAAGAATGCAATATACCCGTCATGCACGACGACCAACACGGGACGGCCATCATATCGGCAGCAGGATTGCTGAACGCCCTTGAGCTGCAAGGCAAGAAAATCGACGAGGTAAAACTCGTGGTCAACGGGGCAGGCGCGGCAGCCGTGTCGTGCACTCGCCTATACATAGCACTGGGCATAAAGAAAGAAAACGTGGTGATGTGCGACAGCAAGGGCGTGCTTAACCGCAAGCGCACAGGGCTGAACCCGCAAAAAATGGAATTCGTTACCGACCGCGACATCGACACCCTGGCCGAGGCCATGGTGGATGCCGACGTTTTCCTCGGCCTTTCGGTAAAAGACGTGGTAACGCCCGAGATGCTTAAAAGCATGGCTGCAAAGCCAATCGTGTTTGCACTTGCAAACCCCGACCCGGAAATCGACTATAACACGGCAGTGCAGACGCGCGACGACATAATAATGGCCACAGGACGCTCGGACTATCCAAACCAAATCAACAACGTACTGGGATTCCCATACATATTCCGCGGCGCACTCGACTGCGGGGCTACCGCCATAAACGAGGAGATGAAACATGCCGCCGTAAAGGCCATAGCAAGCCTTGCCAAGCAGCCTGTGCCATCGGTGGTCAATGCCGCCTACGAAATGGAAGGGCTTAAATTCGGCAAGGATTACATCTTGCCAAAGGCTCTCGACCCGCGATTGATAACCACAGTCGCTCCTGCCGTGGCTCGCGCCGCAATGGAGTCGGGCGTGGCAAAAAGACCGATTGCCGACTGGGATGCCTACCGCGGACGGCTGCGCTCAATCATGGGATTTGACAACCAACTCATGCGCCGCTTGACCGAAGAGGCAAAGAAGAACCCTCAACGAGTGGTATTTGCCGAAGCCAACACCAACAACATGCTGCAAGCGGCCGTGCTTGCGCGCGACGAGGGCATATGCATCCCTATCTTGCTCGGCAACGAAGAAATGATTGCAAAACGCGCCGACAAGCTCGGGCTGAACATCAATGGCATAGAAATCATCAATCTGCGCCACGACCGCGAGGCCGAACGCCGCGAACGGTATGCCTACATACTCACCGAGAAGCGTCAACGCAACGGTGTGACACTGCCCGAGGCGCGTGAAAACATGTTTGACCGCAACTACTTCGGCATGATGATGGTTGAAACAGGAGAAGCCGACGCCATGATAACCGGCTCATACCCGAGCAACCGCCGCCAAGTGGCCGAGATAGCAAAAAACGTCATAGGCATACGCCCGAGCTACAAGCATTTCGCCACCATGCACATCATGAACACCAAGCGTGGCACATATTTCCTTGCCGACACTTCTATTAATGCCGACAACGATACCGACACGCTCGTGGACATAGCCCGGCTTGCGCGTGCGGCCGTCGAATACTTTGCCCAAGAGCCGGTCATCGCAATGCTATCTTACAGCAACTTCGGTTCAAACATGGACTTGAAGAGCCCGCGCATGGTACACGAAGCAGTCGAAATAATGCAGCAACGCTATCCCGAACTGCTTATCGATGGTGAGATGCAGGTACATTTTGCCCTCAACAAGAAACTGCGCGACAAGAATTTCCCGTTCAACCGTCTTAAAGGCAAGGATGTCAACACGCTTGTGTTCCCTAACTTGAGTTCGGCAAACACCGCCTACCGCACACTACTCGAAATGGGTTCGGCCGAGATTATCGGCCCGATACAAATCGGCTTGAACAAGCCCGTTCACATGACCACTATCGACGCTTCGGTACGCGACATCGTGAACCTTACCACAGTTGCAGTGATGGATGCCGCCGTTTACCAGAAGATGGGTTCAAGCGCGTCAATCGACAAATAGCCATAAACAATAATAAATAATTATTTTTCGTTTTCATGATTTTTGTTCCGGACGACTCCTGCGACAGGAGCCGTCCGTTTTTTCCGTTTATCCCAAATCGGTCATTAATTTGCGGCATAAGAAGCTTTTTCAAAACAAATATTTGCGGTCTAATGGCCGTTTGGGGTTTATACAGGCTCGCAACTTCACCTTGACAGATAGTCTTGCATAGTTGACAATGCAGCCTCGTCGAAGCGATAGCTTCCGTCGGACGGACGCACCACGCAACGAGCCATCGACACCGTAACGTCGTCGCCCGGCGTGATTGAATACAACTTGACGCAATTGTCGTGCAACACAGCCACCGGACACGTTTCATCGCCTCGCAGGTAGATGTTGTTCTGGCACATGGCCTTGTAGGAACCAGCACGATAAAATTCCACCACGCTACGCTCCCACCCTTCAAGCATCCACTCGACAGGACGCACACACCCGGGCGGCAGCATGGCCGTCACCACGCCTTCCACGTCAACCTCGGCCGACACGTCATCGCACAAGTCCTCCACCGGCAGCCAGTCAACATTACCACCGGCCAAAAGACGCGCATACCATTCCCTAATGTCGAGCAGCAACACGGCATCTATATCAATGCCATCGTCCCTTTCTATGACGCAATCTCTCCTGGTCGGCAACAGCCGCAACCGGGTCTTCCACAATTCAAGCATTTCAGCCTCGCTAAGAGTCATCATCATGTTACTTTTTTTAAGTTAACCGATGACAAAAATAGCCGCTGCGACAGCCCGGCCCACAATAAAAAAACACAATGCCACTCTGTAACAGAATGGCATCTACCCGGTGCGATGATTTTAAACCTGTCACACCCGCTCAAGAAACGAGCGATTTCCTATACTCGGTGGGCGTGTGCCCGACACTCTTCTTGAAAATGCGATTAAAATGCTGCGAATACTGGAAACCCAAGTCATACGCTATCTCGCTAACAGTCTTTTCCGTCCCAAGTATCAGCTCCTTGGCAACGTCTATAATTTTATTCTGAATGTATTCCTGAGCCGTCTTGCCCGTCTCTTTTTTTATCAAGTCGCCGAAATAATTGGGCGACAAGCATATCTTGTCGGCAAAGTAACGCACTGTGGGCAGCCCGTCCTCATGAGGCTTGCCACTTGCAAAGTACTCGTCGAGCAATGATTCAAAACGCATCAGCACGTCTCGGTTAACCTTTGTCCGCGTTTCAAACTGCCTTTCATAAAACCTCATGCAGTAGTCGAGCAGCAATTCGATGTTACGAACTATAAGTTTACGGCTATGCTTGTCGATAGGACGGCACAGCTCGCTGCGGATGTTGGCCATGCAATCAGTAAAAATCTGTCTTTCATCTTCCGACAAATGCAACGCCTCGGCCGATTCATACGAGAAAAACGAATACTGCTTTATTTCACGCCCGAGCGAAGTGCCTTTGATAAAGTCGGGATGAAAAAGTATGCCCAGGGCCGAAGGCTTGACATCTTCGCGCATTTCCACCTCGGCAATCTGCCCCGGGGCAAAACTCACCACCGTTCCTTCTTGATAATCATACGTCTGGCGGCCATAGCGTATGTCGCCGCACCTCGTATCTTTCAAAAACAACGAATATATGCCGTAATTGACCTTAAAATGATTAGGCAGCGATGTGGCCTCTCGCAAATCCACCACATTGACAAGCGGGTGCAAAGTCTCTATGCCAAACAAGCGGCTGTAGTCGTCTATATTATCAAGCTTGATTATCTTTTCCATGTCTTCGCTTATTATATTGTCATATGCAAATATAGTGAAAGCCAAGAGCAATGCAAAAAACAAAGCCCGATTTGTTTTTTCATTGCCAAGACGCATCCTATTATTATATGGGAATATAGCGAAAGCCTCGGCAATACAAGCAGAGCAAACTTTTTGTATAGCCGAGACGCGCATTTTATTTCAAACCCGTAAGCCTTAACCTGCTACAACCCGCAAAAGAACGTGATAAAAAACGGCACGCTCACGTCTATCAACAAACCGTGAAAAATGGCTATCGGCACCATTTCACTGCCCGAAGTCCGCATTATTGTGGGCAATGCCACATCGACCGACGTAACACCTGCTACCGATATCGGAGCAAATTTTCCAAAATAGCGTCGGAACAGTGGCGCGCCAACCAACGCAAGCAATTCCCTGAATATATTGGCAAGCAACGCTATAGTGCCTAATTCTGTAGCAAGCCTCAACCCGAGCGAGGGGGTCTTCAGCTGCACAATCAATATCGACGACAACGAATAATATCCCATGCCGCTGCCCACCGCAAGGCAATCGGCTATGCTCCACCGGCTCAACAAGAAACTGACCGCCGCCGAAAACAGCAATGTCCCCGTCACCGTGGCTATGGGAATCAACAGATATTTCGGACGGAGCGAACGCAGCACCTTGGCAAAATTATCACTATTGCCTATGCTGAAACCCACTTGCAACATGAGTGCATACAAAACATATAACGACACGTCGCCCAAACCCGAAAACGAAACGCCGATGCCGTCGAGCAAAAAACCCACAAGGCAACCCGCGGCAAAAACCGATGGAACCAACATGTTACTCATTACCGGCATCTCCTTTCTTTTCGGCTTCGTTAAAAAACAACCTATTAATCAACATGGTAAATAAGATGCTACCTGCCAGTCCGGCACAACATAACAGCAATGCCTGCCACCCATAGTCGCCGAGGTTGCTTAACAATTCTTTGTTTCCGCCAACAGACACACCAAGCATGAACAACATGACACAAGTAGTGACAGTTATGGAAACACTCACTTTTTTTAATATTTCGACATGGCGCAGCACATAACCGGCCATCATCCCGATGAGGACTAAAACCAAAACCTGCATAATTGAAAAAAAGTAAAAGATTAATTTGTAAAGAGATTTACAGCCCGGTATTTTCGTTGCTTGCCGGGCATCGGAAACGGTTGAAAAGAATGGCTATCGGCATTGGATATAGCCACTGAACCACTGCACGCGCACCACATGATGAAGCATTTCCCATGCTCCGCCATACTCAAAAGGCATGTATCTGTTGGTACAAAAAAAAGTCATGTCGATTATCGAATTTTAACGGCGCAAAATTACAATTTTTCTTGCAAACTACAAAAGAGATACAGCAAATACACGTATTACCCTAACATTACCGTCTGCATACCAACGCATTACAAGCCGACTTACAAATTAAAAGCTACCGTCCAAACCGCAATATGGCACAGCCACAGCCGACAGGCTTAATTACGGTAGCCTGCAACAAGCTGTTTCTTTATTTTGAAAACTTGCTTTTTTCGAGGGAAAAATAATCACGCCAATTGCTCAATATTGGAAATAAAGCAGTAATTTTGCACCGTTTCTTATAAACGGATAACTATTTCAGAGATTTTATGGATTGGCTGACAGACCTTATAACCGACAACAGCTCTATTGCCCACGCCATATTCTTATATGCGTTAGTGATAGCCTTTGGTGTCATTTTAGGGAAAATTAAGATTTTTGGTGTCTCGCTCGGAGTCACTTTCGTTCTTTTCGTTGGTATCTTAGTTGGACACTTCCAATTGACGGTGGATACACAGATTCTTAACTTTATCCGAGAATTTGGGCTTATTTTGTTCATATTCTCCATAGGTCTGCAAGTCGGTCCCGGATTCTTCTCTTCTTTCAAGCGTGGAGGCTTGATTCTCAACGGGCTCGCCGTGCTTATTGTGTTGCTTAACATCGTGGTTGCAATCGCCATATTTTTCGGCTTCGGCAATATCAGCGCATCAAGCCTGGTCGGCGTGTTGTCGGGTGCCGTCACAAACACTCCCGGACTGGGTGCCGCACAACAGGCACTTACCGAAGTTGCCGGCACAACGCCCGAAACGGCAGAACAAATCAAGAGCATGGCTATGGGATATGCCGCCGCTTATCCGTTGGGAGTGCTTGGCATAATCTTATCGATGATATTGATAAAAGTCTTTTTCCGCATCAGCCTTGAAAACGAGCAAAAAGATTTGGACAAAGAAAACGAGCAAAGCCAACTTGTGCCTCACGTCATCACTCTGCAAGTTACTAACGAACTTATTTTCAACCGCACCGTCAAGGAGCTGCACGACGTGATAGACCGCAACTATGTGATATCGCGCATGAAAAAGGCCGACAGCGACGAGGTTATAATTCCCAAGTCGGATACCGTAATCGGGAAAGACGACTTGCTTCTAATAGTGGTTTCGGCACAAGACGAGCATGTATATGAATCGGTAATCGGCCACAAAGTGGACATGGATTGGGACACAAACAACGGTCCGGTAGTATCTCGCCGCATATTGATAACAAAAAGCGAGTTCTCGGGACGTAAAATCGGGTCGCTGCGTCTGCGCATGGGTTACAGGCTTAACGCCACCCGCGTAAACCGCGCCGGCGTTGACTTGCTTGCAAGTCCCAACCTTGAGCTGCAAATCGGCGACCGCATAACGGTTGTCGGCAACATCGACGACATTAACCGGCTCTCTGAACGCTTGGGTAACTCGGTAAAGCGTCTTAACCAACCCAACATGTTCACAATGTTTATAGGCATATTGCTCGGTATCATTCTTGGTTCCATTCCAATCGCGTTCCCGGGCATGGAGGTTCCGATGAAGTTGGGATTGGCCGGGGGACCGCTAATTGTGGCAATCCTAATCAGTTGCTTTGGCTATAAGATTAAGCTTGTAACTTACACATCGTCTGCGGCAAGTTTGTTGCTGCGCGAAATTGGTATATGCCTGTTCCTCGCTTCGGTTGGTATCGCCGCCGGAGGCGACTTTGCCGAAACGGTATTTAACGCGACAGGTCTCCAATGGGTTATATACGGTTTCTTGATCACGTTCTTCCCATTGCTGATAGTGGGTGTCATCGCACGTGGCAAATACAAGCTCAATTACTTCTCCATTCTTGGTTTGCTGTCGGGCAGCTACACCGATCCACCGGCACTCGCTTATGGCAACAAGACCGCCAACAACGACGCTCCTGCGGTAGCCTATTCTACGGTATATCCTCTGACGATGTTCTTGCGCGTGATTGCGGCTCAAATACTGATACTCGCACTGGTATAACAAGGGGGGGCCACTGCTTGATATTATAAGCATAAGAGACGATACTCAAAGTTCCGGCTTTCGATGAAAGTCGGAACTTTTTTTCCTAAGCCAAAATCGGCCATTAGATTTTATGTCGATTTTTTAAGATTGTGCCAAGTGGGTTTTCAAGGCACGAGCCGCAGGCATTGCGGGCCCATCAAGGATAACACCTTGAAAAAAAAATACCGGTAGAAACCAAAAAAACGGCATAAAAGCATTTTCAACATAAATATTTGCGATCTAATGGCCGTTTTGGTTAAATTTGCATAGTTATGAAAGATTTTGTCGCTATTGACTTTGAAACGGCCAACTATGTGCGGTCGAGCGTGTGCAGCGTCGGACTTGTGTTTGTTCGCGACGGGATAATAGTGGATGAACGTTACAGCCTTATCAAGCCATATCCTAATTACTACTTGGCCGGAAACACTGCAATACACGGATTGACTCGTGAGGACACCGCCAATGCCCCCGAATTTGACGAAGTGTGGGAGCAATTCGAGCCTTTGGTAAGGGATTTGCCACTTGTGGCGCATAACGCGCCTTTCGACCGAAGCTGCCTTATCGCCGCCCACGAAGCCTACGATCTGTATTATCCCGGCTATCCTTTCTTCTGCACTCTACAGGCATCACGCCGCAAACTGCGAGGCTTGCTGCCAAACCATCAGCTGCACACCGTCGCGGCATATTGCGGCTTCGACCTTGAAAACCACCATAACGCTCTTGCCGATGCCGAAGCCTGTGCGCATATAGCCTTGAAACTTCTATAAAACCGCATACAGGTTATTGATGTAGAAATAGCCACACAAACAAAAAAATATAAGTAACAAAACTTATAACTGCATTATATAAGCATATATACTTATATAATGTTAATATAAGCTATATTACTTATTTTTAAGCCTTGAAATTTGCTTAATTTATTCATATTACTTATTTTTGCCATATCAAAAAAGCCTTTAAAAATGTACGCTACCATTTCGGCCGACATAGTATCCTCAACCTCTCTCTCAATCGACGAGACCATCGCTTTGAAAAAAGGGATAAACAGCTTGCTTCAGTCTCTCGACGGCAAGTTTCTAGGGTTTTGGGGGCGGCTGATAAAAGGCGACTATGTCGAATGCTTGTTGCCAAACCCTGCAAACGCTCTGCGAACGGCACTTATCTTGAAAACATTTGTAAAATCGTTTGCCGTCAATAAGGCCAAGGAAAAGAAGTTGTTTTCTACCTATGGAATGCGCATTGCCATAGGCATTGGCGAAATGCGCATCGTCAATCGTGGTGAAGACATCATGGATGGCGATGCAATATACCGCTCGGGGCGAAGCCTTGCCGGGCTGGGCGCACCTTCAAAAGGAACCATGACAATCAATGCCGACAACGCCATGCTACAGCCATCGCTGCAGACCATCGCATTACTCGTAGATGCATTAATAAACAATGCCACGCAGCGGCAAAGCGAGGTGCTGCACTACAAACTAATGTCGTTCAACGAAAATGAAATCGCCTCGCTTCTGGGCATGAAACAATCGGCTGTGAGCCAACATTCTACGGCGGCTCAATGGTATTGCATAGACGCTGCGTTAAAATACTTTGAAACTCTAAATTTCTACGATTATGCCTATTCATTGGTTGCTGACGAGCCTGTTCGCTTCACACGTCGCAGGTGATTTCTACTTGCAGAGCAACAAACTATGCAAGCAAAAACAGGAACACAAGGCTAAAAGCCGATTCCTTTACATCCATGCAGCCACGATGGGGCTTGCAGCGTGGGCACTGGTTCCGCAACTTGAATTCGGGCCGTATGCGCTCGGCATAGCCGTTTCTCACCTTGCAATAGACATGGGCAAAGCGTATGCACGTCCCGGGGTCACAGCGTTCATAACCGACCAACTGCTACACATAGCCATATTAACTGTTGCCGCATTGGCATACGCACCACAAGCCGCATTGCCGCTTCAGCAGCTTGCACAAACCACATCTCCCGCATTCATACTCGCGGCATTGGGCATAGCCACCGTCTGTAAGCCGACCAACATACTGATAAAGCTTATTTTGGAAAAATACCAGATAGGCAGCAACAAAAGTTGCCAGGAAATCAAGAATGCCGGTGCGCTAATAGGAAACCTTGAGCGCATACTGACAATAATTTTTGTATTGACAGGCCACTACGAGGCTATCGGCTTCATTATAGCCGCCAAGTCGATACTGCGTTTCAAGGATACCGACACGCCAAAAACCGAATACGTACTTGCCGGCACGTTCCTCAGCTTCGGAATTGCAATAATCGTCGGAATTGCAATCGACCAATTAATCTCCGGCTGATTGCCGCGTCATTCTCTTGGGTTCATGCCGACAATATACATGTCACGGAAATTAATGATTACCCGCTTGAAGCATTCAAGCAATTCCAATCCTATCGTACCGTCGGCATCCGAGACAGCAGTGCCTGCGTCATTTTTCACCCCCGTGTGTAAGTCTATGCCGGTATTGACCTCTAACGAATCGACACACGCGACGGCCTTGCCAAGCTTGAAACATTTATTCGGGATGCGATAGCTACGCGTAATCAGCACACCGCCTGCCCCGGCCATGCGAAGCGAGTCGGGCGTTCCGATGGCATCGATTTCTGTCTTATGGCTATCATACCACTTGCCGGTCATCACATTATAAAACCCGCCCGTGTCGAGGTGCATGTGCAGCACTTCGCCACTGTCAAGTTCCGATTCCACACGCAGCCCTTCGCCGTCGGTGCGAATCATGTTGCTGTAACCTAACGGATTGGGAGTGCATGTTTTGGGGACGACCAACTCATTGTTATCAAAGTCGAGCCACAGCTCATTCATTGTCAGCATAACGGGAAGTCCTATCACAGGACGCATCATGCCTGTCACTTTGTCGGCTTCGGCGTGGCCCGTTTCAAAATCGTTTACAGCAAAGGGAACGTTGACCCACGTCATCCCGCCGATGCGCAAAGTGTCGGCAAGCACGTATCGTCCATGCACCGTGCCGAAGCCCTGCATTACTATGGCAATGTCCAACTGGCGCATGCCCAACTTTTCGGCTTGCTCTTTAGTAATCACGTTAACACCGGCACCGGTATCAAGTATAAACAAGTCGTCATTGCCGTTTACCTGCGCCTTGACACATATAAAATGTGATAAGCTATCGCCCGAAGCCTCGTGCATGCGTCCGTCATAAACAATTGGAACCCTGTATTCTTCTGCTTTATGCAATGGCCTGCACACGTCGCCTATTCCGGCAAAGCCTCGGCACTGCTTGGCAAACATGGCATATCCCGCAATTGTGGTACTATCCATTCCTTGAGCCGACATTTGGTCAGCAAGGCTTTGCATCAAATCGGCAGCCTCGGCATATCGCCCCGAGCGACGAAGGTTCATTCCAAGCAATGTGGCCATGCTCAACGTGTTCCCGCCTAATTGATCCTGATATGCACCAAGCAGCTCGCCAAGTGTTTTACAAGCCGAGTCGGGACGGTTAAAATAATGGTCGTTCATTGAAACTGCCATACCGTAAAGCACAGGGTTCACCGAGTCCTTCAAAGCCTCGTTTCTCATCTCGCGACCGAGTTCAAACCAACGGCCTTCGCCCATCAACGAGCCAATCCGTTCCTCTGCACTTTGAGCCAAGACCGACAATGCAATAAACAAGCAAACCACAGAAAGCGCAACCTTACTTTTCATAAAACAAAACACTAGTGTCCCGTTAAAATGGGACGAGTTAAACAATTAATTAAATAGCCCCGGAATAATGGGATTATATAGATCTT
>CALUNI010000074.1 GCA_944321905.1 uncultured Muribaculaceae bacterium | reverse complement strand
GCCATGTGGCAATAATCATGGACGGCAACGGACGGTGGGCCAAGCAGCGAAACCTCGACCGCTCGCAAGGCCACATAGAAGGTGTGAACACGGTAAGGAAGATTACCGAAATCGCATCGGAAATAGGTATCGGCTACTTGACGCTTTACACGTTCTCGACCGAGAACTGGAACCGCCCGAAAGAAGAGGTTGACGCGCTAATGAACTTGATTGTGGTCGCAATAGAGCGAGAAACCCCCGACTTGATAAAAAACAACGTCAGGCTGACAATGATTGGCGACACAAGGCGAATGCCACAGTTTGCCCGCGAGCGGCTCAACCGATGCATGAGCGACACAGCACATTGCACCGGATTGACATTGTGCCTCGCCCTAAGCTATTCGGCCAGATGGGAGATAGTGGAAGCATGCCGCAAAATAGCGGCAAGTGTCTTAAACGGAGAAACCGACATCGACGACATCGACGACGACATGTTCAGCCGGTCATTATCGACATGCGGCATCCCCGACCCCGACCTTCTGATACGCACAGCCGGCGATTTGCGCATAAGCAACTTCCTGCTCTGGCAGATAGCTTATGCCGAATTATACTTCACCGACACTTTCTGGCCCGACTTCTCAAAAGAAGAATTCTGCCGGGCCATCATTTCCTATCAAGGACGTGAACGCCGGTTCGGGATGACCAGCGAACAAGTGGCAAAATAAATCATTCTGCATTGCAACAAAAAACATATATATAGAAAACTAAGAACCCAAAACGATATGCGCTTAAAGCTACTCTACTTGATTGTCATTTTCATTGCCTGCTCGGCATCGACACACGTAGCCGGACAGGTCAATGACACAATCTATTCGCCTAATGTTATATATTCGTCAATGCCCCGTTCTTACGAGATTGCCGACATAAAGGTCTCGGGCGTCGATAACTACGAAGATTACATAATCATAGGCTATTCGGGACTCACGGTCGGACAAAAGGTGGAAATCCCCGGCGACGAGATAACAGCAGCCGCCAAACGCTTCTGGCGGCAAGGACTGTTCTCCAAGGTACAGATAAAGGTTGATAAAATATACGGCGACAAGGTGTGGCTCGAAATAGCCCTGCGCCAGCAACCGCGAATCGCCGAAATCAACTACAACGGCATGAAAAAAGGCGAACGCGAAGACCTGCAACTGCGACTCGGACTGATGAAAGGGAACCAGTTCACGCCAAACATAGCAGCTCGCGCCGAGCAGATAATAGCGCAATATTTCGACTCCAAGGGCTTCAAAAACGCATCGGTCGATGTGATACAACGCCCGCTGCCCGACAACGAGAACGAAGTGATAGTTGACATCAACGTCAACAAGCACGAGAAAATCAAGGTTCACAAAATTTACATCGAGGGTAACGAGGTGCTGAGCGATCGGAAGCTAAAGCGGGTAATGAAAAAAACCAACGAAAAAGGCAGCCTGATCAAGCTCTTCAGCCAAAAAAAGTTCGTGACATCCGACTACGAGGACGACAAAAACCGCATTATCGAAAAATACAACGAATTGGGCTACCGCGACGCCAAGATAATAGCCGACAGCGTTGTCAATTACAGCGAGAACAAAGTTGACGTGTACCTGCACATCGAAGAGGGACAGCGATACTACATATCAAGCATCAACTGGGTGGGAAACACAATCTTCCCGTCAAACTACCTCGATCTCGTGCTTGGCATGAAACCGGGCGACGTGTACAACCAGAAGATGATTAACAAGCGCACGTCGGAAGACGAAGATGCCGTGGCAAACCTATACATGGACCGTGGATATCTTTTCTTCCAACTCGTGCCTATCGAAAAGAACATACATGGCGACTCGATCGACCTCGAAATGAGCATGATGGAGGGACCGCAAGCGCGCATCAACAAGGTGGTGATAAACGGCAACGACCGCCTGTATGAAAAAGTGGTGCGCCGCGAGCTGTATGTCCGCCCGGGAGAACTGTTCTCCAAAAGCGACCTCATGCGCTCGGCCCAGCAAATAGCCCAGACCGGGCATTTCAATCCCGAGACAATGGACATCCGGCCCGAACCAAACGAGCAAAACGGAACAGTTGACATTGTGTTCAACCTCGAATCAAAAGCCAACGACCAAATAGAGTTCTCGGCAGGATGGGGACAAACCGGTATCATAGGACGACTAAGCTTGAAATTCAACAACTTCTCTATGAAGAACCTGTTCAATCCTTCGTCATACAAAGGAATCATTCCACAAGGAGAAGGACAGACGTTCACCATCTCGGCACAAACCAACGCCCGGTACTACCAGGCCTACAGCCTGTCGTTCCTCGATCCGTGGTTTGGCGGCAAGCGTCCCAACTCGTTATCGGTATCGGCTTACTATTCCCGCCAGACAGGCGTGAACAGCGACTATTATAACTCCACTTGGGCAAACGCCTACGGCAACTACTTGATGGGCAGCAGTTACTACAACGATTTCTATCAATACCAGTATGAAGATTCATACGACCCAAACAAGTTCTTGCAGATGGCAGGCATAACCGTGGGATTTGGCAAACGACTTAATTGGCCCGACGACTACTTCACATTCACGGCCAGCCTTGGATACCAATGGTACTACCTCAAAAACTGGGACTACCTCTATTACATGAACAATGGCACGTCAAATGCCATCGTGTTGGGACTGTCGCTTGCCCGAAACAGCATCGACAACCCGCTATACACACGCAAGGGCAGCCAATTCTCGCTCGACTTGCAGATAACCCCGCCGGCATCTATGTTTGGCAAAAAAGACTGGAAAACGCTGTCTGAATCGAATAGCGACGCATCAAAGGAGCAATTGTATGAATGGATAGAATACTGGAAGCTCAAATTCAAGTCGCGCACCTACACGCCGCTCACCGACCCCAACGGCAAATGGACTCTGGTGCTGATGACCCGTGCCGACATAGGCTTGCTTGGAAGCTACAACCGCTACCTTAAGTCTCCGTTCGAGACGTTCTACGTTGGCGGCGACGGCATGTCGGGCAGCTACACATACGCAACCGAAACCATCGCCTTGCGCGGCTACGACAACGGCGCACTCACCCCCTACGGAAGCGAAGGCTACGCCTACACACGCTTTGCCGTCGAACTTCACTTCCCGTTCATGCTGCAATCGAGTACCACTATCTACGGCCTTGTGTTTGCCGAAGGCGGTAACGCATGGAACGACATCAAGAAGTTCTCTCCGTTCGACCTCAAGCGGTCGGCCGGTGCCGGCGTGCGCATATATCTCCCGATGGTGGGAATGATGGGTATCGACTGGGCCTATGGTTTCGACAGCGTATTCGGAGAAAAAGGCGGCAGCCACTTCCACTTCATTCTTGGACAGGAATTCTAAGATTAGAACTTGATAAACGCGGCCACAACCGCATATAATACAAAGCCGGAGAGAGGACAGCACGAACAGCCATCTCCGGCTTTGATTATGAATCGAACCGCAGTACCCAAAAGGCATCCACTAAGGGCTACGGAGATTCCAAACCATAAAGCGCGATTCTAAAAGACGAATTCCAAATTGATATAGAAACGTGAAAATTATAGAATTATCATTAAATCATAGGCCACCAACTAAACTAATAGATTATTTTTGTGTCAAAAGACACGAATTGTAGCCATTTCGCATGGCAGCAGTCGGTAACCAATTAAAATTATCACACAATATGAAAAAAATTATAGTTGCCATATTTGCAATTATGGCCTGCACCATCGGAGCTTCAGCCCAGAAATTCGCACTCGTGGACATGGAATACATCCTAAAGAACATTCCCGCATACGAAATGGCCAACGAACAGCTCAATCAAGTATCGCTACGTTGGCAAAAGGAAGTTGACGATCTGGCCAAGGAAGCCGAAGCCATGTACAAAAACTACCAGAGCGACATGGTGTTCCTGACCGACGAGCAGAAGAAAGCAAAAGAAGAAGAAATAGTGGCAAAAGAGAAAGAAGCCACAGAACTGCGCTACAAGTATTTTGGGCCGGAGGGCGAGCTGTTCCAGAAACGCCAGTCACTCATCAAGCCTATACAAGACGACATCTACGCCGCAATAAAGAAAGTGAGCGAGGAACGCGGATACCAAGCCATATTCGACCGCGCATCGTCGCAAAGCATAGTCTTTGCCTCGCCTCGCATCGATATAAGCAACGAAGTGTTGGCCAAACTCGGATACACCAAATAGCACATCCGCAGTTACCAGTCTAAGAGTAAAATATTTGCTTAAAACAAAACAGTTTGCTATTTTTGCAACGTAAACATCATTTACACCATTTCCACCGGAAAATTAAAATTTAATTTAAGATGATAAAGAAATTTTTATTGGCCGCCTTAGTGGCTTTCCCAATGTGCATTGCCGCACAAACGCTGAAATTCGGCACTGTCAATTCTCAAGAAATCTTCAACCTCATGCCCGAAAAGGCAACAGCTGAATCGACCCTGCAATCTGTTTCAGAAAAGTATCAGACCGAATTCACGAACCTGCAACAGGAATTCGAGAAGAAATATAAGGAATTCCAGGAACTCGATCCATCTACCCCGCAATCGATAAAGGATCGCCGCGCTCAAGAATTGCAGGAAAACAACCAAAAGATACAAAACTTCCAACAAATGGCATCGCAAGACCTGCAAAAGCAACAAGAGACACTCCTTGCTCCCATCACCGAAAAAATACAGCAGGCCATACAAGCCGTGGGTGCCGAAGGTGGTTATACATTCATCTACGACCTGTCGATACCTTGCGTGGTTTATACTGGCACAGGTGCCGAAGATGTAACACCACAAGTAAAAGCCAAGCTCGGAATAAAATAATCCAAAAACACAATCAAAGGACTTTTTTAAAAACGCATTGCTGCGACAGGTTATTGGATGCTGTCGCAGCATTTTTTTACACCACAATCCCACGCTCATATCATTCGAGGAGCAGGCAGACTAGTATGCAGTAGTTGTGTTTGCGTTCAAACTTGTACTTTTTGCATTAGGCGATACACCCATTCATCTGACGCAACTTCTCCGTCATACGTTGTGATTTGCTTTCAAATTTGTATTTTTGTATTAGGTGATACACCGTTTTATGGACTTCCCCCAAGACGCAATCCGTTGTGATTTGCTTTCAAATTTGTATTTTTGTATTAGGTGATACACCTTCTTATGATAATTTGCCATTCTAAAAATGGTTGTGATTTGCTTTCAAATTTGTATTTTTGTATTAGGTGATACACCATAGTGGCAATTGCCATAAATGAAACCTCAGTTGTGATTTGCTTTCAAATTTGTATTTTTGTATTAGGTGATACACCAAGGGCGTGACGCTGCCGACTTCCAGCTTGTTGTGATTTGCTTTCAAATTTGTATTTTTGTATTAGGTGATACACCTGCAAGGCATTCCGTGCCGCGCCCCCTTGAGTTGTGATTTGCTTTCAAATTTGTATTTTTGTATTAGGTGATACACCACACAAGTAAAGCTATTAACGTATCCCGCAGTTGTGATTTGCTTTCAAATTTGTATTTTTGTATTAGGTGATACACCTCTATCTCGCGGTTGTACTGCAACGTGGTCGTTGTGATTTGCTTTCAAATTTGTATTTTTGTATTAGGTGATACACCTGCTGACATTTGAAATCAAATTTATCTCCGTTGTGATTTGCTTTCAAATTTGTATTTTTGTATTAGGTGATACACCTTAATTTTGCGTTATGAAAAAGTTTGTAAGTTGTGATTTGCTTTCAAATTTGTATTTTTGTATTAGGTGATACACCGTTTTAAAAATAATTGTAAATCCATCTTGTGTTGTGATTTGCTTTCAAATTTGTATTTTTGTATTAGGTGATACACCTAGCAGATGTATCATAATCCAACAAAGGCTGTTGTGATTTGCTTTCAAATTTGTATTTTTGTATTAGGTGATACACCTAAGGTCGGCAATTCCACCAATAGCAGAACGTTGTGATTTGCTTTCAAATTTGTATTTTTGTATTAGGTGATACACCTCCGATTGCGTAGTAGCGTAAGCTATCGTCGTTGTGATTTGCTTTCAAATTTGTATTTTTGTATTAGGTGATACACCACAATTGCAATAACGCATAGAGATTCAAGCAATTACGTTGAATTTTAGAAACAGTTAAAAACTTAACAAAAAAATGAACCCCACCGCTAATAGTGGGTTTTATTTTTCTCAGCCACCACAATATGCCACATAATATCAAACAAAACAAGTTCAACTATTCGCACTAATTCTGTGAAATAATGCAAAAAATTAAAATCTTTACCGTCCGTAAAAAAGTTGAGCGACCCGCATAGAGAATCCACCGCCGTCAACAATGCGACTGTGAGGAGCTGCCTTATACTACCACTCCCGGTTTTCGCACGACGAAAAGCCGAGAGTTGCACTTCCACTTTAACCCGAAACTGTCATTAGACCGCAAATATTTGTTTTGAAAATGCTTCTTATGCCGCTTTTTAGTTTCTGCCGGCATCTTTTCAAGGCATAAACATTGACATAGCCCGCTATGACTGCGGCTCGTGCCTTGAAAACTTGCTTGACATAAGCCTAAAAATCACCATAAAATCTAACGACCGATTTGGGTTTAAACCTTTACAAAAACAAAAATTTTATCAGACAATAACGAATTAAAATAATTCCAACTGCTGTCCCGGCGTGTTAACCTCAGCAGGTTTTGTCCCATAAAACAGTTCAATATCGCTAAACTGCTTATCCGTAATGCATATGATACACACTTTCCCGGTTTGGGGTAAAAACGATTTTACCCGACGTATATGGGCATTCGCATTTTCCTTGCTCATGGTGTGCCGAATGTAAATAGAAAACTGAAACATAGTAAACCCGTCCTCGATAAGCCGTTTCCGAAACATTGCATACGCTTTACGCTCTTTTTTGGTCTCAGTAGGCAAATCAAAAAGGACAAGAATCCACATAACCCTGTATTTACTGATACAATCATCTGTCATCGGCACACAGAGGATAAGCCATGCGACGCAACTCCCCGGCAAAACACTTATTCAGCGATGATGCCGTCAATTCGGTTGCTACCATAAGCGGATGTTTTTTACCATCCATTATAACATCGAGAGTTGGAATCGACAACAATTCGGCTTTCATTTCTTTTGTCATTTCACCAAACTCATCACCGACTTTATACTTATGATACATGTCAAACACAAGGCGGTCAACATAGGGACGGTAAGGCTCCATTATGTCGTCGGCAAGACAAAAAGCGTTATAGCGATTATGATGGTGTATGCCAAGTGTCGGCAACAACCCGCTACCGACAAGCGAGCGAGCCACAACAGCTCTCAATATGGCATACCCGTAGTTAAGCAAATTGTTTGGCGGCATCCCGTCTCTCCCACGGACGAATCCATCTATGGCCGCATACATGCACTTCCAGTAATATGCGGCAGCCCGAGCCTCCATGTTTTCACTATCTCCACTCTTTACGCAATCTGCCCATACGTGCATACAAGGATGGCTCTCACCCAAACATGCTTCAAGTACTATGGCTTGATTCTTAATTTTGCGACGCACGGTTTGCTGCCACAATTGCTTTAATAACGGAATTGAAGCCGAAATTTGTTGCCGGAAACGTTCATTCTGAACCGTGTTGCCATTCAATGGCAACAACAACCCCGCAGGCATGTGCCGACCATCACACGTGACTACGACACAATTGTTGGCAAGCAAAGCATCAACGACTCCCGAAGTAAAAGTGATTTGCGGATTATCGACTATCACCACACCTATATCTTCAATCGGGCGCGACATAACATCTTCATGTCCATCAAGCATTACCCGTTTTATAACCAATTGCCGTAACTTAAGCGACAACTTCGCAGGATTGCCAAAATACAACGTCTTTTTTACCATAACCTTAATATTCGCCAACGGCAACAATTTCGCCCAAATTATTGATACGAACCTTTACAATACCTTTAAGGCCATTATTAGACTGAACCCGCTTAAAAGCATAATCTTTGAGTAATTTATTCTCGTCAACTGTCGTTTCGAGATGGTGACGAAATACATAATATCCGTCCGACAGTTTCTGAACCCTGTAAAGATTAGGACTAATTATCGCATAATTAGCAGGGTCGGTCAAATCAATCTCATCCGGGTTAAAACCTGTTTGTACATTCGGAAAAACGAAATACTCATTTATCTTCATCGAATAAAGGAAACGCCAACCTTCGTCCCGCTTATATTCTTTATTGATTGCAGGCACTCCTTGTCTCACCCGTTCAACGGCTTCAAGAAATGTCACAGTAATAACTTGCAAATCGCCTTTCTCATCACAATACACAGCCGAATGGTGATTGTTTTGCAATTCCACATAATCTACAGGTTGCTCGTTGCCGCTCCTGTCCAATTTTGAATGAATGGCAAAACCCGATATGCTCGCACCTACTCTCACCCTCTTTATTGTTATGTCCTTCTTTCGGTTCATATAAATGGGATTTGCCTCAAGATTGGAAAATGCGACAACGGCATTCCCACCGCATTCATCGAGCCTCTCTTGGAGCTTGCGACGAACGCCACGGTCTATAACTTTGTCAATTTTCAAATCTTTATCTATCGCTTTTCGTATGACATATCGAGAATCAAGCGTTACAGTCTTAACCTTAGACGGTACTTTCAACAAATGCCCGTCGCCGACATAAAGCGGATTCTTTTCCAAGCTATTCTTGCCCGTAAAGGCTTTACAAGGATCATTGCCATATTCCCGCAACCGATCGAGCAATGCCGTGCGATAACGGGCATCAGCAACCGTCATTATCTTAGCTTCGTCAAAAGCCTTACCCACAATCTCTTCTTTGGACACATACTGCTTTATCCTTCCGTACACACTTTCTTTGTGCAACTGCCCGCGAGGAGTCAACTGCACTTTTGACTTAAAGCCACCTGCTACCTTGATTTTATTTACATTGCGGGTCATAACTTTATTTTTCGATTTAATCGAAATCAGTATGTTTTGCAATGCACGTTTCACTTCGGCACGAAATACTGCAATTGGGGCAATCGGTGGCATGAAACGCCACTTGTCATGCTCGTCACGGAATTGATATCTGAGCCTCACTGCATATTTATCGGTTCCCATCGAACTTAAATCATTCAGATATTTTATTATTCCCCTCGACGTAAAAGCAATGGTAATTGCATCCATAGCATGATGCCGATGGTCGTTGCGCTTGCTCCACCCTTCTATCTTGCGAATCTTCTGCCCATCCCTGTTTTCCACAACTTCGGCCAATCCTAATTTATCATATTTATCCCAATTGAGTTCTTTAATAACATCCACAATCTGCCAGTCTTCGCGCAACGCAGCCGTAATAGCCCCATTGGTACAAACCACGCTCCTGGTAATGCTTTCAAGTATCTCCACGGCTTTTCGAGCTATGTATTGAGTGTTCACGAGGTCCCTGTTAAGAAAATCCGATGGGATATCTTGCTTTCGCATCAGCAATTTATTCTTCTTCGATAATGAAATAGCACCGCGGCGGAACAACTCAAGCACTCTTTCTTTATATTGCCCGGCATCATATCGCATCGACACAAAGTCAAGTGCCGTAAGACTGCCTTTTGCAATATTCACATCTCGCAATTCCAATGTCTTGTTGGAATAAGAATCATCAAACAGCAATGCTTGTGGAATAATATGCTCGATGTCATATTTTTTACTAAACAATTCTTGCCGCCGTATTTCCACGTCGGAATACAACGTTCGGAATCCCCTACTTTCCAACTCCATATACAAACGATATCTGACGACATCATTTTTACTTGGATTCGCAATTCCAAATTCAGTTTGCAGAATCTGTTTTATTCTCTCATTTTCAGCATTAGCCTTCTTGCTGTTATCGTAAATGCGTTCTCGCTTCTTGACATTATTTTTCAACTCACGAGCCATTTCCACTCTTATCTCATCGGGACGGCCATAACGCTCCACCACGGCATTCACGACATTAATCATTTGATTAAGAATCTTTTCCACTACAGGATTACGCAAACTGTTACGCTGCAATATCTCAAGCCTATCAACAAGAAACTTATCGGCAATTTCTTCACTCGAAAGCGAACGCTTTGAATGACGGTAACCTGCCAGTTCACATGCCCGGCTATAAACATTTCCCGCACGCAAATACGGCAAAATTTTACGCATTGCTCGCGCGCTCAAATTTCCATAATCGGGCGAAAACGTAACCTTTGCCAATACCGAAGCATACTCTTCACCAAAATTACACAATTCGGCTAACCTTTTTTTCAATCCACCGATTCCATTCTTTGACGTGCTATCGTCATAAGAATAGAGCAAGTGCCACAACTTGTAACTATCTTGTTTTTCAAGAAGACTTTCCGGCAACGAAGAATCGAAATTCAGCACATCGGTATTCCAACCAAGAACCCGGAACAAAGTTTTAAGTGTAATTTCTACTTCATTCGCATTCATGCTTCTAAAGTCCACATCATGCCCCGACATGATGAGTATTTCTTGAAACTTTTTTAATAAATCCGCCCTGGTAGAATTGCCGCCAAGCTCGTCATAGTTTAAATCAAATTTCTTATCTGCACCTTTTCCTCGCAACAAAGCCAAAGCTTCCTTTTTTGAAAGTTTGTTCCTGACGTTCAATTCCTGCCACAACATTTCTTTCTCTCCCTGTTCAATGGCTATTTCCTCATAAGTGCTCCTATCTATTAATTTCACGTTTTGCAATGTCTGCCATATCTTAAATTCTTGAAACAACGGAGACGATTTGGGACACACTTTTGAACCGACACGTTTTCTTTTTAACTTGCCGGTTTCCGTGTCCAATGTTTCAACATCAAAGCTTTCAAATTCGCAATAGCCCACAAGGCTTTTCTTGCTTTTCAACCTTCGTTGGTAGAAGATTATTATGTCACGTATCTCATGCTTTAATTTAGGAGTGAGTTCTTTATGAAAGCCGGCTTGACATTCCCAAATCTTTTCAAATTCGTTCAAATAATCTTGGCGATAAAACACCTTGTTCTTGAAACTGTAATTGGGATTCGCGGCCAATTGTTTCATTAAATACTGACCCACAGTGAGATTTTCGAAATACAATTCTTTGCTGCGGTCGCTGATTGCGCCAAGATACCCACTCGAATTAACAATAGCTCCATTTATTTCTGCCAATACATATGCAATCTCCTCAATTGCTATTCGATGCGACAAGGCATCTGCCCGTAATTGAAAAGAAATCTTACGCTTATCTTTGCCTTTGATATCAGCCTCAAGAATTCCTTGCGACTGAAACGCTCCGATTGTCTGCCTCTTGTTTAAACCTTTCAATCTTGCAATAAATTCATCAGTCAACACAGTCGGATAGTATTGTCGCTGCTCGCTGCATATTTTATCAAACTCATTTTGCAAATCAGAACGATAGAAACTTGGAACGTAATTTTTCCCACTGTTTAAAAGCTGCAATGTCAGCTGCCCCGGCGTAATATTTTCTTCATATAAGCGACGAGCTATCGACATGCCATCAATGGCATCACCTTCTTCCTCTTTCTTAACATGGCGATTACTCTTATAGCCACGTTTTTTGTTAATCATCAGTAATACGCGAGCAAATTGTTCAAGAGTAATTTCCGCAGTAGCCGCACGAGCGCGCAATTTATATGTCTCAAATGTCGATTTATTTCCCGATTCATATAGTAAAGTTTCATTCGATATGATGCCATTTCTTCGCAAGCAATCTATAAGATTCTCACGTCGCAGCTTGTATCGCTGCAAGTTCCGACGCATACTTCTGTACGCAGATCTTGTTGCATTAGTTGTTATACTTTTACCCTCCTTAAAATTCTTTTGCTCGTCGATAGATAAAGGAACTATTCTAACTCCGGCTCCATCTATATGAGAAGTTTCATTCGCATTCTCAGCTTCACGCACCACAGCCCAACCTATGCTACTCACACCCAAATCAAGTCCCAGTATTAGTTTCATGATTATTAATTTTAAGTTTTGAACTTATTTATTTTCTTGTTTTATTCAAAGATAAGCAAAAGTTTTTACTTATTTATTTTGTGTTTGCGAAAATCATATATAAATTTGCTTTACAAATTTGAAGCAAATCACAATAAGGATTATTCCGTTGTGAAAACACTTAAAGCGGCACTTTCCACCTTGTGGAGAATGTCGCTTTTTCTTATGGTTCCTTAGAAACATCCATCTTCCTCCTGCCCGCGTGGGACGGGGGGGGAAAAAAACGGGAGAGGCCCGGGCGGCGATTGCTCGCTGTCCGGGCCTTTCCTCGATGGGGCGGTGACCTAC
>CALUNI010000073.1 GCA_944321905.1 uncultured Muribaculaceae bacterium | reverse complement strand
AAAAAACTATAGCCACGCTTAGCAGTTGCGGCTCTTGTGCGACAGCAGCCAACTTGTGGACGTGAGCACCACGAAAAGCACCGACGAAGTGATGAAGATGTTTCCTGCCCCGACAAGCGGCGACGCAAGTCCTCCTGCCACATACCCCACGGCACCGAAGAATGCCGATGCCAAGCCTGCGTTCTCACGCTCGGCATCCATGGCAAGCGTCGTGGATCCTGTGCATACGGCACCGACAAACAAATACATCAAAAACAACGCACCTTCATAGGCCACAAAGCCGAGGTTGAATATTAACGCCACGGCAAGTATGACCGACGCTATGGTCATTCCAGCACCGGCAAAGCGTATCACAGCGCGTATGTTGCCAAACCGTGATGCGACACCCGAAGATATGGCCAACGCTATGGAGTTTATGGCAAACACAAGGCTTATTTGCTCGGCCGACAGCCCGTAAGTGTCCATGATGAACGGGCAGGATGCAAGATTTACGAATATAATGGCCATCACCAAGCCATACTGTGCCACCGATCCTACGTACAGGCGGTTGGCTGTTATCTTCTTCAATCCGTCAAGCAAGGCAACAGGATTGAGCCTTACACGATTTGGAGCCGGCAACGACTCTTGCAGCCACACGGTACCCATTACCATTGCCACGCCGATGAGCAGCAATGCGCCGAACACGGCTTTCCATCCGAAATACTCTATGACAAGGCCGCCAAAGACCGGAGCAAGCACCGTTGACACGCCGTTGATCATGCCTATTATGCCATACATCCGCGCCAACCCACTGCCACTGTAGCAATCGGCGGCTATCGACCGCGAGATGACAACTCCGCCTGCGGCAGCCAAGCCTTGGAAAAAACGCATGCAGATAAACAAGCCCACCGACGGCACAATCACGCATCCGAGCGTGGCCACGAGATACAGCACGAGCGACAACAGCAACGGCACCCTGCGCCCATAACTGTCGCTTATGGTGCCAAACAGCAATTGCCCCAATGCAAGACCTATGGTACATGCGGTCAACGACAACTGCACCAACGACGGAACGGTGTCATAGAAACTCATTATCTGCGGAAACGCCGACACATACATATCCATGACAAAGGGGCCAAATGCGCTAAGCAGGCCTAAGAAACCTTCAAGAAATAACCGATTGTTGACTCTTCTCGCTTCTGAATAAAGCATAATTACTGCATATTTTTTCCGACTGCAAAGGTAGCAGTTTTTGCAATAACAGACATGGCATAGTTACGCCAAGATTTTTCATTTTTAGAACAAAAACGAGCTGAAATAAAGATTATGAACTAAATTTGCACCATAAATGTGACCGACAATGAACAACCGACGCAACGCACTGCAGGCCGCCGTGGAACAAATCAAATATTTTGAAACCGACCTTGCAGAAATGGAAGACCACCCGATGCGCATACGCACGGGGATATACATGGCCGTCGTTTCGGGAACCGCGACGCTCAACACGGGAGCCGAGACCTACCGGCTCGTACCGCAAATGGAGCTCTCATTCACCATGGGGTGTCTCGCACAATGCACCGACCGCTCCGACGACCTCGCCGTGAGGGTGTTCACGTTTACTACCGACCTCTTTGCAAAGATAGCACTGCCTATCGACCACATATATTTTGACTACAACGAAGAACACCCGACATACGTGCACACGCCCGACGCGCGAAGTCAACGCACATGGAACGAGTTGCTGCTGTGGATGGACATGGCCAAAATGCTCTTTGGCAACGCGTCGGCGGCAAAATTCCGCGAGATGCAGGAAGAATCGTTCCTGCAAGGATTCTGGATGTGGGTATTCGGAACAATACAGGAGCGAATAGACCCCCGCAACAATTTTAGCAACACGCAGTTGCTGGCACACAAATTCATGCGCATGGTGAAAGCCGAGGCAGGCGACCACCACCGCGCCGACTATTATGCCTCGCAACTCAACATATCTCAACGGTACCTTAACAAGGTGGTATTGCGACACACCCGAGGGCGCACTCCCAAACAGGTGATTGACGCACAACTTGTGGCCGAAATAAAAGAACAGCTTATGGATTCGACCGTGCCGATAACCCGGATTGCCGAAAACCTTAACTTTCCCGACCAGTCGTATATGAGCCGATTCTTCCGACGGCACGCCGGCCTGTCGCCGGCACAATACCGCAGTCGCCGCTCTATACGCCGGGAACCGTGACCACCGACGTGGCGGACACATCTCCCGAGATTACTGCTTGGATGACTGTTGCCAACCGCCGCCAAGAGCCTTGTAAAGGTTAACGACGGCAAGCTGCTTGTCGCGGACGGCGTTACTCAAGTCGATTTGCGCCGAAAGATATGTACGTTGCGCGTCAAGCAGGTCGAGATACCCTATAACGCCATTCATATACTGCAACTGCGCAAGGTCGAGCGTGCTGCGCGACGAGCGTTCAAGTCGATACTGCGACTCGTATATCTCCTTAGTCTTATTGTATCTGACAATCGCGTTATATGCGTCACGGAACGCGTTAAGCACGGTTTTCTCATAAGCATACACAGCCTGTTCATAAGCTGCCTGTGCGGCCTTGTGCCGGGACTTGTTCTTCCACAAGCCTACCACAGGCTGCAACAAAGAGCCACTGATAAGATGGTATGGCGACTTTAGCAAATCTCCCAACTGGTCGCTTTCAGCACCAAGGTCGGCAGTAAGGCTTATCTGCGGGAACATGCTCGTGTAGGCAATGCCCACTTCGGCATTGGCCGCAATCAGCTCCTGCTCGGCCTGTCTCACGTCGGGGCGGCGTTCGAGCAAGGCCGACGGCAGTCCCACCGGCAGGCTCACCGGCAGCATCACGTCGTCGGGCAATTCCACACGATCGATTGCAAACGGATATTCACCTGCCAAGAACGCTATTTCATTTTCCTTCAGCGTGATCTGCTGTTCAAGGTCGGGAATAAGAGCCTCGGCGCTCGCAAGCTCCACCTGCGCCTGGCTGTAAGTCATTTCAGAAGTCAAGCCGCCTTGGTATCTCAACTTTGCAAGTTCAAGCCCTTCACGACGCGCCTCGACCGTCTGGTTGACGATTTTCAGCTCGTTGTCCAATGCCACGAGTTCAAAGTAAGACTCAGCGACATTTGCCACAAGGCTCATCTGCAATGCGCGCTGATTCTCGACCGATGCCAGGAACTCTGCCATACTTTGATCCTTCGCCCACCGCAGTTTGCCCCACAGGTCGATTTCCCACGTTATGCGAGCCTTTAAATCAAACTGGTTGTTGTCGTCAGAATTATTTCCGCCATAATTGTCCTGCTCCTTTTCTCCATACACGCGCAATGCCACATCGGGAAACAAGTTGGCCATGTCGATGCGCTTCAATGCTGCAAGCTCTTTGACGCGGGCGGCGGCAATGAGCAGGTCCTTGTTGTTTTCAAGGGTCTTGTATATGAGATTTTGCAGCAACGTATCGGCATATACTTGATTCCAAGGCAAGTCGGCAATCGACAGGGTGTCGGTCGTCATCGTGCTGTCGAGACGCGCCGGCAGTTCCAAGTCGGGGCGGGTATATTTCTTGCCTATCTTGCATCCGGTGGCAAGCACTGCCACCAAAGCCATTATGATGAATAATCTACTTAGCTTCATTGTCAGACTTATGTTTTTTCCCAATGTGAATCATATTTTTTGTTTCCTTCAGCTTCCCTGTCGTCTTGTATATCATGACAAAGAAGAACGGAACAAGTACTATACCAAGCGTGACGGCGAATATCATCCCGAAGAACACACCCGAACCTATCGCCTGACGGCTTCCGGCACCGGGTCCCGTGGCTATAACCAGCGGCAATATGCCGAGTATGAATGCCAACGACGTCATCAAGATAGGACGGAAGCGCAAGTGCGACGCGTGCAGAGCTGCTTCTTGTACACTTTTGCCCGTTGCCACCTCGTCTTTGGCAAATTCGACAATGAGGATCGCATTTTTTGCCGCCATACCCATAAGCATCACAAGGCCAATCTGGAAATATGTGTTGTTTTCAAGCCCTAAAGCCATTATGCCCACATATGCTCCGAGCGCGGCCACAGGTAGCGACAGCAGCACCGCAATAGGAATCGACCAACTCTCATACAAGGCGGCGAGGAACAAGAACACAAACAAGAACACGAGTGCAAGAACCAACCCCGTCTGTCCGCCGGCCTTCTGCTCCTGATACGACAATCCGCTCCATTCCACACCTATGTTGTCGGGCAAATGCTCGTGAGCCAAGCGTTCTATGGTCTCCATTGCCTGTCCCGAGCTATATCCGCGCGCTGCCTCGCCACGTATGACCGCAGTTGTAAACATGTTAAAACGCTTTATGCTGCCGGGACCTGTTGTGTATTCGGTATTTCCGAGTGCGGTGAGTGGTATCATGTCGCCATTTTTGCCACGGACGAAAAACAGGTTGATATTGTCACGGTGTTCGCGATATTGGGACTCGGCCTGCAAATACACGCGATACACACGGTTAT
Source organism: uncultured Muribaculaceae bacterium (assembly GCA_944321905.1). Taxonomy (GTDB): domain Bacteria; phylum Bacteroidota; class Bacteroidia; order Bacteroidales; family Muribaculaceae; genus Avimuribaculum. The sequence continues at coordinate 7,914 of CALUNI010000073.1, read as the reverse complement.
ACATGTTGAAGTCGTTGACATAGACAGCACCCGTGTAAGCCTTCATGGTTGCAAACACGTCGGCCATCGGCACGCCTGCCATCTTAACGCGGTCACGGTCAACATCGAAGTATAATTGAGGTATCTCGCCCTGCAACGAGGAAGAAAGCCCTGTCAGCCCGCTGTTTTGCTGAGCGTAATACATCAACGTGTCGGCCGCCGCCACCAAGTTGTCGTAAGTGGCATCGCCACGCGCTTCGAGTTGCAATTCAAATCCGCCCGAAGTACCAAGCCCCGGAATTACCGGTGGCGTTGACAGATACACCTTGCATTCGGGATATTTCTCAAACTCGTTGCGCACATCTTCCATAATCTTGTCGATGGGAGCATCGCCACGGTCGGCCCAGTTTTTCAGTATCACCGTGAGCTGGCTACGTGCCTGATTGGTTCCCACGCGCGGACTGGTACCTGTCACATTCTGCACATATTCCACAGCCTCTATTCCCATCAAGTAGTCGATGGCTCTCTCGGTGACGACACGAGTGCGCTCAAGAGTTGCACCTTCGGGCAACTCAAGTTCCACTGTGAAATATCCTTGGTCTTCCGATGGCAAGAAACTCGTGGGAATCAATTTGTAAAGGACAAATATCAGCACCAACACCATGCCGAATCCTGCCATGATGCGCCGCGGATTTTTTACAGCGACCTTTATCAAGCCGACATACTTGTGATTGCCCTTGTCGATCCAGTAGTTTATCATCCTGAAGAACTTGTTCTTCTGCTTGGTATGATCTACAGGCTTGAGTATCAGCGAGCACATGACGGGAGTCAATGTCAAGGCCACTACCGCCGACAACAATACCGACACGGCAATCGTGATACTGAACTGGCGATACAGCTGCCCAGTTATGCCGGGCAAGAAACTTACCGGCACAAACACCGCGGCAAGCACGAGCGACGTGGCTATCAGCGCCCCCGTAAGGCCTTCCATGGCCTTCTTCGTGGCTTCATACGGGCTTAAATGCTCCTCTTCCATTATGCGCTCCACGTTTTCCACCACCACTATGGCATCATCCACCACGATACCTATGGCCAGTACCAATCCGAGGAGTGTCAATATGTTGAGCGAGAACCCCATTATCAACATGAAGCCAAAAGTACCGATAAGTGAAATTGGCACGGCGATGACGGGTATCACTGTCGCACGCCAACTTTGAAGCGACAAGAACACCACTATCGTAACAAGCAAAATAGCCTCAAACAGCGTCTTATATACCTCGTGTATCGACTCTGAGATATACTCTGTCATGTCGAAAGTTATCTCATACGACAGTCCCTCGGGGAAGCTACGGCTTATTTCTTGCATTTCCTGCTTTACGAGGTCGGCGACTTCCACGGCATTGGCTCCAGGCAACATGTATATGCCCAACACGGCGGCGTTGCCGCCATTTATGCCACTCTCTGTATTATATGACTGAGCTTCGAGCGACACGCGTGCCACGTCGCGCATACGTATCAACGACCCGTCGGCATTGGCTCGAAGAACGATTTCCTCAAACTGCGACACATTCGACAATCGCCCTTGCGCCGTTATAGGTATCGTTATGTCAACCCCATCCACAGGTTGTTGGCCAAGCACGCCTGCTGCCGACTCGCGGTTCTGGTCCTTCAGCGCATTCTGCACATCCTGCACCGTCAATCCGAAATTGGCCAACTTGGCAGGATCGACCCATATCTGCATGGCGTAGTAGCGGCTGCCGATGTTGGACACACGCCCCACGCCGGGTATCCGTCGCAGCAGGTCCAATATATTGAGCGTGGCAAAGTTGCTTAAGTATATTTCGTCAAATTTTGGGTCGTCGGAAGTTATACATATTGTCATCAACTGATTTGACGATTGCTTTTCTATCTCTATACCGTTTTGCACGACCTCGGCCGGAAGCCTCGACTCTGCGAGCTTCACTCGGTTTTGTATTTCCACGGCGGCAAGGTCGGCATCGGCACTGATGTCAAACGTGACATTTGCCGTAAAGCCTCCTGAATTGGAACTGTTTGATTCCATATAAAGCATTCCCGGCGTACCGTTAAGCTCTTGCTCGATAGGAGTGGCCACGGCCTGCGACACAGTGAGCGCACTTGCACCCGGATACGAAGCAGTAATCCTGACCACAGGCGGGGTTATTTGAGGATATTGGTCGATAGGCAGCATAAGAAGCCCTATGATACCTATAATCACAATCAATATCGATATGACAGCCGAGAATACGGGTCTGTCGATGAAAAAATTGACTTTCATGTCTGTTTCTCTTGTACGATTAACTACGGGCTACTCCTTGCCTTCCTCTTTTTCCGGCTTCACGAAATCCTCGGGGCTGGCCGTTATCACTTTTATGCCCGGAGTAAGCTTGTTGACACCCTCGGTCACGACCATTTCACCCGGAACCACGCCTCGTTCCACAACCATGCTGTTGCCAAACTCGGCACTTACTTCGATATACCTGCGTTCTACAACCGAGTCGCGACGCATGACATATATGTAAGACGCACCCTTTTCTTGAATCAAGGCTTTCTGCGGGACTACCGTCGCGTCTTCAAGCACGTCGAGCAGCAACCGCACCTTAGTAAACTGTCCCGGAAGCAACACATGCTCGGGATTGGCCATCTCGGCGCGGACAGAGAATGTGCCTGTTTCGGGATTCACTTGAGGCTCGGCAAAATCCACCAGTCCTTTATACGGATAAACGCTGTTGTCGGCAAGAGTGACGGTAACCGTTGGCTGCCACGACCTTGAAGTGTCGCGTTGGCCAAGGGTCACATTCCGTTCCTTGCTGCGCAGATAATCGAGTGCCGTCATGCTGAAGTCAACAAGCACAGTGTCGCTCTTCACTATAGTGGCAAGCAGCGACTGGGCACCCGTCCCGACAAGCGTTCCAAGGTCAACGTGCCTCTCGCTGATGTGTCCCGATATCGGAGAAGTAACAATCGTGTATCCCAGCTCCTGCTCGGCTTGGTCGAGGTCGGCCTGGCTCATTCCCACGCTGGCCACTGCGGTTTCATATGCCGCAATAGCATTGTCGAGGTCGAGTTGGCTTGCCGCATTCTGTTCATACAACGGGCGTATGCGTTCCAGGTCGCGTTCGGCCTTTCTGGCAGTCGCCTCGTCTTTTTTAAGTTGCGCCCGAGCCTTGTCGGCCTTTGCCTTATATTGGTCTTGGTTTATGACAAACAGTACTTGTCCACGCTTGACATACGTACCTTCTTCAAACTTCATCTGCTCAAGGAACCCTTCGACGCGGGCGCGTACTTCAACAAATTGCTGCGCTCTTATGCGTCCCACATAGTCGCCATAAATTTCCACATCCTGCTTGCCTGCCGACTCGACACACACCACAGGATACTCGGGAGCCGGAGCCGGCTTGCGGGTCAAGAAAAACCATGCAACACCTATGGCTACAACGGCTACAGACACGCCGATTATCTGTTTCTTGCCAAGCTTCAAATCTTGCTTTGTCAGATTAAATTTCATTACGGTACGTTTTAATTATACGCAGCTTGGTGAAATGCTGCTTGAAAATTTTGTTTTGTAAAGTTTCAGTTTGCAGATGCTGTCGATATCTTCCACAGCCGTGCCAGGCCTTGTCGCCAACGCATTGGCACTGTTGATGAATGGCGTTGCACCGTTTCTACGATGCCACTTTGCCTTTGCAAAAGTAGCCATTAGATGACATGGCCGCTTCATTTTACTTATAAAATATGCTAACAGGTATATATTTTTAACAATTTACAGCCATGCTTGAAAAAGTCATAAGTGTCACGACAAAAAAAACGCTGCTGCCTATTACAAGACCACAGCGTTGTAAATCTTTCAGCGCATTCCACCAACCGCAAAAATTCCTGCCTGCATGTTGCATGGAAACACTCCGACACGAGAACTTTTTCTCTCTTACTTGCTTCCGATAGAGTCAGACACGGTAAGGCTGTAACGACCCTTTGCGCGGCGACGAGCAAGCACCTTGCGGCCGTCAGCGGTTTTCATCCTTTGGCGGAAGCCATGCTTGTTAACTCTCTTCCTATTCGACGGTTGGTATGTTCTTTTCATCGTTTTATATTTTTATTGTTTCTTAATTTCAAATTCGGTGTGCAAAAGTAGCGACTTTTTTTGAAAATACCAAAGTGAAGTCAGATTTTTGCAAGTTTTCCTTTGTGTTTTTTCCGATTTACAGTATTTTTGCAACATCAATCTGTTCAGAACAACACTATTACATTATTATATATATGATTAACGCTCAAGACATCAAGAACGGAACCTGCATCCGCATGGATGGCAAATTGTATTTCTGCGTCGAATTTTTACACGTTAAGCCGGGAAAGGGCAACACCTTTATGCGCACAAAGCTTAAGGACGTTGTTGACGGGCGCGTTATAGAACGTCGCTTCAACATCGGCGAAAAGCTCGAAGACGTGCGAGTTGAACGCCGCCCCTACCAATACCTGTACCAAGAAGGTGGCGATGACATATTCATGAACAATGAAACATTTGAACAAATACCCATTTCTAAAGACCTTGTAACCGGAAGCGACTTCATGAAAGAAGGCGACACCGTTGAAGTCGTGTCAGATGCTTCGACCGAAACAGTGTTATACGCCGAAATGCCAATAAAAACCACATTAAAAGTGACTTACACCGAACCGGGCTTAAAGGGCGACACCGCCACCAATACGCTCAAGCCTGCAACCGTTGAAACCGGTGCCACGGTTAAGGTGCCTCTTTTCATCAATGAAGGCGAAATGATCGAAGTTGACACTCGCGACGGTTCTTATGTAGGCCGTGTAAAGTAAACGACGATTAAATTATCATACCACAAGCCGGCATTCTCGTAAAGAGTTAGTCGGCTTGTTTTTTGTCATGCCATTAAACAAAAAAAACGGCATAAGAAGCATTTCCAAAACAAATATTTGCGGACTAATGACCGTTTTGGGTTTTAAACGTCCTCCCAGGGGGGCGGTTACTCTTTGCGAAACTCTTTAAAATGGGTGGTTAGGATATTGGTCGCGTAAGATGTGCCATCGCACTTTATAACAGCCACTCCGTCCGACTCCTTGGCATACGCATATATGTACTCTATATTGATGTCATACCCCGCGAGGGCTTGCAAGGCCTTATGCAAGGCACCCGCCACATTCCTCACCGATATACATAGCACATCTTCCAACTCCACTTTGTACCCGTGGTTCGACAGGATGTTATAGGCAAGGTCGGTGTGATCGACAACAAAATGCACGTGTCCGTCGCGCCGGTTTCCACTTGCCGTCATGGCAAGTATGTTCACTGCATGGCGCGACAGTATGCCCGTCACCGCGGCAAGCGTGCCGGGACTGTCTTCATTCACCTCTACGGTTATTTGTTTCGTAACTATTTCCATTACTCGATTTATATGTTACAACTATTGCACTCTCCTCGCTTGCCAAGTCTCCTTTTACGACGTTTCTCGGCCAGATAACGAGGGATAAACGACAAATGGCGAATTATGGTTGGGAGCGTCCCATAATATTTGCACATTATATGATACCTTTCTTTGAGAGAGGCGCGGTGATTGCTCTCGGTGGTGCCGGTCGGCGCAATGAGAAAATTTACAATCGGCCTGTCTCCCACATACCCGTTACGTCTGCTCGACTTCAAGCATCGTATGCACCAGTCGTAGTCGGCCGAAAAGCGATACTGCAAGTCAAACAATGGCGCGACAGTCCTCTTGACGACAAATGCTTGGTGGCACACAAGCATGCCCTGCTTAAAACTATCGGCACTTAGCTCTCCGGGCGCAGTCAAATGGCGTGAACCTAACACGCGGTGTTCCTTGTCAACAATTTGCGTCTGGCCATACAATATGTCGAAGTCGTCTTCACCTGCCTTGTTTGCCAGACGGGCTAACGCATCATCTCCGGCAAAAGAATCGCCTGCGTTCAAGAATATCAGATACTCGCCTTGAGCCAACTTCAAGCCCTTGTTCATTGCATCGTAAATGCCTCGGTCGCGCTCGCTTATGATGCGCAACGGTGCGATTCCCGACTGTTTCACATGCTCAAGCGTGTCGTCGCGCGAAGCACCGTCCACGACGATATATTCATAATCATGCATTCTTTGCAGCCTAATACTGTCGAGTGTGTCCTCAATGACATCTGCGGCATTGAACGTAACTGTTATTATACTGAACAGGGGCTTCTTAATCATACGCAAAAATAATTTTACCGTTGGCCTGCTTAAATCTTCCCGTTATGCCGAGACGCAGCCTATTTTATGCAAAGATAGTGCAAATCGAGAGCAGTACGCGCAAGCTTGCTTGTGGCGCAATGCCGAGACGCAGCCTATTTTATGCAAAGATAGTGCAAATCGAGAGCAGTACGCGCAAGCTTGCTTGTGGCGCAATGCCGAGATGCAGCCTATTTTATGCAAAGATAGTGCAAGTCGAGAGCAGTACGCGCAAGCTTGCTTGTGGCGCAATGCCGAGACGCAGCCTATTTTATGCAAATATAAGACAAATTTTACGGAGATTACGAAAAATTCAGTATATTTGCAGCCTAGAATGTGACCGAGCGGCCATGAAATGCGGCTGAGCAAGCAGCCAAATGCTCCTAATTTAAGGACTTTCAGCAATCCGCCGGACACATGCACGTGCAAAGCCTGCATCGATGCAGGCGGCAAACTATGCCGATGTCATGACTTGCCGACCACCGTGAGAATGGCCGGGAAAAGCATAAGTCGGCCGAAACGAAACAAATATGATATGAAAGATAAGCAGCCGTAAACAGAGCCATAAATTGCACACATTTCGACAAATTGTGCAAGAAATGCCATTTTAGGGCGTTAAATTTTTTCATATTCAAATTAAAATTACTTACTTTGTGCCGCGAAATTTTTTAATTATCCAAATTATAACTATTTAAATTTAAATCATTATGTCAGAAATTGCAGAAAAGGTAAAAGCAATAATTGTAGAAAAGCTTGGAGTAAACGAATCGGAAGTAACACCAGAAGCTACATTTGCTCAAGATCTTGGTGCTGATTCACTCGACACTGTAGAATTAATCATGGAATTTGAAAAGCAATTCGGCATCGAAATTCCTGATGACAAGGCAGAAGGCATCACAACTGTAGGCGATGCAATCTCATTCATCGAAGCTAACAAGTAAAAAAGAATTACATTAAATTTCATAATGGAGTTAAAAAGAGTTGTTGTAACTGGCTTGGGTGCGATAACGCCCCTTGGCAACGATGTTGAAACCACATGGCAAAATGCCGTGGCAGGTGTAAGTTGTGCCGGGCCTATTACACATTTCGACGCTTCTCTGTTCAAGACAAAATTTGCGTGCGAGGTAAAAAACTTCAACGGAGCCGATTTCTTCGACCGTAAGAGGTTGCGTACCCTCGACCTTTATTCCCAATATGCGCTTGTTGCAGCCCAACAGGCCGTTGAAGACTCTAAAATAAATGCCGAAGGCATAGATGCCGACAATGTTGGCGTAATCTTCTCTTCGGGTATCGGTGGTCTTCACACTTTTGAGGAAGAAGCAGGTTATTATGCCATGCACGCCGACCAGGGGCCTAAGTACAATCCGTTCTTCATCCCGAAGATGATTGCAGACATCGCCGCCGGTCACATTTCAATGCAATACGGGTTCCGCGGTCCAAACTTTGGCATAGTTTCGGCCTGCGCTTCATCGACCAACGCCTTGATCGATGCATTTAATTGCATCCGTTTGGGTCAAGCCGTTGCAATGATAAGCGGTGGTGCCGAAGCCGCAATCTACCCCGCAGGCGTAGGTGGGTTCAACTCCATGCACGCACTTTCGACTCGCAACGAAAGCCCCGAAACCGCGTCTCGCCCGTTTAGCGGTTCACGCGACGGGTTCGTAATCGGCGAGGGTGCTGCCTGTCTT